>JABXJW010000039.1 GCA_013375395.1 Desulfobacterales bacterium
GTGCTCTTCCGATCTCTCTATTGCCGTATCCTTCGCGAATGCGGGGAGAAGCACATCAAGAAGCCCCGAGGTCTGCGTGCTGGTCGTAGTGGACATCTTGATGACCTTGTCCGCCCCAAGGCTCATAAAAGGTGTCCCCACAATTGACAATATTGCACCAAGCAACGAGACTAAAAGGTTTCTCATGTTACCCAATCATTTCAAAAAATGTATATATGTCAGCAACGACAGATATAACCGGCTACATATCATGTCAACAAAAAAGTAGTTTGCTCCTGTCGCCTGAAAACAGGAAAGACCTTCCGCCCGCGGTTTTCTTATGGTATGATTTGAACTCAGGAGTTTTGGCCCAATTGGAGCATTGCAACGATGGGTTTATCGGCCAAGAACAAAAGGGCCGAGGCAGCCTTGCTTTCTTCACCGCTTCCCTTTCCCTACTTGCACCTGTTGATGCTGAAAAATGGTAGAGGCACGCCTTTTGAGGCGTAAGGATTCAGGGCCTTGTACCTGGGCTGCAAGAAAGGAGGCCTCGCATATGGAAAAGCAGCATAAGTTTTCTATCTGGTATGTCTTAATCGCAATCTGGATCGTCCTGATCATCCAGAACCTGATCGTCCAGATGTTTGCGGTAGAACGCATCCCCTACAGTGAATTTGTCAAGGCCCTTGAGGCAGGAAGTGTGGTGGAGGTAGCCGTCACCCAGGATCGCATCCAGGGCAAGATAAGAGTCACTGAAGACGGCAAGGAGGTGGAAAAGGCATTTACCACCGTGCGCGTAGATCCGGATCTGTCTCAGCTCTTGGAAAAGTATAACGTCACATTTAAGGGGGTCATCGAGAGCCACTTTTTGAGGAATCTGGTCTCCTGGCTCTTTCCGGTACTTTTCCTTGTTGCTGTCTGGTATTTCATGATGCGCCGGTTTGCCGCCCAGCAAGGCAGCTTCCTGACACTGGGAAAGAAAAGGGCAAAGGTTTATATGGAAGACGAAGTAGGGGTGACGTTTGACGATGCCGCTGGCGTGGATGAGGCCAAAGAGGAGCTGGTCGAGGTGATCGATTTCCTCAAGACCCCTGAAAAGTTCACGAAACTGGGGGGAAAGCTCCCCAAGGGTATCTTGCTGGTGGGTCCTCCAGGCACCGGAAAGACTCTGCTGGCGAGAGCGGTTGCCGGAGAAAGCAATGTCCCGTTTTTCAGCATGAGCGGCTCAGAATTCGTTGAGCTATTTGTAGGGATGGGTGCGGCCCGCGTGCGCGACCTTTTCGCCCAGGCCAAGGGCAAGGCGCCCTGCATCATATTTATCGATGAGCTGGATGCCCTGGGCAAGGCGCGAGGCATAGGCATCACAGGGGGCCACGATGAAAGAGAACAGACATTGAACCAGCTTTTGGTAGAAATGGACGGCTTTGACCCGACCATAGGCGTCATCCTCATGGCAGCAACCAACCGGCCCGAGATTCTGGACCCGGCCCTCCTGCGACCCGGCCGCTTTGACCGCCACATCCTGGTCGATCGACCTGACAGGAAGGGGCGTGCAGAAATCCTAAAGGTCCACATGAAAGGGATCACAGTCGACAAAGATGTGGACACAGACACCATTGCCGGTATGACACCGGGGTTTGTGGGAGCCGATCTGGCCAACCTGGCCAACGAGGCAACGCTCTTGGCCGTGCGTCACGACAAGGAGAAGGTGGGGACGGCAGAGTTTCAGGAGGCTGTTGAGCGAATCATAGCCGGGCTTGAGAAAAAAAACCGCCTCATCAATGAGAAGGAAAGAAACATTGTAGCCTATCACGAAGTGGGTCATGCGCTGGTAGCGCTTTCTCTGCCGGACGGTGACGTAGTTCGAAAAGTTTCAATTATACCCCGGGGGGTTGCCGCGTTAGGCTATACCATGCAGGTGCCCACCGAAGACCGCTTCTTGATGACTAAGAGCGAACTGTTAAACAAAATAGCTGTGGCATTGGGAGGACGAGCAGCCGAAGAGATTCAGTTTCAGGATGTTTCCACCGGGGCGCACAACGACCTTTCCAGGGCCACTGATATCGCGCGGAGCATGGTCAAAGAATACGGTATGAGCTCAGAATTAGGCCATGTATATGTTGAGAAAGAACGCCAAAGGCGGTTCCCTGACATGGGCCTGCCCTTGGCAAAGGACTACAGCGAGCAAACAGCACAGGTTATTGACCGTGAAGTCAAGACCATCTTGGATTCTCAATATGAAGTAGCCATGGGGATCCTGACCGGGCACAGGAAGGTTTTGGATGAAGGAGCCGCCCTTGTGTTAAAAAAGGAGACTATTGAAGGAGATCGACTGAAAAAGCTCCTTGATGCCGACAAGGCTGCTTAGCAATATTGCCTATGCCGGCGGCGCCCACCTTTTTCTTGAGCCATCATAGCACCAGCTGTTGGCAAGTGCTGTTCTGGAACAGAATCTGGGGCTTTCAGCCCAGTTGAGAAGTTCTGCATGGGCCTCGTTGATCTTAATGAATTTCTTGCTTGTATCACCCTTGTCGGGATGATGAATCTTTGCCTTCCTTCTGTAAGCCGACTTGATACATTGTAAGCCGACTTCGGATAGAATCTGGTCCTTGGTCAGCTCAAGCACTTTAAGCGCGCTCTTCTCTTTGTGGTTTAACTGAGGCGTTTTTTTTGAAATAGGCACAATCATGCTTGCCGGAATGTCCCTTCGCGATGTCTTATCCAGCAAATGCTGAGATGCCTGCCACCTTGAGCCGGTTTCGTCCTCCCTCTCGTACCACTCGCGGCCAGCGTGTTCAATCATGTCTAACAGGTCGTCGGCAACCTTCTTGCCTCCGCTCCTCTTCCACATAAACCTCGATATGAGATTTGACCCCATAGGGAGTATATCCAAGATCAGGGTCTCTTCAGTGTACGAGAACGCAGCATAACGCGCGCGTAAAGTCTGCACCAAGCCCGCGGCGATATACAGCGCAAAATCAAGTCGTTTCTTGCACTTATCGCTACAATAGCGCCGCTTTTTCTTTGGAATGGGGCTCTGCCCGCAGGCAATGCAAAGGCTCTTGTTTCCATCCATGCGCTCCGGGGCGTCATGTTGTTGTTTCGTGATATGTGCGCTCTGTTGACTCATGGAAACCCTATGCCACCTTATATTTTACGCACAATATGACAGACCGGCTGTTTCTGTCAAATCAAATTCCCAAACAGCTCTTCAATGGGCCACGCCTCCCAACAAGGATTTATTGGGTTTTTACAATCCGTAAAAAATATCGACACCTACTGCCTTGGGCCAAGAACCCGAGCAGATCATGGCCGGGCAATCTCTTTGCCTTTCAGGCAGTTGGAACACTCCGGCCACACACAGAGTCTTGGCACAGCCGTTGCTGTTATCAAAAATGGATTAAAAACAAGAATTCGACAATTGCCGTTTCGATCCCCACGCTGACGCTTTGTGCGGCGTTGAAGAGGGCCGGATGCGGGAAAGGAGCAGCGCCATGGAAAAGAAAATCTTGGTGGCTGTGGACGATTCAATTCCTTCCAAACAGGCAGTAAAATACGCAGCCAGGATTTCCCCGATTGTCAAGCAGGCAACTTTCACACTGTTTAATGTACAACCCGTGATCCCGCAAAGCCTCATTGAAGAGGCCAAAACAGATCCCGGGATCCGAGCTGAGGCGAATAGGCTAATTCGCTTAAACGCAGAAGCAGCCAAGCGCATCCTGGACAACTACAAGGACCTTATGTGCCGCGAGGGCATAGCCGAAGACCACATTGAAACTGTCACTCAGCTTAAACAGCTCGGTATCGCAAAAGATATCCTGAACCAAACCGAGCAAGGTCTTTATGATGCTATCCTTATGGGGCGTAAAGACATCACGCGGAGCCAGGAGTTTTTCATGGGCACGACAGCCGCCAAGATCATGGAATATGCCTCGGAAGTTCCAGTGTGGATTGTGGATGCAGAAGCCACTACGTTGAAGATCATGCTGGCAGCGGATGGATCTGAAAATTCTCTCCGGGCTGTGGATTACATCAACTACACGGTGGGGGAAAATCCGTCTGTCACGCTTACTTTGTACCATGTACTTCCTCACCTGCGACATTACTATACGATCGCCTTTGAGAAAGAAGAGCCGTCCCTCCAAGAGGCCCTTCACCACGGAGACAAGCGGCGCATTGAACGCTTTTACGAAGAGGCATTCAAAAGGTTCCGGAAGGCCGGGTTACGAAAGAGTCAAATCGAGGTCAAAACCAACATACGGGCCTACAATGTTTCCACAGCCATCCTTGACGAGGCCAGAAGCGGGCTGTATGGCACGGTAGTCATCGGCAGACACGGAGAAAGGGAGGCATTTTTTATGGGCAGTGTGGCTATGCGATTGGTTCAGAAGGTTTCCGGTCAAGCGCTCTGGGTGGTGCCCTGAGCTTTGACCTATTCCGAATTCCGCTACGTCTCAACCGCCGGTTAAAGCCGCCGGTCCTTACCTCCTGCCAACTGCCTGTTCTTTCTTTGCGCTCACTAATACGCTCAGATAGTTAGACAAATTAAAATTTGACCGCCGTTGAAGCCTGTTCCAGTCTATTTCTTTCATATGGCTAAAATGATACCTTTATATTTACTCTCAGAGGGAATTATCATATAGGAAATCATTGATAGGGCAACCTATCTGCCGGCACTTCTCGCTTACCCACTTACCCCTTGAAGTCTTATACAAACCCAAAACCAGGAGGAGGAAACTATGTCTAAGATACTGAGGATCAATACGAAAGAAAAAAGCTATGACATTCAAGATGCACAGGGGGATTTGGCCTCGCTCGGGGGACGGGCTTTGACTTCGAGAATTGTCCTCAACGAGGTCCCTGCCACCTGTCATCCCCTCAGCAAGCACAACAAACTGATTGTCGCACCGGGGCTGTTGTCCGGAACGGCTGCCGCCAACTCTGGAAGGCTCTCAGTTGGAGCCAAGTCTCCGCTTACAGGCGGAATTAAGGAAAGCAACGCGGGCGGACTTGTTTCTCAAAAGCTGGGAAGGCTCGGTATCAAGGCGATCGTCCTTGAAGACAAGCCGGAAAACAACGCCTTTTCCCTTGTAGTCATCAAGAAGGACTCGGTTGAGATATTGCCAGCCGACGAATATGTGGGCCTTGGCAACGCAGAAACCATGAAGAGGCTCTGGGAGGTGTACGGAAAACGCGTGGGCGTCATGAGTATTGGGCCGGCGGGCGAACAGCGTCTCACAGCAGCATGCATTAACCTTGCCGATACCAATGGCCGGCCCGGGCGCGCTGCCGGACGCGGAGGCCTGGGCGCAGTCATGGGCTCCAAACGCATAAAGGCCATTGTGGTCGATGACGGCGGTACCGATAAGGTGCCCCTTGCCGATCCTGAAGCCTTCAAGGCCGCGAATCGTCGCTGGGTTGAAATACTCAACAGCCATCCGGTAACCGGCCAGGCCCTCCCAACTTATGGCACGGCAGTTTTGATCAATATCATCAACGAGGCAGGAGCACTTCCGACCAAGAATTTCCGCTTTGGCCGTTTTGAACATGCGCAAGACATCAGCGGTGAACACGTGACCGAGTTGATTGAAAAGCGAGGCGGCAAGACTAAGGAGGGCTGCCATCCTGGGTGCGTGATCAACTGTTCCAATGTGTATCATGACAAGGACGGCAAGTATCTCACATCCGGATTTGAGTACGAAACCATCTGGGCCCTGGGTGCCGACACCACAATCAAAGAGATCGATGATGTGGCCATGCTGGACCGTTTATGCGATGATATTGGCCTGGATACTATAGAGACCGGGGTAACCCTTGGGGTGGCCATGGAAGGCGGGCTGATACCCTGGGGGGATGGCAAGGCCGCCATCGATCTTGTAAAAAAGGTTGCAACGGGTGAGCCTATCGGCAAGATCATTGGCAACGGAGCGGTCTTCACTGGTCAGGCCCTGGGTGTGGACCGTATCCCTATTGTGAAAAGGCAGGCCCTGCCGGCCTACGACCCAAGATCGGTCAAGGGTGTTGGGGTAACCTATTCCACATCCCCCATGGGTGCCGATCATACATCCGGCTATGCGGTGGCCCCTAATATCTTAAAGGTTGGGGGCGACGTGGACCCCTTGAAAAAAGAGGGCAATGTGGAGCTTTCCAAGAATCTGCAGATTGCTACGGCTGCCATCGACTCAGCAGGGCTTTGCCTGTTTGTGGCCTTTGCCGTCCTGGATACGGAAGACGGCGTTCAAACCATCGTAGACATGCTGAACGCCCAGTACGGCCTGAGCCTCACGCCGGATGACGTGATCAAGCTAGGGATTTCCATACTAAAGGATGAGCACGAGTTTAATTCAAGGGCGGGTTTCACGAAGGTCCATGACAGGCTGCCGGATTTTTTCAAGGAACCCTTGCCGCCTCACAATACGACCTGGGACTTTACCGAGGAAGAGCTGCAGCCGGCCAAACACTTCGATTAGCCGGGTCTTGGGCATTTTACAACGCATTTGAATTGAAGACCCTAGTTGTTTGAGAATCACTCGGGTTGAGGCTCGGGGGAAAAAATACCTTTGCGCCCTAGCCTCAACCTCCCAGACCCCATGGGCTGCAACAGTAGTCCTGTTGAGTAAAGCAGACCTCTTTTGCTCTTCAGGCGTGAACCTTCATATCCTGAGCAAGACAACCCGTGGCCACGATACTGTTCAATGCATTTTCTTTTCTTCAAAAGAAGCTGAAGTCACAGCTGAGGCCGTATGCCAACGTGCGCATCGAAGTGGCCGATGGGGCCACAGTAAGGGATCTTGTCGCTGGCATGGGCCTTGAGCCCGGTGACATAGAGGCGGTGTTTATTAACGGATGCGTTGAACCCATAGATTCCTTGCTCCACCACGGCGATCGTGTGGCCATCGTGCCGCCAGGAACCCCCGGCCCTTATCGGGTTCTTCTGGGAATGCTGGGGAAACCAAAAACTCTCAAGTAACAGGGACCTTCTCCCATGGACACACACATTCAGGTAAAACTATTTGCCTCCTTGAAGAAGTATTTGCCCGACCATTCGGAACGCTTCCCCATATCTCCGGGCGACACCGTTGCCGATGTACTCAAGCGGCTGGGCGTTCCCCTGGAGGAAGCAAGACTTATCTTTGTCAATGGTGTCAAAGGGGAACTCACCTCCGTGTTAGAGGGTGGCGAGAGGGTCGGCATTTTCCCGCCGGTGGGAGGAGGATAGCTCATCATGTCCGCGGAATTCAGTCGGGAAATCGTCAGGGCCTCCAAACGAATCAAATACCCGGATGGTGCCTGGTACCAAAGTCTGTCCGTGGCAGATGTGCTGGGGCTATCGAAGGCCCATGAAGTCCCTGGCCGAGAGGTCGAAATCGCAGCCCTCGAAGCAGGCGTGGTACCAGAAAGGTATGCACGAAATATGAAGACATTTTCACTCCAACAGCAGACCACCTTGCTCGAATCGTGCGTCAGCGTGGTCGGCCTGGGAGGACTGGGAGGTACCGTGATCGAGGTACTAGCCCGCATGGGTATAGGCACCCTCAACCTAATTGATGGCGACACTTTTGAAGAAAGCAATCTAAACAGGCAATTTCTGAGTGCCGAGGAAACTCTTCACGAGGCAAAGGTGGAAGCTGCTGCCAGGCGTATCCAAACAGTCAATTCCTCTGTGGTGGTTTACACCCACCGGAAATATCTCAGTGAGAAGAATACGGCTGCCTTGGTAAGCCAATCGAATGTGATCGTCGATTGCCTGGGATCTCTACAAGATCGATTTGTGCTGGAAAAGGCTGCAAGGAAGGCCGGTTGTCCTCTTGTTTCGGCTGCGGTGGCTGGAGTTTCCGGCCATGTGACCACTGTCTTCCCGGAAGACTCGGGTTTGGAGCTCATATATGGCAAGCCGGACATCTTGCCATCAGCAGGGGCAGAGGCGGCCCTTGGCTGTTTGCCCCAAGTGACAACCTTGCTTGCAGCCCTGGAATGTTCAGAGGTGTCAAAGATATTGTTAAACCAGGAGCCTCTGTTGAGAAACCACATAATAGCGGTCGACCTTCTGGACAACAGCTTTGAGGTGTTACAGCTAAGCAGGCCGGCCTAAACGGCTGTGAAGCCACTTCCGGCACTCTTGCTCGCGCGTCTTCTAACCTTGCTCAGCAGGGACCTCCTTCATGGTTGCATAATATCTTTTCTCGTAGTGTTCGTTGGTTTTTTCGTCAAAGACCGCCTCGTTTTCATGGATGTATTTGAAGCCTTCCCATTTTCCACGAGCCAAGACCACCTCTTCTCCGAGGGTAAATTTGTGGCCACACGCCAGACATCCTTCTCGATTGAGAGTGTTGAGTTTTTCAAGGTCTATGAGAATCCTAAGTTTTCCTTTACTTTCCATGAAATACCCCCCCTTTTTTGCGCCTATGCCTGTTTTATTCCTTGCAAGCGCATAACCATGACAAGCCGGAAGCAAAAAGGTCCTAACAGGTTAATTTCGATATTCGAATAGTGAACTGTTAACTCCTACTGCGGTGCACGGCCATGAGGTCCTCGATCGTGACGATTGACTCCACGGAGGCAACATGGGCTTTCACATTCTCAATGCCTCCCTCCTGGCGATCCACCAGCACCACTATCTTTACTACGTCAAGCCCTTCGGCCCGTGCGCGCTCCACGGCCTTGATGGTGGAGCCTCCGGTGGTTATCACGTCCTCTACAATAACCACCTTTTCGCCCGGTTTCATATCACCTTCGATCCACTTCACGATACCGTGATCCTTTTGCGTCTTTCGGATCGAAAATGCCTTAAGTGGCTTTTCTTTCAAATAAGACACAAAGGCCGTTGCCATGGCCACAGGATCTGCTCCAAAGGTCAGGCCGCCCACACCCTGTGCGTCAAGGTCCTTGATGCGATCAAAAACCAGGTGACCAATAAGAAACATCCCTTTCGGGTGCAGTGCGGTGGGCCTGCAGTTTACATAGAAATGGCTCTGGCGACCGGAGGCCAGTTTGTATGTGGGCTCCTTGCTGTACATAAAAGACTTTTCGTAAAGCATCTCTACCAGTTCTTGCTTCATAGCGCTCTCCCTATACTGCCGGTAAACCAGCCGCATCGACCTGAATTCGCCCGTTCCCTCGACCACTTGGGCGATCTGAACAGGCTCAGATGCAGGCTGCACCCAGTATCGTAAACACTCAAAGGAGTGTGTAAATATGTCGCACCTTCACGCCTTGATCTATTAACATGCCAGGCAGAGCGTGGCAACAATCACTAAATCAATGACTTAGTAAAGTTACCAATGAATTACACACTAGCTGCTTAAAAGAAAAGGTTTTACGCTTACGTCCGTACCGTCGGTGGTGATGGTGATTGCGCCCTGCTGATCTGTGCGAAACACCTTGCACCCGCAAGTCTCATAACGCTTGAGGGTCTTCGGGTGGGGAAAGGCGAATATATTCTTCCATCCTGCCGGCATGACAGCTATGGACGGGTCCACATATTTTAAGAACTCCGGCGTACTGGAGTTCTTGCTTCCGTGGTGAGGAGCCAGCAGCACGTCACTGTCAAGGGTGCTTCCAGCCAGATTTACGAGTTCTTTTTCCGCCTCAGCTTCAATATCTCCGGGCAAGAGAAATGAAACTTTGTCAAATGTGACCTTAAGGACAAGAGAATTGTTGTTTGTGTTACGCCAGGAATCTTTGGCTTTTCGCACCAGGAAGTCGCTGGGAGGATAAAGGGCCTGGAACCGGACCCCGCCAATCGTTCTCGGTCTCAAGAGGCCTTCCAATCCCACGATACGTATATCTTTTTGCAAGATAATATCGAGAAAGTCCCGGTATGGCTGGCTGAGCACGTTCTCCTGGTTCATCCACACCTCCTGCACGTTAAAGTGCCTGGCGATGAACAAAAGCCCGTTCAAATGGTCGGGGTGCGGATGGGAAAGAACAATGGCCTCCACGGTAGCAATCTTTTTTCGCCACAAAAACGGCGCCACCACGCTGGCCCCTGTGTCAAAACGATTATCATAAAATCCGCCTCCGTCCACCAGCATACACCGCCCGCCCGGCAGTTCCATCAGGGCGGAACTGCCCTGACCGACATCAATTACGGTCAGCCTCAGCTCCCGGCCGCCAAAGCGCTCCTTGGCCCAGTAAGCCGCATTCGCCGAAGCAATCAGTACGATGCCGACCAGCACGGCCTTTGCAAAACGTGTTTGCCTGAAGTTGAAAAGCGCCCATGCCAGGGCATAGTAAAGTCCGATTTCAATCAACGTAGGGGTCACAGTTTTTACGGCAGCAAATGGGCATCTTGAAAAAATGACCGCCAAGGCCAGGCTTCCTTGCGTAATTCCTGCCGCGGCCTTCATGAGCCAAAGGGCGCCTGTTGGGGCAATAGGCAAGGACAAGACCGCCAGCAGCCCGAGCGGCACGACCACCAACCCGATCAGGGGCGCCATGAGGCAGTTGGTCAAAAGCCCGATCAGAGATGTCTGATTGAAGTAGTAAAGGGCTATGGGAAGGGTCCCCAGGATTGCTGCCGCAGAAACCAACAAGAACAGGGCCAGCTTTTTGAAAACCGTGCGCGGGCCACTTTTCAGTTTAGATACAAATGCAACGTGTTCCAGCCCATATAGGATGGCAAATACCGCGACAAAAGAGAGTTGAAAAGAGATTTCAAAAAGAGCCGTGGGGCTGATGATCAGAATCGCAAGGGCCGCCACAGCCAGGGTATTGATGTTGTCGTGTTCCTGTTCAAAAACCAGTGCGACCAAGAAGACCGCCGCCATAATGACGGCGCGCTGGGTGGCGGGTGACATGCCGGCCAAAAGACCGTAGAAGAGCACTGGAACAACACTCATCAGGGCGGCGCACCGACTGACCCAGGCAGCCAAAAGAATCGTCTGCGACCGTGCCATAAGAAAACGAAAGAAGAAAAAGGAAAGGGTCGCCACCATGCCGATGTGAAGCCCTGATATGGCCAAAAGGTGCGCAATCCCGCTCCGATTGAACACCTCTCGAGTCTCCGGCGAAATCTCGCTTCGGTCCCCGACAATGAGGGCCTTCAGCACACCTCTGGCCTCCTGTGCACAAGCCCTTTCAATCAAGCCGGATACGGATTGCCGTCGGCGGTCGAGGGCATGGCGAAACCGGTCGGTCTTTGCCGCGTGCATTCTGATCAAAAGATTTTCCTTTGAGACGAATGCCGAGGCCCATATCCCACGGAAAGTCATATGCCGCCGGTAATCGAACGCTGCCGGGTTATTGAAGTTTCGGATCTCCTTGAGCCGGGCAAGGCAACCAACCCGGTCTCCAGAGCGAAGCTCATCCACATTTGCCCGCACGGTTACACGTATGGAACCAATGACCTTATAACACGTCTGATTTCTCGTAAGGGACTCCACTTGAAGGATGAAGCGCGTTCTGTCAGGAAGGCGCTGGGGGCGGCCGTCCAATGTACCTATGATGTGCCAAGGATTGTCGTCGACAAAGCGGGATACGTGGTTGGCAGGCAGCTTGGGTGCGGTCCATGCCTGGAGGCTCCAGTAGCCGAGGATAAAAAAAAAGACAAGAGGCGGCAAGCGAATCTTCCGTCGCTTCCAGACAAGAAAAAGGATTAAGAGGAAAACGGTGGAAGCAGCCAAGAGCATGCCGGGAAGGCCGGGCGCATAGAGTCCGGTGATGATCCCGCACATGAGGGCCGGCAGGACGGGGAGCAGGGGCCTGGCGTAAATCTGTGGAGGATCTCCGGCATGCATGAAGAGAAATCAAACAGGCTGTAGTAGACTGAGATTATCTGGCTAAAATATATGAAACCGCACACACACGCAGACAAATAGCTGGCCAGGTCGGCCAGGCAAAATGTTTATGCAGGTCTGCGGCTGTCTGCGGTTAATTCATCCAATTTCATTATTCCCGAACGCGCCTTATGTGGGCTCCCAGTTGAGACAACTTTCGTTCAATAGCCTCATATCCTCGGTCTATGTGATAGACGCGTGAGACCTCTGTCGTCCCTTCTGCTGCCAGGCCCGCCAGGATCAACGACGCACTCGCCCTCAAGTCCGTGGCCATGACAGGGGCCCCGGTCAAGGGTTTGCCGCCCTGGATTACTGCGGCGTTGCCGGAGATCTTAATGTCTGCGCCCATGCGCTGGAGTTCACTTACGTGAATGAATCGATTTTCAAAGATGGTCTCAGAGATGACACTCAAGCCCGTGGCCAAACACATCAGCACCATAAACTGGGCCTGTAAGTCGGTAGGAAATCCCGGATAAGGAAGAGTCTTGACATCAACGCTCGAAATGGTTTCTCCCCCCACCACGCGCAGTCCGTCCGTTTCCGCGGCAACGGTGATGCCCGCCTGTCGAGCCTTGTTGATGGCGGCCGTTACGTGGTCCGGTTCACACCCTAAAATCTTGATATTACCGTGCGTTACACCGGCGGCAACCATGAAGGTGACGGCTTCGATCCGGTCCGGTATAATGGTTATGGATGTCGGCTTCAGCGCATCAACTCCGGCAATGGTAATCACCGGGGTGCCGGCCCCGGTGATGCGGGCGCCCATCTGATTCAAGGTTTCGGCCAGGGCCACTATCTCGGGCTCCCGGGCCGCATTGCTCAGGGTGGTCACACCATCGGCCAAGACAGCCGCCATCATCAGGTTCTCCGTGCCTGTGACAGTAACCAAGTCAAAATAGATGTCAGCCCCTTTAAGCGATCGAGCCTGCGCCTCGATATAGCCATGGTCCAGGGAGATATCTGCCCCCAGTTGTTGCAGCCCTTTGAGGTGCAGGTTGACAGGACGTGCGCCGATCGCACACCCCCCCGGCAAAGAGACCCGGGCGCGGCCCAGGCGGGCCAGCATGGGCCCCAGGACCAGGATCGAGGCACGCATGGTCTTGACCAGGTCGTAGGGGGCTTCATGGCTCTTAAGGGCGCCGGTGTCGATTTTGACCACATCTTCCTCGGTCTCCACCTCAGCGCCAACCTCGGTCAACAGCCTTTTTATGGTCCTGATGTCTCTCAGGTCAGGGACGTTATGATAGGTATTCCATCCCTCGGCAAGGAGCGCAGAGGCCAATATGGGCAAGGCTGCATTCTTTGCACCGCTTACGGATACCGTACCTTCTAAACGAGAGCCTCCCTCGATGATGATTTTTTCCATCCAATCTCCTCTGGGCTCCTCTGGGTTCTGGTGGTGAGCGGCGCTCTACGCAGGTCGGCGCTCCAGAAGACTGGATTGTGGCCGCAAAGGCTGTCCTGACGCCCCGGGGCAATGACCTGATCCCGGTACTTGGACCCAGAGTCACCGCTCACCGAATCCAGACTACAAAATTCTCCTCCGTCGGTCAAACCTTTCTTTAACAAGTACGACCTGTTGGCACTTTTTCACGCAATATGTCAATCTCAGGAAGATCTCGGAAACGCAGTATGGTTTTTCCCGATCAGACATTCCATTTCTTACAAGCACGATTTAGCCCCAAAAAGGCCGTTCTAAGGCATTATTTGGCATAAATTCTGACGTTTTGTGTTGTAATGGCTACTAGTTGGCATGGTCCGACCCGATTCGGCGATTTGCCGCCTGCGGCGGATTGTAGCCCACTGGCGGCAGCTAACCAATATTCACGGGCTACGTCTTGCGGCTGAGGCAACCCCGGCTCGTGAAATATCCGCGCTAAGTATCCCAAACTCTGACCCTTTATCTTCCTCTCGATTTGTCATACACAAATTCACCCGAACAGCTTCAGCTATGATCGTACTTGATTAGCTCTCCCACGAAATCCTTTGCGATCGTTGTTGTTTTATCAGAGCACGACGCCTTTTGTCGTGAAGTCGGCGTTCTCTGGACGGCTGCGAGACCTTCGTCTTTTGCCGAGGCTTTTCCTCCTCAAGCGCCTCGCGCAACAATTCTAAAAAACGCTCAACCGCCGTCTCCCGATTGGCGGTCTGAGTGCGATATCGTTGAGAAACAACCCTGAGTACCCCCTTTTTGTTCACCCGGGTCTCCAGGCAGCTCAAAATGCGCTCCTTCTGTTCAACAGAAAGACTTGGCGAATTGGCCACATCGAACCAAAGGGTGACTCTGGTGTTTACCTTATTGACATTTTGCCCTCCCGGTCCGCTGCTGCGTGAGGCAGTAAATCTTAGCTCCTCTTCGGGAATCGAAACTTGATCAGTAACTTTTAGCACGTTCCTTAAACCTTAAAGAGGCGCCTTGCATCACACTTACACGATTAAACGTATAGGGTGTTTGCAACACCAGACCAATCACGCCATGACTTACCGGTGTCATAGTAGACCTCTGACATTAAGCTGTCGAGCACAACTATTTTCTCTTCAAAATTCCAATCACGTTAGGGATCGGCCATGCGGATTTGTTCTTGCCATCTCCCATAAACCCTGTTTTATAGCTTCCCGTACATTCCATCTCTTTGTTGCCCACTTGTACATACAGACTCGCTTCCGGCCCGCCTTCCACATACATGGCACTTTTGATCTTTATAGGAAGTTCTAAGAGGATATGAATAAAATCATGTGTTGAATAAAGGACTCGGCAAAATATGAACAAGACGTTCTTGTCACCGTCCATTCCTATAGCTGCCGTGCTGTATGTTTTTTGCTGCTGCGGCCACCCTACCTTTTCCCCGTTTGCTATCATCCTGTAATTCTGCACCACTGTGTTGTATTTTTTGATAACACTATTCCAGTTGCTCTGTAGATATCGGTCAACGATCTGAACTCGGGGCAAGGTCGGCTCTGCAGGATTAAAGACCATAAACGCACCAAATTGTCTGTTCATCTGGACATTATTCACATGATTGAAGTTCGTCATGTATCCTGTACTTTTGGTAGAAAACTTGAGTTGGTACATGCTGGCATTCGTAGCCGCCACAAGGCCAAATTCCTTGCACCAGTCTTTTGCCGTTCTTGCACAGTGGCCATGCTCTGATGCTGATAGGAGCTTGAACGAATAGAATGTCGGATCAATTTTGAGGACCATAACCGGATACTCAGATCTATGTGATTTCTTAGGTGGCTTGAATCTTCCAAGAGAAAGGCCCTGATCAAGGTTTTGCCAGACATTCGACTCACCGGCCGCAGTTGAACAGACTAGAAAAATTGACAAGAATACTGCCAGCCGGGATATCATGCTCCTCATCACGACACCTTCCGCGTGTATTTCATGTCATATACCTCCGGCAAAGCCGGAGGCTTGAAAATGTGAACCGCTCAAAGCGGTTGAAAAAGTGGCCACCTAAAGGTGGCCACTATCTATCTAGAAGTTGTCATGTCCTTTGCTTTCAACAGGTATTCGATGTCCTGTAAGTCCTTTACATTGCTCTGTCTTATCTTCTTTGTTTTGATCAGATCATCAATGGAGGGTATGTAAAAGGAAATACCTTGTTCGTGGTCTTCCCTAATAGTAGCATTTTCGTAACATGACTTGAATTCAACCAACTCTCCTTCAAGATTTCGAATAGCTTTGTGAAAGAAAAGGTCAATTTTTTTGGGGCCGGTATAGGCTTGAATGATGGGTTTCATGCTATCTTCTGAATCGGACAGACTGCATCCTTTTTTCAAGAAATAAGAAAGCACCACAGACCTGTCTCTTGAATCTATCCAAAAATCATAATCAGCGGTCAATACAGGTGCGCCATATAGAACAACCGCCCTTCGTCCAATAATGAGGTATCTTATTCCCATCCGGTTAAAGTCTTTGACGATGTCCAAGAAATCTAATTCGACTTCCGGTTCCATGACACTCCGAACCTCTTGATATAATCCTGAAAGGCTAACCATTCTTTCTCAACGTAGCGAAGCCTCTGGCAAGGAGAAAACTTCAAAAAATGGGCAAGGTCTTTTTCTAATTCCTGCTGTCTTTCATTTGGTATGTCTTCCACTCTGCTCGGATAACGTATTTCCATGTTTTCCAAACCCCCTACTGAATACATTGCGATGCATTGGCATTGGTGGCACTGGCACTGGGGACGGGCATGCGTTTATGCGTTCGGGCTGCTTCTCTGAAAAGTTAGGAACGGGATCGAGACTCCTGTTTCGCAACTTTATCAATATGGGCGAAGAGGCTGTCCTGGAAAGAAATATTTACCGTTGTCATGCTCATGCCGGTCTCCTATTCTCAGAACCATCATATACAAGGGTTGTATATTGTCAACTTGTTTTGGTAAGCTGTTAGCCGTGGTCGGGCTGGGCCAAGTAGCAGACATTGCAGCACAAAAGGACAAATGTTGTGCCAAGTAATACCCCAAAAACGGCCTTTTCGGGGTCAAAAACAACCTTTTTGAGAAAAGTGTGGATACAGAGTCACCCATTGGCCTCGCCGAAGAACCGGTCTCAAGCTGCTTCCAGAAGACATTTGTACATCCGGAGGGCGCGCCGGTCCACAATGAAAGGGGCGACTTCCCGGTGCGCTTGTTCCACATCGAGGTCATCTACGGCTTGCCGCAAGAGGCGCCGGAGTCTGTCGGGAGTCAGCGGTTCTTGCGGGCAAATTCTCCCATGAAATCAACCAAAGCGTTTGCCGCCTCAAGGGGCGTGGCATTATAGATTGATGCCCGGCAGCCTCCCACCGAGCGGTGACCCTTTAGTCCGCTCAGGCCGTGTTCAAGGGCTTCCCGGACAAAGCTTTTTTCCAGGTCTTCGGTGGGTAGCCTAAAGGTCACATTCATCAAAGACCTGCTCTCCTTTTCCGCAGTGCCCGTGTAAAATTCGGACTCGTCGATCGCCCGATAAAGGAGACCGGCCTTCCGGCGGTTGATCCTTTCCATTTTTTCAAGCCCGCCGATGGTTTCTTCGATCCATTTCAGTACCAGTTGAACGGTGTAAATGGCAAAACACGGGGGCGTGTTGAACATGGAATTGCGCTCCACAAAGGTCGTATACTTGAGCATTGTGGGAAGGTGGTCTGGCACACGCTCCAGCATATCGTTACGAATGATGACCAGTGTAACGCCCGCAGGCCCAAGGTTCTTTTGGGCGCCGGCATAGATCAGGCCAAAAGGAGAAACATCAAAAGGGCGGCTCATGATGTCTGAAGACATGTCGCTGATAAGAGGGGTGCCGCCTGTGTCGGGAAAAGATGCCCACTGAGTTCCCTTGATCGTATTGTTGGAAGTAATGTGGACATAGGCTGCGTCCGGGTTGAACGAAATATCTTTGGGAATATAGGAAAAGCCCTTGTCTTCAGAAGAAGCTGCAACATTGACTGCCTTCTGCTGAATCCCGGCCTCTCTGATCGCCTTGGTGGCCCAGGCGCCGGTATTGACATAATCGGCCGAGTGGCCCTCGGGGAGGAGGTTCATCGGAACCATGCAAAACTGCAGGCTTGCCCCGCCTTGGAGAAACAGAACATGAAAGCTCTCATCAAGCTCAAGGAGCCTTCTCACACGGGCTGATGCGTCCTCAATGACCTCATCGAACCACTTTGATCGATGGCTCACCTCCGTGATGGACATGCCTGAGCCTTTGAAGTTTAGAAATTCTGCGGCAATCTCCTCCAGGACCGGCAAAGGATGAGCCGCCGGCCCTGGATTAAAGTTATAGATCCTTTCGTTCATTATTAACCTCCTTGATTATGCAGCGAAGCTATAAGGAGAAAATGCCTCGCGTGTCAAGAGGAAAAGCGGTGATCCGGATAGGAGCCTCTTGACAAGCCATCCGTTTTGAAAGTAAAAATATTTATTTGATGGTTTCGTAAAAAGTCGTATTTCCCCTCCCCCCAACCCTCACCCGTTCCGCCACAAAAACGGCGGATCTTCGACGAGGGAGAGGGAGTATTTTGGGTTTTTTACGAAATCATCCTATCTTGAAACACTCAGGAACCGAGTGAAGGAGAAGCAAAATTGAAGGTCCTTGTGAGTGACAAGCTGGCGGATGTCGGCATTAAGATGTTCGAAGACGCAGACGGAATTGACGTTGACATGAAGGTCGGCCTCACGCAGGAGGAGTTAAAAGGCATCATAGGCGAATACGATGCGTTGGTCATAAGGAGCGCCACTAAAGTGACCGAAGATCTCCTCAAGGAGGCTGTACGGTTAAAAGTGATAGGCCGTCCCGGTATCGGGCTCGATAATGTGGACATCCCGGCAGCCACCAAACGAGGCAGCGTGGGCATGAACACGCCGGGTGGAAACGTTGTGACCACGGCTGAGCATACTATTGCCATGATGCTCGCCCTTTCGCGCAATATCCCTCAGGGTACTGCATCCTTGAAGGCCGGGCGGTGGGAAAAGAAGAACTTGCAGGGCAGAGAGATTTTCAATAAAATTCTGGGGGTCATCGGCTACGGCCGGGTCGGGAGCATTGTGGCCGACCGGGCCCGCGGACTCAAGATGCACGTCATCGTACACGATCCTTATGCAAACAAGGAACTGGTAGAGCAGGCGGGCTTTGAGCTGGCTTCTCTGGAAGAGCTTTACAAGCGTTCGGATTATATTACCCTTCACGTGCCGAGAATGAAAGAGACCATCAACCTCATCAACAAAGATGCCTTAGACCGGATGAAGCCAGGCGTGATGATCATCAACTGCGCCCGCGGCGGAATCGTAAACGAAAAAGACCTGGCCGACGCGCTCAAGTCCGGAAAAGTGGGAGGCGCCGCCCTGGATGTCTTTGAAACAGAGCCCCCGGGGGACTCACCTCTTTTCGAATTCAACAATGTGAGTTGCACTCCTCACTTAGGGGCGTCCACTGCTGAAGCCCAAACCAACGTGGCAGTGGCGGTAGCCGAACAGATCATCAGTTACCTTCAGACCGGCACCATCATCAATGCCGTCAACGTCACGTCAGTGACCGGAGAATTGCTGTCCAAGCTCCGGCCCTATCTAACCCTGGCCGAACGCATGGGCTGTCTGCAGGCACAGCTGGCCGGAGGGGCCATCAAGACAGTTACGATACAATATATGGGAGATTTTCAAGGCCTTGACATGACCTCTGTCACCACGGCCGCCTTAAAGGGCCTGCTCACCCTGTTTGTCAAAGATGAGGTGAATTTTGTCAATGCCCCGGTGATTGCCAAGGAAAGAGGAATTAAGGTTATCGAGTCTCGCAGCGTGGAGTCCGAAGATTTTGCCAATCTCATTACGATCCGCGCAACAGCCTCTGAAGGGTCCAACACGGTTTCCGGGACCATATTCGGCAAACACGAGGCGAGGATTGTCCGGATCAATGACTTCGGGCTGGAAGTAATTCCGGAAGGCCACCTTCTCCTCATCCACAATGTAGACAAACCCGGGGCCATCGGCAGCATTGGAACAGTGCTCGGGGAACACAACATCAATATCGCTCGAATGCATGTGGGCCAGGAAAAGGATGGCGGCCGGAATGTGATCCTCCTGGATACGGACACGCCAACACCGCCCGAGACCCTGAAGGAGCTGCGCGCCCTTCCTCTGGTAAAATCGGTCACCCCCCTCGAATTGTAGGGAAGCGGCAGGGGTCGCCGGGCATCTTTGCCTCAAGAAGCGGCCCGTGGACAACGGATCAGCGTCTTGACAAGGTCGTTTGAAGGGCGTAAAATTTCATAATAAGATTTTTTTGCGGCTCGCTATGTCTTAGACGGCAAGGTGAATAAGGAGGAGGACATGGCAGAAGAAGAAAAGGGATTTGTCATAAAGGATAAGCGCACGTTTTCGCAAGAAAGCGGAGAGCCAAGACCTGAGGAAACGCAGGAAGTCAAAGAGGCAAAGACCGCGGAAACAGAGCCTGCCGAGGCCGAGGCGGAATCGGCACCAGAGGAGGGGGCCCAGCTTCCCGAAGTCAATTTTTCCACTTTTGTCTTTTCACTAAGCTCCTCGGCCTTTCTTCATTTTGGAGAGATACCCGATCCTTCAACCGGCAAGAAAAAGAAGAATCTTCCAATGGCCAAACATACCATCGATATACTGGCAATGCTGGAAGAAAAGACCAGAGGAAACCTGGCCGATGATGAAGGGCAGTTGCTAAAAAACATTCTCTACGACCTCAGGATGCGCTACGTAAAGGAAACCGCATAAGGTTTTCATGGCTTTGTAGCATTATCATGGAAGGAGAAGTATAGATGAACTCGATCAAACCGGCCAACACCAGGCCGTGGCGTCTGGCCCTCGTGGCTTTGGCGTTTTTTTCTATCTTGTTAGGTATGATTCTGGCCGCTGGTTTCGACCTTACCAGGGATACCTCGGCCTTGAATCCTTCTGCAACCGTTATGGCGCCTACCAGTTTTGCAGAGGTGGCAAAGGCGGTGAGTCCGGCAGTGGTAAATATTCGAACCGAAAAGGTCATAAAGGGGGGCGGGCCGGTTTTCAGGCATTTTCAAAGTCCCTTTGGGAAAGACGACCCATTTCACGACTTTTTTGAAAAGTTCTTCGGTGAGATGCCACGACGAGAATTCAGACAGCGAAGCCTTGGCTCGGGTTTTATCCTTGACAAAGAAGGCCATATTGTAACGAACAATCATGTGATCGAAAATGCCGACAAGATCAAGGTCAAATTAAAGAACGGCAAGGAGTATGACGCCGAAATCAGTGGTCGAGACCCAAATACCGATATCGCTTTGGTCAAGGTCAAGGGATTGCGTAAATTTCAGATTGCAAAGCTGGGTGACTCCGATACCTTGAAAGTTGGTGAGTGGGTGGTGGCCATTGGAAGCCCCTTTGGACTGGAACACACGGTGACCGCGGGTATTGTCAGTGCCAAGGGGCGTGTTATCGGCTCCGGGCCGTACGACGATTTTATCCAGACCGATGCCTCCATCAATCCCGGAAACAGCGGTGGGCCCCTTGTGAACATGAAAGGACAGGTGGTTGGCATAAATACGGCCATTGTTTCAAGAAGCGGCGGCAATGTGGGGATCGGGTTTGCCATCCCCATCAATCTGGCCCGGGGTGTCATCGAGCAGCTCAAGACTTCAGGTGAGGTCACGCGAGGCTGGCTTGGCGTCAGCATCCAGGATCTGACCCCGGAACTTGCCGATTATTATGGCGTGAAAAACGGTAAGGGCGCGCTGGTCGGTGAGGTTTTCAGTGGAGACCCGGCAGGCAAAGCAGGGATCAAGTCAAAAGACGTCATCATTGAAGTGGATGGCAAGAAGATTGAAAGCAGCCGGGACCTGTCTAGAACTATTGCAGAAGTTCCGGTGGACAAGAAAGTGACTATTAAAGTGCTCAGGGGCGGCAAGGAACGTACCGTTCGTGTAAAGATAGCAAAACGCAGAGATGAGAAGGAGACTCTTGCCTTGAAAGGCCCAAGGGGAGAGACCGATCTTGGCATGACGGTTTCTCCATTGACTCCGGAACTGGCCAGGCAGCTCGATATATCAGAGGCCGAAGGCGTGGTGGTTGTGCGCGTGGAAAAAGATGGTCCCGCGGATAAGGCCGAGGTCCGAGAAGGGGACCTGATTATGGAGATAGACCACAAGCCCATAAAGACCCTTGAAGGCTATCACAGGGAGGTGCAGAAAGTCAGAAAAGGCCAGACGGTCCCGGTGCTTGTGAGGAGAAGAGCGGGTTTTCTAGTCCTTAACATTACCAAATAGGTCGGCTAAATATTTTGGATTTTGGATTGCGGAACTAAAATCGGACACAAAGTGCAGCTTGCGCCAAATGTAGGGTTCCCGGCCTGCAACTCACAACTCGCCACTCGCGATCCCTGGCCCAGACCTGGCCTACAGGCGCAACAGCCTGATCGAAGAATGTTGCGCCAGGGCGGGCTGTATTAGACCCATCACTCCATTACTCCAACCCGCCCGCCTCGCCTGAGCGAGAGCAATGGCTGGCAGGTACTCCAAATCGGGGCAAAGCCCCTAACCCGGATAAACCGGAACCAAACAAGAATTGGTTTAATCCTTGGAAAATAAAATCAAATCTAACTCGAACAAGTGCCTAAAGTGAACTAAAGTTGAAAGTGCCTAAAGTTAAGGA
>JABXJW010000289.1 GCA_013375395.1 Desulfobacterales bacterium
GGGCCGACGGGGTACAGATCGGTACCGTGTTGATGGCTACCACCGAATCTCATGCCCATCCCAAGTTCAAGGAGTGGGTGCTTCAGGCCAAGGCCAACGAGACCACGCATATTGAGCGCTCTCTGGGCACGCCTTATCGAGTGCTGAAAAATGCCGCTGTGGAAGAGGTTTTGGAGATGGAACGCAATGGCACCGACTTCTGGGAGGTAATGAAAATAAGAATGCGCATGCCCCGAATGCTTATGGGGGGAGACCTTGATGCTGCACCGGTCGCCTGTGGCCAGGTGGTGGGGCTGGTCAAAGATATAGTCACCGTTAAGGAGGTCATCAATCGCATAGTAGATGAAGCCAGCGACATATTCAAGAAGCTAGCTGCCGATTAGAGGAGGATGAGCCATGGTAGCAAAAAAGACAATAGAAAAGGGATTGAAGAGTATCGTTGGTGAAGAAAGGGTGTCCACAGACCCGGCAGACAATGCGGCCTATTCCAGTGATGTAATGACGTGGCTGCTTGCGGAAGGAATGTCCGATTATCTGGTTGCTCCTAGCAACGTAGAGGAGACTCAAGAGGTAGTACGATTGGCAAACAAGTACAAGATTCCGGTTACTGTGGTCACGTACGGTACGAATGTTGCAGGTCTGGCTATTGCCCGGAAGGGCGGGATCATGCTGGTAATGAAGCGGCTGAACAGGATATTAGAGATAAACGAAGATACTCAGACTGCCACGATCGAGCCAGGAGTGACCCATGGCAAGCTTGAAAGGGCGTGTTACGGTAAGAGCGTTATACCCATGCACATAATCGGCTCACCTGTGGGAAGCGCCATGGCTATTCCCTTCTTTGGCCAGCATGCATTCAATGGTCGGCACAGGTGTGACCGAATTGTTGGAATAGAAATGGTTTTGGCTAATGGTGAGCTGATAAGAACGGGCTCCTTCGCAGCACCGGGCTGTGAAACGCTGAACCCTTACAATAGGTACGGGGCTGGGCCTGACCTTGCAGCCCTGAATTATGGAAACTGGGCCTTTGGCGTGTTCACAAAAGCCATCATAAGATTGTTTCCAAGGCAAGAGGTTACAGAGTATATGTTGTTCGCCTTTTCCCAGCTCGAGCCAGCTCTGAGGGCTATGCTCAAGATTGAGAAGCGAGACATAACCTTGGGGACAAATCTCACAACCAAATGTTATTTTGCAAGGATCACTGCACCGGACCCAGAGATGCTTTCCAAGCCTGAAGAAATGAAGAAGCTTCGCAGTGTTTTGCCAGAGTTCATCCTTCAGACTTATATTGCAGGAACACCGGAGCAGGTTGCTCTTTATCGAAAGCTCATTGAGAAGGATGTATCCGAATATGGTGGTGCAGAATTGCATCTGGAAGGAAGGAAGAAGGCAAAGGCTGATTCCCAGGCATGGAGCACAGGTATGGCATGCAACCGTCAGTTCCAGTATCCCATAACAATGTCGCCGTGTTGGTGTACCATTCCCGTCGCGCTCCGCATGAATGACCTCGTCAAAGAGTTGTTCAAAAAGCATGACATAAGGGATCCTGTTACCGGGGAACCGGCAGAGATCGACTTCTGGTGCGGATCTTGCGAGCGCTGCGTCCAAATCTTTTTCAATCAATCGGTGCCGTGGGATCCTCTTAAGCCGGACACCATAGAGAAAGCTAGAGCTTGTTGGCTAGACTTTATTATCCACTCTGTTGGCGAAGGAAATGCCATACCTCTCTTCGGAAGCCAAGCGCCTGAATATGTAAGAATTGTAAATGAGATCAAGAAGACAATCGACCCGAACAACGTCTTCAAGGGTATAATCTCATTTGAGTTTTAGGTCACCATACTAAGTACAGGGGTGCGACTATGGCATTAGAAGATCAGAAACTGCATCTATATTGGTGTACCTCATGCGGCGGCTGCAGGGTAGGTACAGATGACTGGGGCTATAACGCGCTAGGTAGGCCGATATGTCCCTCAGGGGAGAGGTTTGTGTTTGACTCCTACTACGCATGCGGCAGGACTATAATGGCTAGGCGCTTGCTTGAAGGACGCCTGGACTGGGCAGATAACCTCGTCCACCGATACTACACATGTACCCAGTGCGGAGCGTGTGACGAGAATTGTTACGAAGAAACGGGAAGGCATCCCCTGAAGGTAATCCAGGAGGTACAAAAGGAACTTGTAAACAGAGGGATCGGTCCGCACCCAGCCCTCCGCCATAGGCGTTATGCTCAGTTCTTTGAGGGATATGAAGAGAAATTGAAAAAGGCCACTCAGCAAATATCAAGTAAGGCCACGCTTATGTATTTCGTGGGATGCCCGTTAGCATGTTACGGTAAAAAAGTAATCGAGAGCACCAAGAACATATTAAAAGCGGCAGGGGATGGTTTTGTGATTGCGGATCAGCAGTGGTGCTGCGGCTATCCTTTAGTAGATACAGGCCAGGTTGAACAGGGAAAACGGGTAGCAGAGGCAAACATAGCTGCGATAAGAAGCACCAATGTTGACAAGGTGATATTCAGTTGCCCCATTTGCTACAGAATATTTAGATACGAATATCCTGAGATCCTGGGTACCGACCTCGGCTTTGAGGTCGTTCATACGACCGAGCAATTCCTGGACGGCATAACCAAAGGTCGCCTAAAGCCAAAGGTCAACATATCGAAGAAGGTTGTCTATCATGATCCTTGTAATCTGGGTAGGAAGGGACCAAAGATTTACGACCAGCCGAGAGAAATCCTCAATCACATACCCGGCATCGAGCTTGTTGAACTGGATGGTCGCATGGGTAACGCGTGGTGTTGTGGTGCTGGTGGGATGGTCAAGAGGACCCACCCGGATTTCGCCATCTGGAGCGCCACGCAAAGATTAAGGGAACTCGAGGAGGCAGGGATTAATACCCTCGTTACGGCATGCCCGGAGTGTGAAAGTAACTTTGCAAATGCAGCGAAAGACGCTGGGATGACGACGGAGGTTCTTGACACCAATGAGATACTGGCTGACTCATTGGGGCTGAGATAGTCCATTAAAGGGGGACTCCGTGGAAAAAATCGCTGTCGCTGGTGCAGGTATTGCTGGGCTATCGACAGCCTGGCATCTCCAAAAAGATGGGTTTGAAACAGTCGTATTTGAGGCTGGGCACAAACCCGGCGGGAGAATGGTCACCGAGAGTTTCGATGGTTTTTTCATGGACGCTGGGGCCTCTTTTATTACTTCCCTATACACCAAAACGCTTCAAGTTGCAGATGAATTGGGGATGAGTGGAGAGGTAAAGCCGGTTTATCATTCGAATTTTGTGATAAAGCGAGATGGGGATTTCCATGAATTAAAACCTGCTTCGCTACTTAGCGCTATCAAATTCACCGGGGTGTCGCTAAGGGAAAAATTATCATTAGTTAAACTAGTCCCCCCTATCTTATTGAATTTCACCAAATTGGATATGCACCATCTGGAAAAGGGGCTTAGCCTCGATGACCAGAGTGTTTACGATTATTTTGAAAGGCTCTGTGGAAAGGAGGCCTGTGAGAGCCTTATAGATACCGCTATGTCTTCCTTTTTCCTATACTCCTCTAGAGAACTTTCCAGATTGCTCGGACTAATGTTCATGAGATACTTCTTGAGTCTTAAAGTTCTTTGCTTTGAGCATGGGATGGGATCTTTTTCTGACAGATTGGCCAGAGAATTAACAACCTATTACGACTCACCTGTCAGGCGCATTTCGGAGAAAGGGGACCAGATACAAGTAGAAGTCGACAAGGACGGACAGAGAGATATTATGGATTTTGATGCTGTAGTGGTGGCCGTTCAAGGAGACCTTGTTCCTGAAATTGTGGAAGATCTTTCCCCGGCGGATAGAGAATTTTTTCAATCGATAGAATACAGTAAGACCTATGTCGTTGGCCTCAAATCTTCTGTTCCTCTAACTGAGACCTTTTTCCCTATATTCATCCCGGCTAAAGAGAGTTCAATTGCCGCCTTAATGATGCTTGAGGATAGCAAGGACCCGACCAGAATACCGGCAGGGAAGGGGCTTTTACAGGTATTTACCCGGGATAAATGGTCGAAAGATTTTCAAGGCAATCTTGATGAAGCAGGTGAAATCATCTCCCATGAAGCGGAAAGGATTTACCCTCCCATAAAAGGGAATATAACAGGTTTCAAGGTATTTTTGTGGGAGCGGGCAGTAGACAAGTTCCCTGCTGGTATCTATGGGAAAATTGATAAATTCTGGAAAGAGCGTAACCCTAAGAGCAGGCTTTTCTACGCGGGCGCTTATCTTCAAACTCCT
>JABXJW010000290.1 GCA_013375395.1 Desulfobacterales bacterium
GCATCGGAGATATCCGGACTGGAATTATGTAAATCGATGAGCAAGATATTCTGATATCATACGGAAATCTAAAACAATAGACCGGTAAGGACATGGGGCGACAGGATTACTTTGCTGAGATTTTGGGCTGCCGACGAGATCGTGTCACTGCAATGTGTTGAGCCCCATCCGGCAATTCGTTCTACAAACCTTCCAACAACGACATTAGACCAAGCTATCGATCTTTTCTGAGTTTTTCCTTGACATGCAAGAATTGCCAGCTTAACTTTAAAGATAAGGTCCAATATTATTTTCCCATGATTTTGTACGGTAGGGAGATGGATCTAGTACACGAATTGGGATTTCTGTTTTAGAACCCGCTTAAAAATCGATCTTTCGCCGTAGCGATGCGGTTTTGGTGGCGTCTTCCAGAGTAGTGCCTGACAAGTAGTACGAAATAATGAAGAAAGGAGGACAGTCGCTATGGCAGAAGGAATCGTAAAGTGGTTTAATGACCAAAAGGGATTTGGCTTCATTGAGCAGGAAGATGGCGGAGACGTATTCGTTCATCACTCCGCCATTAACGGGTCTGGATTCAAGACCCTTGCTGAAGGTGACCAGGTGACCTTTGACGTAGAACAGGGTGCCAAAGGGCCTTCGGCACAAAATGTTACTAGGCTTTAGCCTATAGCTGTTCGATCAACACAGGCATCTCGTCAAGATAAGGCGAGGTGCCTTTTTTTGTTACACTAGTTCTAAAAAATACGTTCCGATAAATGAGGGTGATAATTTTGACGAAACGTATAGGACTCCTAATTAGTGCCCATCCAGAAACTCCCCTCGCTGGAGGGGGTTGGGGGAGGGGGAGGGAATATGGGGTATTTATGGATGGACACTAATTAGGGACGTGGTAAACAACGTTTGAGGAGGTCAAAATGAATATCTATGTAGGTAATCTGTCGCGTGAGACCACGGAAAAAGATTTGCGAGAGGCCTTTGAAGTCTTCGGGCAAGTCGCATCCGCCAAGATCATTACGGACAAGTACACTGGTGAATCAAGAGGATTCGGATTCGTTGAGATGCCCACCAAAACTGAAGGCGAGTCAGCGATCACTGGTCTGAACGACAAAGAATTGAGGGGACGAACGCTTAATGTTAATGAGGCTCGCCCTCGCCCCGAAGGCCGTCGAAGTGGAGGAGGCAGAGGTGGGGGAAGCCGGGGCGGACAGGGACGAAGTGGAGGAGGTAGAAGTGGTGGGCGGCGTTCCTGGTAAGCGCCACTTGGACATAGACGTAATAGAGTCATACTAGAATTTCGTCCAGCAGACTAACATCCGTGGTTCAGGATCTTTTACTCAAATCCCACGTATGGAAAGAAAGGGGAGATAAATTTGAGGGAGTTTAGTAGCCCATCTGCTGGCTGAGGACTAATTTTGCATTCGCTTTCGCTAAAGAACAGAGTGGATAGAAAAGGAGATGCTCTGAAGTGTAAGAACCTTTATGTGGGGAATCTTAGTCATTCCGTGACTAGTGTCCTGTCAGACCTCAAGTGTCCAAGCGTAAATTTTCCTAGATTCCCGCCTTCGCGGGAATGACGAAAGACAGATACGACATTTCACGGATGACATGACACTAGTGATGAGTTGGAAGAATTATTTGCAGATTATGGTGACGTTGAGAAGGTCAATATTATTGAAGGGAAAGGTTTTGGATTTGTCGAAATGTCTAGCCGATCAGAAGCTGATAGGGCAAGACAAGCGTTAACCGGTTCAGAACTCCAAGAACACACCTTGAGAGTTAACGAAGCTCGTCCACATAGAAGTCGACGAAGAGGTGGTTTTGGCCCCGGAATCCTGTGAACAGGGACCTGGCCAACGTTCAGTGAACGGGAAGGCCATAGAGGAGTTGCGCAATGAATATTCTGTTGGTTTACCCCGAATTTCCAGATACATTTTGGAGTTTCAAGCACGCTCTTAAATTCATTCACAAAAAGGCTACACTGCCACCACTAGGCTTGCTTACAGTAGCTGGAATGCTACCCGAACAATGGCCAAAGCGCTTAATTGATGTCAACGTAAGGGGCCTCACGCAAAAGGACCTGGCGTGGGCTGATTACGTGTTCATCAGCGGCATGGTCGTGCAAAGAGACTCAGCACATCAAATCATTGCCCGATGCAAGGAACAGGGACTGAAGGTTGTTGCTGGTGGGCCACTGTTCACCAGCGAGTATGAGGACTTTAAGGATGTCGATCATTTCGTCCTGAACGAAGCTGAACTAACTCTGCCGCCTTTTCTTGCAGACCTCGAAACGGGATGCGCTAAGCGTGTCTACAAGACATCCGAGTTTTGCGACATACGGAAAACGCCGGCTCCCTTGTGGGAGTTGCTTGACATAAAACGGTATGCCTCCATGGGTATACAGTTCTCCCGGGGCTGCCCCTTCAATTGCGAGTTTTGCAACGTGACGGCGTTATTTGGGCACCGGCCACGCATCAAGACTGCCGAGCAGATTATTGCCGAGTTGGATGGTCTCTACAGTCTCGGTTGGCGGAGGCAGGTTTTCTTCGTTGATGACAACTTCGTCGGAAACAAAAGATACCTCCGGAGTCAGCTTTTGCCCGCACTCATCGAATGGCGAAAGGATAAGAAGGGCCTACCGTTTTCTACGGAGTCCTCTGTCAATTTGGCTGACGACGAGACATTGATGCAGATGATGGTCGAGGCGGGGTTTGATGCAGTTTTTGTCGGAATCGAAACGCCAGATGAGGAAAGTCTGGCTGAATGCAACAAAAGGCAGAATAAGAACCGTGATTTGGTCGAAGATGTGAAACGTATGCAGCGGGCCGGGTTAGAAGTGCAGGGAGGCTTCATCGTCGGCTTTGACAGTGACACCGCGTCTATCTTCCAGCGGCAAATTGATTTTATCCAGCAAAGCGGGATTGTGACGGCAATGGTTGGGCTGCTTCAAGCTCTCCCTGGCACAAGGCTTTATGAACGTCTGAAACGAGAGGGCCGCCTGCTCGGTCATGTCTCGGGGGATAACGTGGACGGAACCACGAATATTATGACAAACATGGACCTCGACGCATTGTGCGAGGGATACAAGAATATAATGCGCCACATCTATTCGCCTCAACACTACTATCAGCGTGTTAGGACCTTGCTCCGAGAGTACAAGCCGCCAAAAGCTGGAATCCCGATGGACTTTCAGCGCTTCTTGGCAGTGTTTCGTTCCAACATCCGCTTGGGGATTCTTGGAAGAGAGCGGTTCCATTACTGGGGACTGTTATTGTGGACGCTCTTCCGCCGTCCTGAGTTATTCTCAATGGCCATTACATTGGCCATCTATGGCCATCATTTCCGGAAAGTTTGTGAATTACGCATTTTTTAGGAACACAGCATTGTCGCTGATTTGATCCTGCCCTTTTACCAGGATACCCATATGTTGTGTACTGGTCGAATTAAGTCAAAGTTGCAACACAACTGCTATGATTTTGCATTCCAGAAATAGAATCCGGGAGTAAAGATCTCATCATCCTGCGACCACAGGGTCATAATACTGGGGCTATAGATCTCATCTGTCCATCTTTACGCGAAGGGCAAATTTCCAGGCTATCAATCTCTGTCATCTATCTGTCCGCAAGGAAAAAAGTTCACGGACACAACTCTCTGCTATATATCGACAATCGAGATCATCCAAAACCCTGTTGTGATATCACTGGCAAATCTACACTCTAACTGGTAATCGATTTGCCTGGTTCCGCTAGCCTGGAAAATTCCTCTAATTCTTGCAAAATTTTTTCAAGACCTCGTAAAGCATGTAAGGAAACGGCGGATATGGTGGCCTATTATCTGTGCCATGATTGCTCATCCTCCTTTTGGGTTGATGAATTGTTGTCAAATTCGTTTGCCGGGCGGACGCCATTGGTCTGCCAAAAAAAGGGGCAATTCCGCGGCGCGGATCGGGCCGACGATTACGTTCCGGCCGGTTGATTGTTTCAGCTCATTGCCGACGGCTGCGGCCAGGCCGGGGATTATAATGTCTTGATGAGGATTGCCTTTCAGGAGTTGCGAATCGTGGATGTCTTTTCTGATCTGCTCTACACTCATGGGCAAAACAACGTTCAATAATATCCTAAGCTGCGACAGAGTAATAGCCGGCGCTTTTTTCCCCCAATTTGATCTTAAGGTGCCAGAGAAAGAAATGAGCCAAGATACACGTCAGAACATGGTGCTGCCAGCCCGGTAGCTTCCTT
>JABXJW010000291.1 GCA_013375395.1 Desulfobacterales bacterium
TGACCACGCCGAAGGCGTGCACATTAACTTTAGCTCACTTTAGACACTCTAGGCACTTTAGCTCACTTTTTGTTGAATACGACAAAAGTTTTCTGCCAGAAAAAACACGAATTCCACAACTAAGGAACTAAAAATCGAGGCGATGTCGGCCGGGGCCACGTCACGACTGCGGTTTTCCTGACAGCTTGCTTGTTTCAGCTATTGCACTCGAGTCGTTTCCGTGACAGTGTCGAAAAAATCTTCCAGTATTTCCAGTTGCTCATGGTCATCCCGCGCAACGGCGCAACGGATGTTCAGCTGACACCATTTCAGACAGATGGCATCGTGAGGGTCATAGTGGCCGAAGCAGTGCAGCCTGTCTGCCATGGCCTTTGGACTTAAGACGGGTTTTTTAATCATAACGTCAACAGTGCGGCCAGTTCCTGATGTATAAGGCCGTTTGTGGCTAAGATTTCTTTTTTTTCAATAGAGTAAGGCTTGTTTGAAAAGTCGGAAATTGACGCCCCCGCCTCCCGGGCGATCACCATCCCTGCTGCTGTATCCCAAGGCGCCAAATTCTGCTCCCAAAAACCCTCAAATCGGCCACATGCTACATAGCATAAATCAAGGGCTGCCGATCCCAATCGCCGAATGCCCTGCGCGGCCATAAGGCATCGCTCGAATCGGCTCATCAGTGGACGGATAACGGGCTTCAGCTCATACGGGAAACCCGTGACCAAGAGGCTTTCACTAACGCTCTTTGTACTGGAAACCAGTATGGGCCGCCCATTAAGCGTGGCTCCCCGGTCTCGTGTGCCACAAAAGAGTTCTCCGGCAATCGGATTTAAGACCAGTCCGAAGACTAGATCTCCCTCAAAGGCGAAGGCAATGGATACACTGAAGCCAGGCAGGCTGTGGGCGTAGTTGGTAGTACCGTCAAGGGGGTCTATGATCCATTCGTGAGGGTCGGTTCCTTGCGTGATGCCGCTTTCCTCGGCAATCACCGTATGCTGTGGGAAAGCACTCCGGACAATTTCGACAATAGCCCTTTCAGATGCCAGGTCGGCCTCGGTAACCAGGTTTATGGTCCCTTTTTTTTCTATCGTATGTGTTTTCCCCAAGTAATCACGAAGTATGTCGCCGGCCCGTGCTGCCGCCGCCAGACCGACGGCCTTGATTCTTTCCAAATCCACATCCTATATTTATAAGATAGCGTCCATCGTGTCAATATCATAATGAGCACAACGGCATGGGTTGGCCGCAGGCGGTAGGCTTGAAATCCATTGACATAGTAACGTTTGTTCGTTAACCTCCCTAAAATACGAATATTTGAACTATTGCCGCATGGACAAACCATGGTAGTAGCTGAAACCTGTGCTTTGAAAGCTTATGTCTGAGACCCTTGAAGGCCAAATGGAAAGGATTGTCTATTTTGACGATCGCAGTCTCTACACTGTAGCCAGGTTAAAGGTCAGGGGGATTGCGGGGCATGTTACGGTGGTGGGGCAACTGCCTGTGATTACTCCGGGAGAGGTGCTGAGGCTTTCGGGCGACTGGGAGATGCATCCCAAATACGGTCAACAGTTCAAGGCCGCCACTTACAGTGTGAGCCTCCCGGCTCAAATAAAGGGGATTCAAAAGTATCTTGGCTCCGGGTTGATCCGTGGAATCGGCCCGGAGATGGCCAAGCGATTGGTGGACAAATTCGGCGCCAAAGCCCTGGAAATTATTGAACACTCGCCGGAGGATCTCCTTGGTGTGGCAGGAATTGGAGAAAAGCGCCTTGAGATGATCCAAAAGGCATGGGAAGATCAAAGAGAGGTCAGAGATGTTATGATCTTTCTCCAGGGACACGGGGTGAGCACCGGCTACAGCGCCAAGATATTCAAACAGTACGGCAAGGATGCCATTCGGGTCGTGCGGGAAAATCCCTACCGGCTGGCAGCCGACATATTCGGTATCGGCTTTGTCATTGCTGATCGCATTGCAGAAAAAGTCGGCGTCTCTAAAGATTCCCTGATACGCGCAGAAGCCGGCATCTGCCACGTGCTTGAAAAGATGTGCGGGGAAGGCCACGTTTATGGGCTCGATGAAGATGTGCTGAAGCGGGCCGAAGACCTCCTGGGGATAGGGCGGAGCGTGCTTGAGACCGCTTTTTCCAATCTGGCTGCATCCAAACGGATTGTGCTGGAAGAGATCGGCGACGGGCAAGGCCCTGCGTTCAAAGGGATGAAAGCCGTGTACCTCGTGGCCTTCCATGCTGCTGAAACAGGTTTGGCCAACAGGGTCAAGGCCCTGCTTACCGTGCCCGTACAATCCCTTGAAATGAATGCCGAGCAGACAAAAAAACTTGTCCAAAAAAGACTTGCCATAGTCCTTTCCAGGGAGCAGTGGTCGGCTCTGGAGACAACCCTTTCTGCCAAGATATCGATTGTGACAGGCGGGCCTGGCACCGGCAAGACCACTCTGGTCAAGGCTATCCTGGCGGTTTTTGAAGGGGCCGGGAAACGGGTCCTCCTTGCCGCACCCACTGGCCGGGCGGCCAAGAGGCTTTCCGAGGTCACCGGCCGCGAGGCCAAAACCATCCATCGGATGCTTGCCTATAACTTCAGGGCCAGCGGGTTTCAGAAGAACGAACAAAATCCGCTGGATGCAGATGTTGTTATCGTGGATGAAGCATCCATGGTGGATGTTTTTTTGATGTATCACCTGGTGAAAGCCATACCTGCAACAGCCGTGCTCATTTTGGTAGGCGATGTCTATCAACTTCCTTCAGTGGGGTCTGGAAACGTTTTGCGGGACATGATCGATTCGGGAAGTATGCCTGCCGTATTCTTGACCGAGATCTTCAGGCAGGCACGGGAGAGCCTCATCATTGTCAATGCCCATCAGATCAACCAGGGCGGCTTTCCGACCCTGTCGACTTCCAACCGACAAACACTTCAGGATTTCTATTTTATCGAGCAAGATGATCCTGAAAAGGTCCTGGCTACTATCCTTGAGCTTTGTTGCGTGCGCATCCCAGAGCGCTTCAGGCTTCACCCTTTGTCGGATATCCAGGTGCTAACCCCCATGCACAAAGGAATTGTCGGCACGGTCAATCTGAATCGCGTCCTTCAAAAAGCCCTGAACCCTTCCAATGACACGATCGAACGGATGGGGCGTATCTTTAAGTGCGGGGACAAGGTGATGCAAGTCAGGAATAATTATCAAAAGGAGGTGTTCAACGGTGATATTGGAACTATCAGCCAAATAGATCGCGAAACGCAGAAAGTTGCCGTGAAATACGACGGACGTCCCGTTGCCTACGATTTTGCCGAGCTGGACGAACTTGTATTGGCCTATGCCGTGTCCGTCCATAAATCTCAGGGCTCGGAATATGCGGCCGTGATCTTGCCGGTCGTGACCCAGCACTTTGTGTTGCTGCAAAGAAATCTCATCTACACAGGGATAACACGTGCCAAGGAGTTGGTCGTGCTGATCGGCACAAAGCAGGCCCTGGCCATTGCCATCAAAAATGACAGGCCCCAGCGGCGCATGACGCGCCTGTCTTTTCGGTTGCAATAAGGGCGTGTCGTTCAGCCGTACCCGTAGGCTGATAAATATAATTGCGAATAGACTCAGGAGTCGAGTCGAGGGGTGGGGATTTTGACGAACTTGATCCCTTCTTGTTCAAGCATATCCTCTTCGACCTTGGTGCTGGTTCCCCTGATGTTGCGGTTTTCAGAAACGCCGTAATGCATCTTCAATGCCTCTCGGGCAAAATCGGGACCTACGTCTTCAAAGTTTTTTCCCAGGAAGTCCATAATCTTTCCAACACTTATCTCGTCTTCGCCCTTGTCCGCCGCATCTGCCTTCTGCGGCTGACAGGAGCTTGTCTTTATCGCAAATGTTGAGGGGACTACTGCCACAGAGGTGTCGTTGCACACGGGACAGGCGATGAGCTTTTTCCGCTTCTGACATTCAAACGCCTTCAGGTCTTCAAACCATCCTTCAAAGGTATGGCCATTTGTACATTTCAAATCGTAAGCAATCATTGCGATTCACATTAATGTGATGGTGAGCTATTGCCTTTAATTAAAAATACATAACACATTTGCTGCTGACTTCAAAGAAATGATTGACACAGGGGGAATTATTAAATACAAAATCGACCACAAGGAACCCTTTTATTGATGATCTCGTAAAAAGTCCAAATTAGACGGCAAAGTAAAAAGCTCCAAATTCAAGGCGCGCAAATCCTGAGGAAT
>JABXJW010000040.1 GCA_013375395.1 Desulfobacterales bacterium
TTGAACTCTCGTATGAGCATGGCAGGTGCCACTGGAAGCATGGCGGCATCGTCGGCGTTTTCGGATACGGCGGTGGAGTGATCGGCCGGTACTGCGACCAGCCTGAGATGTTTCCGGGCGTGGCACACTTTCACACGATTCGTGTTAATCAACCCATGGGGCATTTTTACAACACCGAATACTTGAACAAACTTTGTGATTTGTGGGACTTCCGCGGCAGCGGTCTCACCAACATGCACGGCTCCACAGGCGATATAATCTTTCTTGGCACGCACACTGAACAGTTAGAAGAGATCTTCTATGAACTCACCCACAATATTGGTCAGGACCTTGGAGGTTCAGGGTCGAACCTGCGTACCCCGTCTGATTGCATGGGCCAGTCCATGTGCGAGTATGCCTGCTACGACACGCAGGAGATGTGTTACGACCTGACCATGGAGTATCAGGATGAGTTGCACAGGCCTGCGTTTCCTTACAAATTCAAATTCAAGTTTGATGGCTGCCCCAACTGCTGCGTGGCCTCTATAGCCCGGTCAGACTTGTCCTTTATCGGCACCTGGCGCGATGACATCCGCATCGACCAGAAGGCGGTCAATGCTTACGTAGGCGGGGACCTGGCCCCCAATGGCGGATCACATAAAGGCCGCGACTGGGGTCCTTTTGACATCCAAAAAGAGGTTGTCGATCTTTGCCCCACTGGTTGTATGGCCTGGGATGGCAGCAAGCTTTCCATCAACACCCCGGAATGCTATCGGTGCATGCACTGCATCAATGTTATGCCCAGGGCTTTGAGGCCGGGAACAGACACGGGCGTGTCGATACTTGCCGGTGCCAAGGCTCCGATCCTCGACGGCGCCCAGATGGGTACGCTCATTGTGCCTTTTATCAAGGCTGAACCGCCCTATACCGAGATCAAGGAAAACGTCATCGAGCCGATCTGGGATTGGTGGATGGAAGAGGGGAAGAACCGGGAGCGTCTTGGTGAACTGATGAAGCGGCAGGGCATACAGAAGCTGCTGAAGGTGACAGGTTTCGACGCCATTCCGCAGATGGTTCAAGAGCCTCGATCCAATCCGTACGTCTTCTGGAATGAAGACGAGGTTCCAGGCGGTTGGAAACGTGACGTTAACGAGTTCAGAAAACATCATCTGAGATAGGAGGTGACAACCATGGCATTTATTTCATCTGGATATAATCCTGATAAACCGATGGAGAACAGGATAACGGATATAGGACCTATAAAATATGATAAGTTCTATCCACCGGTCATAAAGAAAAACAAGGGCAAGTGGCTCTATCACGAGATTCTTGAGCCGGGCGTTGTAGTACATGTTGCCGAAAGTGGAGATGAGCTCTATACGGTACGATGCGGCGGTTGCCGCCTGATGAGCGTATCTCACCTTCGTGAGATAACGGAGATTGCCGACAAGCACTGCGACGGCTATCTCCGGTTTACGACACGGAACAACATAGAGTTCATGGTGGATAGCAAGGATAAGGTTGAACCCTTGAAACAGGACCTGTTGAGCCGGAAACAACCCGGCGGATGCTTTAAGTTCCCAATAGGCGGGACGGGTGCAGGGATTACCAATATAGTCCACACCCAGGGATGGATCCACTGCCACACCCCGGCTACGGATGCCTCGGGCACTGTGAAGGCCACGTTGGACGTGCTATTTGACGAGTTCACCAACATGAGGCTTCCTGCCAAGCTCAGGATTTCCATGGCCTGTTGCCTGAATATGTGCGGTGCGGTCCACTGCTCGGATATTGCCATCCTGGGTTACCACCGCAAGCCGCCTTTGCTCGACCATGAATATCTGGACAAGCTGTGCGAGATTCCTCTTGCAATTGCAGCCTGTCCCACGGCAGCGATCAAGCCGGCCAAGGTGGAGCTGCCGAGTGGCGAAACGGTGAAAAGCGTGTCCGTTAACGAGCCGCGGTGCATGTTCTGCGGCAACTGCTATACCATGTGCCCGTCCATGCCTTTGGCCGATACCGAAGGAGATGGTATCGTGCTCATGGCAGGCGGCAAGGTGTCGAACAGGATAGACGCGCCCAAGTTCTCCAAGGTCGTGGTGGCCTTTATTCCGAATGAAATGCCGCGCTGGCCGACCATGACCGCAACCATTAAGAAGATGGTTGACACATATGCAGCGGACGCAAATAAATACGAGCGGCTGGGCCAATGGGCCGAAAGGATCGGATGGGAAAAGTTCTTTGAGAAGTGCGAGCTTGAATTTACCCATCATCTGATTGATGATTTTCGTGATCCGGCCTATTTCACCTGGCGTCAAAGCTCAAATTTCAAATTCACCTAGATCGAAAAGAGGCAACAAATGGGAGAAGAAGAAGACAAACAGGCAATTGTTGAGGCACTGAAGAAAAAGAAGGGCAAGTCTAAGTTCTATATTAAGGACTTTTACAAGATGGTGCCCGATGCGAAACCAAGAGCCGTAAAAAACCTGATTAACAAAATGGTCCGGGAAGAGATCCTTGAGTACTGGTCCAGCGGGAGTACCACGCTGTACGGTCTTAAAGGGGCTGGCAAGCAACACGCAGAAGAGGATTAGACTCGTTCTTGAGGCGGCTTTGCCCGGACCCAAAGAATAAACCGTGGTTCTTTCGCACTAATAAGAATTCAAGAACATGGCTTTTCCCCGGATTATAATTGCCGCCCTGCGCGGGGGTTCGGGGAAGACGATCGTCTCTGTGGGGATGATCGCATCCTGGCGCAAGCGCGGGATGGCCATTGCCCCTTTCAAGAAGGGACCTGATTTTATTGATGCTGGGTGGCTGGCCCTGGCGGCCGGCCACCCGTGTCATAATCTGGACACCTTCTTGATGCCGACCGACCGGATCCTTCTCTCCTTTACAAACCGCACTCTGGCGACCGACCTTGCAGTTATCGAAGGCAACCGGGGTCTTTACGACGGCATCGATCTTGAAGGGAGTACCAGTACCTCGGAGCTTGCCAAACTCCTGAAGGCCCCTGTCATCCTGATCGTCGATTGTACCAAGACTACCCGCACGGTTGCCGCCATGGTCCTGGGCTGTCTCCGGTTCGACCCCGAGGTCGATATCTGCGGCGTTATTCTGAACCGGGTGGCCGGCGCCCGCCATGAGTCGATCCTCCGAAAGACTATCGAACAGTACTGCGCTGTACCGGTCCTGGGGGCCATACCAAAGATAAAGGGAGAGGCATTCCCGGAAAGGCACATGGGGCTCGTGCCCACGCCTGAGCACGACTGGGCGGACGAGTCGGTAGAAAAAGCCGCCGGGATGGCCGGGCGATATCTCGATCTTGATAGAGTCTTTGCCATTGCCGGACAGGCGCCACCTCTGACAGCCAATAAAATCCCCCCTAACCCTCCTTTAGAAAAGGTGAGCGAGGGGGGATTTTTCCCTCCTCCTCCCGAACCATCTCCGCGTATTGGCGTCATCAGAGACGCCGCCTTCCAGTTCTACTATCCTGAGAACCTTGAGGCCCTTGAGGCTGCCGGGGCAGAGATCGTTACGGTGAGCGCGTTGGCAGACGCGAGGCTTCCCAGCATGGACGGTCTCTATATCGGAGGCGGTTTCCCGGAAACCCACGCACAGGCCCTGGCAGAGAACAAGGACTTCAGGGAGGATGTGCGCCGCCTGTCACAAAAGGGGCTTCCGATTTATGCCGAATGCGGCGGGCTTATGTATTTGGGCGAATCTTTAGTCTTGGACGACAAGGTCTATCCAATGGGGGGGGTGTTTCCTGTGATCTTCGGGTTTTCGAAGCGGCCACAGGGTCACGGATACACAATCTTTGAGGTGGAAAAACCCAATCCCTATTTCAAACCGGGCGTCAGTGTTCGGGGCCATGAGTTTCATTATTCGAAGGTGTTGAGCTGGCGAGGGGAAGCAGGGGACCTGGCTTTTCGTATGACGCGGGGGATCGGGTTTGCCGGCAAGCGCGACGGTCTTTGTTACAAGAACACACTGGCTACCTACACCCACGTTCACGCCCTGGGAACCCCTTCCTGGGCTGAGGCAATGGTTGAGGCAAGTAAGAAGCAGGCGCAAGGCATAGGGCGCAAGGCATAAGGCTTAAGAATATATGTCCCTGCGCCTTGTGCCTTACGCCCATGACCACCACTGCAAAAAATAGGGTACAAGTTCATTTTCGACCTGTACCCTATTTTTGTTTTTTTACTTCTTTCCGTTATTTTTTCTTAGGATGGCAGTCTTTGCACACCGTGGGGCCTGTGGGCTTGGCCGCCGCCTTCAAATCTTTGTGACACCCTACACAGTTCGCGTGAATGGCTGAATAGTGGAATCCCTTAATCTTTTCCTTCTTGCTCAGCTTTGGTTCGCCTTCCTTTGCCTTTGGCGCCTTGGCCTCTTTGTGACAGGCATCGCACTTTTGGACCTCATCGCCCTCTTTCCACACATTCTTGCCGTCCTTGTAAACGTGATGACAATCGGTGCAGCCGATCTTGTAGTCCACATTGTGTTTCTTGTGGGTCAAGTTGACCAACACCTTCTTGTGCTTTTTGTACACCTTTGAATTCATGGTGATGTTGTCAGGCGCCTGTTGAGCTGCATAAACAACCGAGAAGACAAACACCACAGCCATGGCTGCAAACACTAACATTAACAATGACCGTTTCTTCATAAGCTGCTTTCACCTCCTTTCTGCTAAGTTTTTTGAATAACAACAAAAATACTTGCGCAAAACAAAGATAAAACACGAAGTTCTGGGTACCAAAGTTTTGGGTAGGTGTCAAGGAGAAAACCCGCTACCCCGCATTTTCCTAATGGTTTCCCAGCAAGGACCATGCCAACTATACCACTGGCCCCTACCCCGCACTTTCCCGGGTTTCTCCTACATCTTCTTTTGCCTTCTTTTTTCCGAAGACCATGGCGCCCAGAATGCTCACCTCATAGAGCAGGATCAACGGGCCTGCCATCATGACCTGTGTTATGACATCCGGCGGGGTCAGGATGGCTGCAAACACAAAAAAAAGCAGGATGGCATATTTGCGCTTGGTCCTGAGGAAGTGGACATCCACGATACCGAGCTTTGCCAGAAAGGTGACGAAAAGCGGCATCTCAAACACGACGCCAAAGGCAAAGAGGAGCTTGGCAGAAAAGCCCAGGTATTCTTTCATGGAGGGAAGGGGCTTGATGGAATCAGATGCAAATCCCATGAAAAATTTGAATCCGAAAGGAAAGACAACAAAGTAACCAAACAGGGCCCCGCCCACAAAGAACAGAGAGGAGAGGAGCACAACCGGCAAGACCAGGCGCCTCTCCTTCTTATAGAGCCCGGGTGCAATGAACATCCATAAGTGGTACATGATGACCGGCACGGCGAGAAGAACCCCTGCAAGGAAGGCAACTTTCAGATAAGTGAAAAAGGCCTCCGGCAGCCCGGTGTAGATGAGCTTTTCCTCCGCGGGCATGGCAGCCAGCAGGGGCAGCACCAGGATCTCAAAGAGCCTTTTTGAAAAGAAGTAACTGATAACAAAGCCGATGCCCACAGCGGAAAAGCAGATGATCAGGCGCCGGCGGAGTTCCTCAAGGTGAGCGGTGAATGGGATCTTCTCTTCTTCAGACATCTTTGGAAAGCTCCCCCTGCCCTGCCTCTTGCCCGGAGCTATCTTCGACAGGCTCCCGTGAAGCATCCGTTACATCATTGTCGAATGTATGCTCAAGATCCTCTTCGGACACAGATCCATCGTTGTAAGGGGCAACGGCTTCGGTCATCGGCTTTTGGACGGTTTCTTGTATATCTCCCTTGATCTGTTGTATTGCATCCCGAGCCTCTTTCAGGTCATTGTCTGCTTCAAGGTTATCCTTGAATTCCTGTGTGGCTTTTTTGAATTCGGCGATACCACGTCCCAGGGATTTTGCGATTTCAGGAAGCTTCTTTGGGCCAAGGACGATCAGTGCGATAGCCAGAATCAAGATAATTTCCGGCATCCCCATACCAAACATGGGCAACTCCTTGTAGTCTGAATTAGATTTATGATTAGAACCAATACTATAATATATAGCGATATCCTCGTTCACTGTCAAGCGCATACAGGCTGTTGCCCAAATCACGACAATCTGGGTTTCAACCTTTTTCCTTTCTCTTCTTGATGTTTACGTCAAGTGCACGGCTGTTTGGGCAACAGCATCGAAATTGCCAACCAACAATTCATCGATAATTCTATTGACAACAGATGCCCCCCTTTTTATCCTTATCAATAATCACGAAGCCGGAGTGGTGAAACTGGTAGACGCAGAGGACTCAAAATCCTCCGGGCCTTGCGCCCGTGTCGGTTCGATTCCGACCTCCGGCACCAAGTGAAATTAAGGGGCCAACCAGGGGTGGTTGGCCCCTTTTTTATTTCTGGTTGGGCGGTTGGTGATAACGCCAGCGAGGCCGGCAACACGGCAGTCGCTTTTTTGCCTTGACAAATAAGCACGTTTTGTGTATGGTCCGGCCCACTTGCGCCACACTCAAGAGCGTGTTTCCGTTGCAATCGTAAGGACCAGTCTTAACATGAACCTGAACAATCTCTTATCAGAAAAGAGGTCTGTAATTTTAAAAAAGTGGTGCGACCTCACACTGCAGACTTACCCGGAAGAAAGTCAGAGCTTTTTTAGAAAAAAGGATCAATTTGCGAACCCAGTGGGTCATACAATCTCCGAGGGGCTTGCATCCATATATGAAGGCCTTTTGGAAGGTGCAGATGTCGGCCGGATTTCTGAATTTCTTGATAGGATCATAAGAGTTAGGGCTATTCAGGAATTTTCTCCATCAGAGGCGGTCAGTTTCGTGTTTGGGCTAAAGAGCATTATTAGGGAAGAACTGGGAAGTAGAATCCTGCAAAATGGGCTTTCTGAAGAGTGGGCGGCCCTTGACGCAAGAATAGACGGCTTAGCCCTCCTTTGCTTCGATATTTATGCGCAGTGCCGGCAGAAGATTTTTGACATCAGGGTCAACGAGGTGAGAAAACGGTCACACAGACTGCTGCAAATGGCAGGTCTGTCATATGAGATCTCTGAAGATAATGAGAACAATAAAGACAATGGGGATCTCCAAGAGGACAAGTAAATAGCCAAATAAATAACGGATAAGTCAACATGGAAGCGAGGGAATATTAAATGAACATCGTACTGAGTCTCATTGTTTCCGGTTTAGCAATTTCCGCGCTCGTTGTAATTCCCTTCGCGGGTGTGTGGGCGGCGCCTTTCTATGGGGTGCACATCGAGTGGCTTTTTGGAATTGTCATTCCGTATCTTGCTGCGATTACATTCTTTGTTGGTATGATCTATCGGGTGGTGAAATGGGCAAAATCCCCGGTCCCCTTCCGGATACCTACTACGTGTTCGCAGCAAAAATCCCTGCCATGGATCAAGTATGATTATGTTGACAAACTTGATAATCCGTCCACCAGGCTTGGCGTATGGGGACGAATGATCCTTGAAGTACTTTTTTTTCGATCCCTTTTTAGAAACACAAGGCTTCAATACGGAGAAGGACAAAGCATAAAATACACATCGTCCAAGTGGTTGTGGATCGGCGCTATAGGGTTTCATTATACTTTCCTCGTTGTCATAATCAGGCACCTTCGATTTTTTACCGAGCCAATGCCTTTCTTTGTCAAGATCATTGAAAACGTTGATGGTTTTTTTCAGATATTCCTCCCCACCGCTTATCAAAGCGGCCTCCTGCTCGGGGCTGCCGCTACTTTTCTTCTCCTGAGGAGAGTGCTTATTCCCCAGGTACGCTATGTATCCCTTCCAGCGGACTACTTTCCGCTCTTTTTGATTCTGACGATAGCCGGGACTGGCATCCTGATGCGCTATGTACTCAAAACGGACGTCGTAAGCATCAAGGAGTTGACCATGGGACTGGTCAGTTTCAGTCCCAAGATTCCAGAAGGGGGGATCAGCGTGGTCTTTTACATCCACCTGTTCCTTGTAAGCGCCCTCTTTGCCTACTTCCCCTTCAGTAAGCTCGTACACATGGGGGGAGTGTTTCTGAGTCCCACCAGGAACCTGGAGAATAATAACCGTGCGGTCAGGCACATTAACCCGTGGAATCCAAAAGTAAAGATTCATACATATGAGGAGTACGAAGACGATTTCAGAGAGAAAATGATTGGGGCTGGATTGCCGGTTGAGAAAAAGGTAGCGCCGACAGAAAACAAGGAATAAACCTGCAAAAGGAGTCATTATGGCAGTAATACCAAAGAGCTGGAACGTTCCGCAACCTGACGTGTTAACGAAGAAGATCGATCACGGTCCAGCTTCGATGGGGTTGCAGAAGGGCTGGATGAGCACTACGCCGGTTCAAATCAAAGAGGGTATGCATTGTCATGCGGCCCTGGCAAAGAACCTGAAAACCGTAGGCATGCCGAACCCCCGGGATTGGTCGGTAATGGGTGATGACTGGAAGCTGCCTGAGAACTGGAAAGAGATTGTCCTGGACGGCTTAAAGGATCGTCTTGGCAGGTTTCGGTCTTTTCAGCTCTTTATGGATATCTGTGTAAGGTGTGGAGCCTGTGCCGACAAGTGCCACTACTACATCGGCTCCGGGGATCCAAAGAACATGCCTGTTTTGAGGGCGGAGCTTCTCAGATCCATATATCGAAAGAATTTTACGCTTGCAGGAAAGCTTCTTGGGCCTGTGGCGGGCGCACGAAACCTGACTTACGACGTGCTTAAGGAACTGTGGTACTACTTGTACCAGTGCACGGAATGTCGCAGGTGCTCGGTTTTTTGCCCTTACGGGATTGATACGGCCGAGATCACCATGATGGGAAGAGAGCTGACCAATTTGCTGGGTCTGAACATCGACTGGATCGCAGGGCCGGTAGCGAATTGCTACAGGACGGGAAATCACATGGGCATTCAGCCCCATGCATTCAAGGAGATGATCGACTTTTTTGTAGATGAGATAGAAGACGTCACCGGTGTTCGGGTGGATCCCAGTTTCAATAGAAAAGGGGCCGAGATCCTCTTTGTCACGCCCTCCGGCGATGTCTTTGGCGATCCCGGCACCTATACAGCGATGGGTTATCTCATTTTGTTCCACCAACTCGGTCTGGACGTTACCTGGAGCACGTATGCCTCTGAGGGCGGAAACTTCGGCCTGTTTACCTCCAACGAGATGATGAAGCGGCTCAACGCCAAGATGTATGCTGAGGCCAAACGGCTGGGGGTGAAATGGATCCTCGGCGGTGAATGCGGACATATGTGGCGGGTCATTAATCAGTATATGGGTACGATGAACCTCGATGTTGCAGAGGGGAGCAAGATGGAGGACCCGGTTTCACCCATTACAGGGACCAAATTCGAGAATGCAAAATCGACGAAGATGGTCCACATCACTGAATTTACGGCAGACCTTTTAAGACACAACAAGTTGAAAGTCGATCCAAGTAGAAACGATCACCTGAAAGTCACCTTCCACGATTCATGCAATACCTCTCGAGGCATGGGGCTTTTTGAAGAGCCACGGTATGTCATAAAGAACGTGTGCAATCATTTTTATGAGATGCCTCCAAATACGATCAGGGAGCAGACGTACTGCTGCGGCGGCGGGTCCGGATTGAATGCGGGTGAAGATATGGAGTTGAGGATGCGCGGGGGGCTGCCCAGGGCAAATGCCGTCAAATACGTCCATGAGAAACATGGCGTGAACAAGCTTGCCTGTGTGTGTGCCATTGATCGTGCCGTGCTGCCGAACCTCATGGAATACTATGTCCCGGAGGTGGATGTCACCGGTGTTCACGAGATGGTGGCAAATGCCATGGTGTTGGACGGAGAGAAGAAAAAGACAGTGGATTTACGTGGTGAACCCCTTCCAGGCAAGGAGGATAGCGAGTGATGTATGACGGAGGAAAAATAATCACCGGCATTATCATCGGTCTGGTTTTGTTGGCATTTCCTATCTGGTACACACATGGAACGGCTCCGCCCAGGCCGGAAGTGAAGCTGCCGGTTAAGGAGAAGCAATGCGTCCAACCGAAGGCGTACATGAAGACCAACCACATGCAGCTGTTGGACCTTTGGAGAGATTCCACAGTCCGTGCGGCCAAGAGAATTTATATTAGCGATGATGGCAGGAAGTATGACATGAGCCTCCAGAATACGTGCATGAGCGCGGACTGTCATGCCAAAAAGACTGAATTTTGCGACCAATGCCACAATTATACGGGAGTAGTGCCGTACTGTTGGGATTGCCATATTGAACCTAAGGAACCTAAGGAGAAATCCGAGGAGAAACACTGATGGGCGTCAACAGAAGAAAGTTTTTGAAGATCGCTGGAATTTCCACATTGGGGGTGGTGGCCAAGCCTGCCGCAGATGCTCTTGCAGTCGAGTGGTTGGACAAAAGGCTGGGTGGCTTCACGATTCCTGAAACACTCCTGCACCTGTTTCACAGGCCGACGGGGTTTACGCCCGGAGAGGCCCTGACAGCAAAACGATGGGCCATGGTCGTGAATGTGAAAAATTGCCCCGAAGGATGTAAAGCGTGCAGGGAGGTCTGCCATAAGGTTCACAATGTGCCAGATATTGAGAATCCAAGGCATGAGATTAAATGGATCTGGCATGGGGAGTATAAACACGTCTTTCCTGGCCAGAAACATGAACATATCGAAGAGGCTTTGAAAAAGATACCCTTTGTCGTCTTGTGTAACCACTGCCAGAACCCCGCCTGCGTACGGGTGTGTCCCACGAAGGCCACGTTTAAGAGAAAGCACGACGGCATTGTCCTGATGGACATGCATCGCTGTATTGGCTGCCGGTTTTGTATGGCGGCGTGTCCTTTTGGGGCAAGAAGCTTCAACTGGATAATCCCCTGGCCTCGGGAAAGGGCGGGGACGATGCCGAGGTTTCGTAAGGATAAAGAGCCGCCAAACCCCGAATTTCCTACAAGGGTGAAAGGGGTGGTGGAAAAGTGCAATTTCTGCGCAGAACGGCTCGCCAAAGGACAAATTCCAGCCTGCGTGGAGACTTGCCGGGAGGTCACCAAAAAGAAGGGCATGAAGCCGGCACTCGTATTTGGGGATCTGGAAGCCCCTGACTCGGAAGTGAGGCAATTGTTGCGGTCGCACTACACCCTTCGGCGTAAACCGGAGCTTGGTACGAATCCAAATGTCTATTATATTGTGTGAGGTGGGCTATGTTTGAGAAGGCATTTCTTGGAAGGCGGAAGTACTGGATATGGCTGGCAATTTTGGGCGGCATCATCGGGGTGGGCTTTATTATGTGGCTCTGGCAGTTTCGTGTCGGCCTGGGCATCACAGGTATGAGCAGAGATGTTTCGTGGGGTTTTTACATAGGCCAATTTACGTACCTTGTCGGTGTGGCAGCCGCAGGAGTTATGGTTGTGCTGCCGTACTATCTCCATCACTTTAAAGCCTTTGGCCGGATTACCATTTTGGCAGAGTTCATGGCTGTTGGTGCAGTAAGCATGTGCTTGTTGTTCATTCTGGTGGACCTTGGCAATCCGGTTCGGATGCTTAATATGGTGTTGCACCCCACACCCAATTCGGTCCTTTTCTGGGACATGATTGTCCTGAACGTGTATCTCTTCCTTAATATTTTTATCGGATGGACTGTGCTCTCTGCAGAGCGCAAATCCGCTCCACCTCCTAGGTGGATCAAACCTTTTATATATATTTCTATCCCCTGGGCCATCAGCATCCACACGGTTACAGCATACCTTTACGCTGGTTTGCCGGGGAGGCATTTCTGGCTTACCGCCGTTATGGCGCCTCGTTTTCTCTCCTCAGCATTTTGTGCCGGGCCTGCCCTCCTGATCCTTTTATGTCTTATCGTAAGAAAGACAACCAGATTCGATCCCGGCAAAGAGCAAATTCGAACGCTCGGCAGCATTGTCACTTATGCCCTTATTTTGAATGTGTTTTTGTTCGTGTGCGAACTTTTTACCGTCTTCTACAGTCAGATACCAGGCCACATGGATCACTTCCACTACCTCTTTTTCGGCCATGAAGGGCACGGAAATCTCATTTCCCTGATGTGGCTTGCTTTCGCACTTATGACTGGGGCTATTATCCTCCTGGTTATTCCTGCCTGCCGCAGGAATGAAGAAATCTTGACAGTGGCCTGCGTGATGACAGTTATTGGAACGTGGATAGATAAGGGATTTGGTTTGGTTGTGGGAGGATTTGTACCCAATCCTATGCACGAATATACTGAGTATTGGCCTACAGTGCCTGAGGCGTTAATCTCGCTGGCAGTGTGGGCAACCGGGTTCCTGATAATCTCAGTTCTTTACAAGGTCGCCACCTCAGTGAAGGAGGAGGTGCGAGCCTAGCCCGAATTTTTCAGCTTCGCAACCTCTATACGGTTTGAAATGATAAAAGGGCTCATTCCACGTTTGGAATGAGCCCTTTTTGCTTGTCGTCAAAAACCATTAGCCCGAAGTATTCATGAAGAATATCGCCTAATGTAAGCGGCCAATGGGTTATTTGACAGGTTTGGGAAGAAAAATGGCGCCATCGCTGGCGCCAAATGGTGGGAGCAAGATCTTGATGGGGGCCTAAAATTGAAATGCTTACTTCGGGCCGGCGGCCTTCCAGGCAGTAGCAACCGCACCGCAAACCAGCAACGCTTCGAATATTGCCACAACCGTCCAGTTGTGGAACAGGTGAAACATAAGGCCTCCACCGATTATTGCAGGTGCACCAAAAACAATCATGATCCCGAACATTCTGGCAAGTTGCATATCAAATTTCCCCAGCAAGTAGTGTCTTGTGTCTAGTTAACCCAGTAAACTCAATGAACTCAATTAACCCGATAAGGTGAACACGAACAGTCAATGATCACTATGATCTCCCTTTTTGCACAGCCAGTCAAGGAAGCCGCGAATAGCGCAGTAATGAAGAATAATAATCAACAAAGTCAAAACAGAATAAAGGGAACCCATAAAGACAAAGTGAGTTGCGTCGTTTACCCACTCAAAAGCAAATGGAAACATGGCAGAGTCCTTCCTATAGTGGATTTAGCTCCTTCTCTTGAGGAAAGATCGGCAGATACCGATACGAAAGCATTATCACAACAGCACCCACCCAGACAAATACGAATGTGGTCGCGTATTCCACCCAGTTTGGATGATAGCTGATGAACTTATCAAACGACATGACCGGCACCGCAAGCGACTGCACGGTCATAATCCATCGGTTCATAAAGATCCCCGAGCAGTTTAGCAGGCAGGCAAGGATCAAAAGAACCTCATTCTGTCGCGCGCTTTTGATCAGCAGGATGATCGCCGGGATAACACCAAGGATTCCAAGCTCTGTAATTAACACCCAGATACCATATGGCTGGTTGGCGTAGAAACTGTTGAAAGGAGCGCCCACATCTCCGGCCACCTTGACCCAGTACAGCGTATCGATAGTTTTCAAAACAAGATAAAGAACCAACATCCTGCCGGAGATCTTGGCAAGAATATCTATAACATTTTTCTTGACGAGTCGTTTTCGCGCACATGCCTCCGTGATCCGGGTGATCAGGATAGTGAAACAGGGACCGCAGGCAATGGCCGAAAGGATGAACAGGAAGAAGGTCCATGGCCAGACCAGGAACCCTTCGCGAAAGGCAAAAGGCCGACCGTAGAGCACGCCGGGGACGCCACCAAGAGACCCTTGATGAAAGAAGGAAAGAAACACGCCGATTGCCGCAATCGTGGGCATCGCCTCATGAAGATGATGTGCAACACCGTGGGGAAATCCAAATTTGTGAATCTGACGATTCTCCAGAATCAAGGGGAAATATTCAATGCACAGCACCACAAAGTAGCACGTGATACAGAAGGCCACCTCTGTCAGCATGGAGTGGACGTTTGCGTGCCAGAAAATAAACCAACCTCTTAGAGGTTGACCGATATCTATTCCGAGGATGCCTTGGGCCGCTGCATAGCATATGACGCCGATAACCACAGCATAATTGACGATGTTCTTAAGCTCGTCAATTTTTACAATATACCTTAGAAAGCCCGTAAAAAAAGCACCCGCACCAAGGGCGATAACGCCCAGGTCTGCGGCAATCCAGAGTCCGAACGGATAATTGTTGTTCAGATATGTCACGTTCAGGGCCAGGCCCCAGCACATGACTGTAGCGACCACACCTATCAATATAGGGATGTGCAAAATACCGATCCACACAAGAAAGCATTGAAACGAACAGCGCTTCACACCCTCCGGGATTAACGCAGAATCCAATTCGGAAAATTTTTTAAAAAAACGCATAACGATTATCCCCTTCCTTCATTCCCCACAAAGACCTCGCCCGCCTTGCGGGCCCAGTCTTTTGTTGAAAGATAGTACACCTTGGGGTTCGTGCCGAGCTTTTCCAGAAGCCGGAAGGCATAAGGATTATCTTTCAAATTATAGACCTTGTGCTTCTGGTTGTCCAAATCTCCAAACGTAATGGCCCCTGCGGGGCAGGCCTGGGTGCAAGCCGTTTGATATTCATCCTCATGAAGCTCGCGGCGCCCTTCCGCGTAAGCCTTGTTTCTGGCCCGCTGGAGCCGGTGATAGCAAAAACTGCATTTTTCCACTACTCCCCGCATACGAACGGATACGTCAGGATTTAAGGATTTATTCATGCCTTTCGGCCACCTTGGATCCCACCAGTTAAACACGCGCACATGGTAAGGACAAGCAGCCATGCAATACCGGCATCCGAAGCAACGTGTGTAGATCTGGCTTACAATGCCGGTTTCATGACTGTAATCAGTAGCCGTTGCCGGGCACACCGACACACATGGCGTCCCATGATGGTGGCCGCGGCCCTCGCAGTGCTGGCAGGGCCTGGGAATATAACATATTTCAGTATCCGGAAATGAGAGGCCGTTGCTGATCTTATACACCCTCATCCAGAAATTCTGGGTTAACCTGTCGTTTGTGTTCTCTTTCCTGAAGGGGAGGTTGTTTTCAGCCATACAGGCCACCATGCAAGCGCCACAGCCCGTGCATTTGTCCAGGTCGACTACCATCCCGTACTTGTAAGTTTTGCCGTGTCTTTTATTATCTTGATGTACCTCTTTCATTGTTACCCCTTCTTGAATGATTAAACACTGCTCAGTTTAGCCTGAATGCCCCAGGTGGCACACAGGCCGGAGATCGGATCTTCCACAACGCCCATAAGGCTATTGGCGCTGGCGCCCTTGCCTGCCAGGTAGTCGTCGTAACCGGTATGGCCCAGCCCCTTGGGCATGCCTACAAGGCCCGGCATGATTCCCTCAGACAGGTGCACAAGCACCTTGGCCTTCCCCCTGGGCGTTTCCAGCGTGGCATAACGGCCCTCTGCAAGGCCATAATCGCCGGCTGTTTTGGGATTAACTTCTACGAAAAGATCATTGCCTTTCAGCTCGGTCTCTTCCAGGGTCTTGGTGCAAAATGGCGGATTTCCGATAGCACCATGCGCCAGCCGCATCAATTCCACAGGTATCAAGGTGAGCGGGTAGGTTTCAGAATCTCCTTCCGCCTCCACCGGTTCGTATGCCTTGGCATAGAATTCAAACTTACCCAACGGTGTGCCAAAGGACGCGGCAGTAAAATAGCCGGTTTTCTTCAAGGCATCCCACTTGCCTCCCAAGGTCTGCTTCAATAGGATCACGTAGTCTTTCCACGGGAAGGACTGGGCCACAGTTCCGCCTAGCCTGCTGGCGATGGCCATTAGAGTGTCTCCGGCATACCTTGTGTTGAACTGGGGTGATACCACTGGCTTGCGCAAGCCAAGTACTGGTTTTGGCAAACCGATAGGCGTTGGAACATCCTCGAACCGCTCCAGGTAGTGATGATTTGGAAGGATCAAATCTGCATGTTGGGCCGTTTCATCAAAATAGGTGGAAAAGCTCACGACAAAGGGGATCTTGTCGAAGGCCTCTGCCATGGCAGAACTGTCCATCGTGCTGTAGTACGGATCGGCCTCGTGAACAAGGAGTACCTGGATTGCACCGGGCCGCTTGTTGATGATTCCGGGCAGTTCGTCAGGACGACTGCTTACCAGAGGGTACTGCCTCGTCCCTGCCCCGTCTAACCGAGGCTTGCTGTTTCCGGTTCGGGCAGCAGAATCCTGTTTGACACTTGGCCATCTGTTGGTTGCCACCTGCGGCGGGCGTGCCCAGACACCGCCCGGCTTGTTGATGTTGCCTACCAAGGCATTGAGGGAATGAACTGCCATGCACTCATAAAGACATCCCGGCGTCGTTCCCTTGCCACGGCCCCAGACGGCCAGGGGGCGCCTTGCCTTTGCAAAGGCCCGGGCAAGTTTGACGATATTTTCGGCGGAAAGACCGGTAGTCCTGGACACGGCCTCAGGCGAATATTGAGCCATCACCATGGCACGCCAGTCATTGAATCCATACGTATTGTTTCTTATGAAGTAAATGTCGTATAATGATTCCTTTATGATAACATGCGCCAAGCCCAGGGCGAGAGCCGTTTCGGTTCCCGGCTTTATTGGATGCCACTTGTCGGCTTTGGCTGCCGTATTGGACAGGCGCGGCTCTATTTGAATTACGGTAGCCCTATTTTTGTCGGAGCGCCATTTACTGTGGGCCTGAATAACCCGTACCGGTGAGCCCCAACCTTCAATGAGGCCGCTTCCAAAACTCAGGATGAAGTCAGCGCCTTCCAGGTCATAGGCGACCGAAGCCTTTTTGCCTTGCATCAACTTCATGGCCAACTCATTGGTATCCTCGGCAGAAGCGGCCCGAATAAGATTTGGAGACCCGTAAGCTTTCATGAAACGGGAAAACAACTGCGGGACGGTCCCCTGGTCCGAAGCAACAACACAAGCAACAGAATCGGTTTTACCCTTGCGGCGTAAATCGGAAAGCCTCTTGACCACATCACCTATTGCATCTTCCCAGGTGATTTGCTCCCATGCTTTTGCACCTCGTTTCCCGGCCCGCCGTACAGGGCTCGGGACCCGCCAAGGCCCGTACAAGAGTTGGAGGCCTGATGCCCCGAGTGGACAGATTCCACCGTTGTTGACGGGATACCCTTCTCTGCCTTCTATTTTTGTGACCCGGTCTTCAACCTTTCGGACCGTGATACCGCAGCCGCCGGGGCAGAGGTCGCAGACCGAGTCTGCGTGAGTAACTTTTCCACGTTCAGGAATGCCGGCAAAAAAGTCCGGCCAGACTTCCTGCGTCCAGATAGAAACGTCATCCATCAACTTCCAGTTTACGGGTGTGAGCATAAAACCGGTACCGGCCCCAGCCGAGAACCCAACCAACATCTCTAAAAAAGTTCTTCTATCCATGCGTATTCCCCTTAGGTTAAGTGCCTAAACTTGATGATTCTCAAAGACCTTTCATCCTTAGCTTTGAACTTTAGGTCCACCTTAGACACTTCAGCTCACTTGCTCTATTTGTGGCAGACAAAGCAAGCGTCCTTGTGGCCTTTTCTTTCTTCGTGGCACTCAGCACAGTCATCCATCTTCATGCGATCCGAGGTCTTCTTCTTCAAACCTGCGATGTTCCAGCCCCATATGTCCCGACTGTACCTGGTGAGACGATTGTACTGGTACGGCCTTGTGTGATCCGAATCTCCCACGGGTCCGTGGCATGTGACGCATTCCAGTTCGGCCACTTTAACGTGGGCTGCATGAGAAAAAAAAGCACACTGAGGCTGGCGCGCATACACGTGCCACGGAATTTCCTTGCCTGGCTCAACATATTCCGTGATGAACTTTGCTTCCTCAGGGCTCTCTCCCATAGGCTCTTCATGGCACTGGAGACAGTTTTCCAGCTTGGGAACGCCGGAGAAGCTCCCGTCTTCACGGAAGAAATGGCAGCTCTCGCAGCTTTCATCCGCTGCTTCCTGATGGAGCTGGTGGCTAAAGTCGATGGGCTGTTGTTTTTTACCATAAAGTAGATGCGGAAAGATAACCCATCCAAGGAACAGATGCGATACAAAGCCTACGCCAAACGCAGCAATTGGTATGAGAAATCGCCAACCCCTTGATTTTGCTGGTTTATAAGCAGCATAGACCGGGCCGTGTTCTTCGGCTTGCTCCTCTACGGTTTGCTCTTTTTCTTCTGTCGTGCTCATGGAAACTCCAAATCATTAGGTTTTGAGAACTTGAAACTGGTATGTCAGATTACAAAATTACGCCGCTTGGCGCCGACTGATATCGCTTTAATCCACCCCCTTCAGTTCAAACTATATATTGACCTGTAAGATGCTTGTTGAAGTAAGGCGTTGTACAAAAAAAGAATTTTCTCAGTTATGAGATTAGAGATGCTTGTGCCGTCAAAAACGTAGTGCTCCTTTACCCCGAAGTGCTGATTTTGTCAAGGAAAAATAACAGTAAAAAGCATAAAAGCTACCTAGGAGTAGTCTGAATTTAGGAATTGTGAATTTAGGAATTTGGGGATTGGGGCCGCCTTTCAATGCGCTATGGGCGGCAGAACCCGGTGGGCAGGCTGGGGGAGTTTTTTGCTCAAAAAGAGGTAGAAGACCATTTGGACTAATTCGACAAAAAAGCCGATGGCGTAAAGCGGGGCATGTTTGTGGAACAGAAATTGCCATGCGAACAGGACTGCTGCCAGCAGGAGAGAGATTTGCAGTACCTTGACATATAGTCGGGCTTCGGCCGGTCTTTGCGCTGCTGCAAAGGCCAGGAAGGCCCTGGTGCCCGGCACGCTCGCCGCCAGGGAAAACCAAAACTTTTCTGTGGGGAAAAACACCATCGGCCAATCGTAGCGGGCAAAAGTCTTGTTTACAACAAGGATAGGCCAGTCGGCATTCACCAGAAAAAGAACCGTCACGGCCACGTAGATCACGGCCATCACCTCGATCGACCACTGGGCTCCTTTTGCAAGGCGTTCTGAGTGTACTTGTGTCATGAGTTTTCTTGTATTTATTTTCTAAGACTTAAACAATCCTTGTTTGGTTCCGGCCCGTTCGCCTCACTCCGCCAGTCCGCAACCTGCCCGCTCGTGCCTCGCAGTGGCAGGCGGGTCGGCTACGCCTCAGGCGAATGCCGGGCGGGCTTGGCAGGAGGGGGGCTTATCCGGGTCAAACACCAGCCATTTTTTCAAGGATGTCCTTTTTCAGGGGATCAAGGTCTTCGCGTCTGATGCGCGATCCTTTCATACCACCGTTTAAAGCAATTTCTGATAGATAACTATGGCCTTCCTCTGCGACGAGCAGATCGATATGGGCATAGGGAAACTTCCCCCGCTCCATAACAGCGCAACACAGGGAAAGCTGGTTCTTGGTAAGTGTGTAAGGGCTGCTGGTTCCGCCTGCCGTGATGTTCATTCTAAAGTTATGCTGATTTTTGCGGGTATAGGCTTCGCAATAGTCACCTGCTATGATGACTCGAACATCTGTGTATTTTTCAACAAATGGTTGCAGGACAAATGGATATGAAAAGGAATTGAACGAGGTCTGGTTATATACGGCTTCTATACTCTCCCACAGATGGATCCCGAACCCGCACTGCAGATGGTCTTCTTTTGTGACTACAGCGCCGATGCCGTGCTCATTATAGGCGTTGATGGCATGCATCAGGTCGGTGCGTCTGGCCATTATAAGTGTGTGGGGTATCATCCATTGCCGTAAGGCGAGGGCTTGGGCTACCTTGGAATGACCTAAGGTTTGGGATAGGGCTGACGGGAAGAACCGAACCCCTCTTTCCAGAAGATCGACAAAGGCGCGGTGCTTCAGGTTCTTGAAGCTGAGCATCCCAATAAAGCAGTCTCCCGCCTTTATGTCATTATATCGCTCTTTCAGCTCGCGGTTGGTGCGGATGATTGTAGGCATGACTTCAAACTATGATACTTTCCTTGTCGTGTGCAGGTTATGCACTTCGTAAACATGTGGTCATTAGTCATTGGTCACTGGTCATTAGTAAGACCCACTGACCGATGACCATTGACCAGTGACCTATAGACCCATCACCGTACGATGTATGATGCTGGGCCACTCAACAGGCTGGAACTTGTTTGCCCAACCCTCTGTCTCTGCCTTCCATGGCAAGCTCAATCAGCCGGTCCAAAAGCCGGCCGAATGAGAACCCCGCCGTCTTTGCAGCAAGCGGAAAAAGGCTCACGGGCGTCATGCCGGGGATGGTGTTGGTTTCCAATACGTAAATGATTTCATTATGGATGATCATGTCGGTGCGGCTATAGCCACGACAGCAGAGCGCTTGATGGGCAGTGACAGCGTGGGATCGAGCGCGCTCAGAGAGCGTTTGGCTGATGCGGGCCGGACAGATCTCGCTGGTTGCCCCTTCCACGTATTTTGCCTCATAATCAAAAAACGTATAGCCGGATTCGGGGATAATCTCCACAACAGGCAGCATTTCCAACTCGTCATTGCCAAGAACCCCTCCTGTGATCTCGGTTCCTTCCAGGTATGCTTCAAGGATCACCTCGTGGTCATATTCAAAGGCCCTGTCAAGTGCCTCCGGCAACTGCTCGGGAGTCTGAACGACACTGGCGCCGATACTCGATCCTCCATACCGCGGCTTAACAACTAAGGGGAATCCAGGTTTCTTGGCCAAGGATTGCGGCTCATAAGCTTGTCCTCGCGCAAGCGCCTCAAAGGCCGGCACTGGGAGTCCGGCCTCTTTGTAAAGACGTTTGGCGGTACATTTGTCCATGGCTAACGCGCTTCCCAGCACGCCGGAGCCCTGATAGGGGATGTGGAGGAGATCGAGAAGACCCTGGACGGTGCCGTCTTCACCATAGGGTCCGTGCAGTACGATGAACGCCACATCAACGCGGGATGCGTCAGCCACGAGTTTTCCGAGGTCCGCGGCCGGGTCGTAGCGCATCACGTCATATTTGGCCTTATCGAGGGCTTCGTATACCTGATTGCCGCTCTTGATGGAGACGTCACGCTCAGAGGAAATACCACCCGAAAGCAGGGCTACATTTAGTTTTGTCATCGCTCTGTAATTTCCTTATTCGTATCATTTTATCCTTATGAAACAAAGAGAGTTCCAACGACAATCAAATTTTGAACCGTGTAAAACTCGGGCCTAAGTGAGCCAAAAGAAAGAACTGTATCTACTTGTTAAATAGTACCGGAATGGTTTGCTCTTTGTTGAACATTTAAGTACGATCCGCCTAACTCCCCGTTCTTTCTCAAGGCTCACTAAACCCCTCAGACAGTTAGCCGGTTCAAAATTTGATTGTCGTCGGAACGGCAGAGTTTTCAAAGATCTAAATTGTTACCCTTATTCATCGTTCCACCCACTGGCTGGACATCCCGTACATTTTGGGTTTTTTTTCGAGCAAAATGTGTGCCCGAGATGGACCAGGAGTGCGTGGTACTCATTAAACATGGAAACGTCCGGCTCCAGACAGTCCATAAAAAAGTTGCGGACCTCCTCATAAGAGGCATCTTCAGGCATAAGGCTGTGCCTGAACAAGATTCGTTTGGTATAGGTGTCTACAACAAAGGTCGGCTTGTTGCCGGCATAAAGGAGGATGCTGTCGGCGGTCTCCGGGCCAATGCCGTTTACTGACAGCAGCTTGCTTCGCAGGCTGTCAAGGTCTTGAGCAAGAAGGAGATCGAGCTCGCCGGCAGTTTCCTGAAAAAGGAACTCAACAAAATGTTTCAACCGCCTGGCCTTTATATTGTAATAGCCTGCCGGCCTGATCGCATGTGCCAAATCTCGGATCGGTAGGTAATAGAGGGCGTCCGGGGACAGGAGGCTTCTTGACTTCAGGCTGTTTATCGCTTTTTTGACGTTTCGCCAGGCTGTATTTTGGGTAAGAATA
>JABXJW010000292.1 GCA_013375395.1 Desulfobacterales bacterium
ATCAGTCAGATTGCCGAACAGCACGGGTATGAGTTCAGGATCGTCGATGCCGTGATAAGGGTAAACGAGGAACGCCCGGCAATGATGGCCGAAAAGATTGTCTCTGCCGTTGGCGGCAATTTGGACGGGGCTGCCATCGGGGTACTCGGCCTTACGTTCAAGCCGAACACGGACGATATGCGAGAGTCTCCTGCAATCCCCATTATCAAGAGCTTGCAGGACAAAGGGGCGAATATCCGTGCTTATGATCCGGCGGGCATGGAACAGGCAAAAAACTACCTGTCTGATATCGACTACAAAAAGGATTTATATGCAGTGGCCGAAACGGCCGATGCATTGGTTCTTTGCACGGAGTGGAACGAATTTCGCATTATGGACTGGCCGCGGATCAAAAAGCTGATGAGACGACCGATCGTGGTAGATTTGCGAAACATCTATGAACCGCGGCGGATGCGCGCCTTGGGCTTCCAATATAGTAGTGTCGGGCGGCCGTAGGAGATGAGCAAGCCGCAAGACCCCAAGCCTGCCAAGCTGGTTGTCGGTTGTTTCACCAAGGAAAAAGATATTCTTGGGAATGTGGCCGGAAGACTTTCCGGGTCCTTTGGACCGCCCGATGTGGTAAGTCCATGGCTTGCCTTTGAGCACACGGACTATTACACGCCTGAGTTGGGGGCGCCCCTTTTCAGGCGTTTGATGGCTTTTTCCCGGTTGATTCAGCAGGAGGCCCTGGCCGATGTCAAGCTGTTTACCAACGAACTGGAGACTCAGTTTTCAAAGCAGGGCAAACGGCTGGTCAATATCGACCCAGGATGCCTCCTTGCAGAGCGGTTTGTCCTGGCCACCGGGAAGAATCATGCCCACCGCATTTACCTGGGCAAAGGGATCTATGCGGACCTGACATTGATTTACCGCAAGGGCCGTTTTCGTCCCCTGGACTGGACCTATCCGGACTATGCTGGCGAGGCGATTATCGGTTTTCTGGAATCTGTTAGAGACAGATATGTGCATCAGGTTCGACAGTCAGGAGGCTAAGTGTCTAAAGTGAGCTAAAGCCCGCCCTGTCCGCCCCGGCGCGACATGCTCGCGAGAGGCTATCACGCTCCTCAACCAGGTCTGGGCCGGGTTTGTGGAACTTGCCTTCGGCAAGAACAATTATGAAATAGGCAAAATACCTTAACTTTGATGGTTTCGTAAAAAGTCAAAAACACCCCCTCTCCCTTGACGGGAGAGGGTTGGGGTGAGGGGGAAATGGGACTTTTTACGAGTTTTGTCAACTTTAGGCACTTTCAACTTTAGTTCACTTTAGGCACTTGTTTGAGCCAGATTTGACCTGATTTTACAAGACTTAACCATCCTTTTATGGTTCCGGCTTGTCCGGGGTTAGTGACGACATGATAAAAAGCATGACCGCCTTTGGCAGGGCGGAAAACATAGTCGAAGGCCGCACATATACAGTGGAGATGCGCTGCCTGAACGGCCGCTATTGTGAAATTTCGGTGCGTATGCCCCATCGGTTACTCCCCCTTGAGGACCGCATTAAGAAGCTGGTTGCATCCAAGATTTCACGGGGCCGCGTGGATTTAACTGTCAAGGTTAAGGGCGGTTCACAATCCGATGTCGAAATCGAGGTGAATCTGCCATTGGCAAAGGCATATTACAAGACCCTGGCCGAATTGAACGAAGCTCTGGGGATTGAAGAAAAGGTCGGGCTTGAAACATTGCTTGGCATGGAGAAGATCATTACGGCCATAGAGCCGGAAGAAGATCTGGAAAAGACCTGGCCGGACTTTTCATCGTGCATCAGTGATGCGTTGGAGGGTATAGATGCCATGCGGATTTCAGAGGGCAAGGCCGTCTACCGAGACTTTCAGAAGCGTTTGCAGTCTGTTGAGGATGGATTGTTGCGCGTGAAAGAATTGGCCCCATCGATATCGTCACAGTATCACGATCGGCTGAGAGAACGGATTGCTGCACTAACGGAAGGTACGATAGAACTGGATCCAAATCGGCTTGCTCAGGAGGCTGCCTTCTTGGCCGACAAGAGCGATATTACCGAGGAGATCGTCCGCGCCGAAAGCCATTTGAAACAGTTTCGAAGTATGATCGAATCAGAAGGGCCGACCGGAAGAGCCCTTGATTTTCTGCTCCAGGAACTGAATAGGGAGGTAAACACCATTGGTTCCAAAGGGGGGAACGCCCGGTTGTCCCAGATGGTTGTGGCCGTCAAGACCGAACTGGAGAAGATTAGGGAGCAGGTTCAGAACATAGAGTAGTGTCCATTCAGAAATGGCATCTTTTGCCCCGATACTGCGTTCTCCGCAGGTTTGCGCCTGCGGCTTGTGAAAAGGCTATCCTCGACGTAGCGCTGCTACGCCTGCGGTAGCAACTTTTGTGCGGCCTTGTCTCGGGACAAAATCTACCATTTCTGAATGGACACTAGAGTAGCATAGTTGTTGGGGCGGCCATGTTTTCAAAGACCTAAATTGTTACCGAATAGCGAATCCCGGAGGAAAGAATGGATACGACATTGTTGAACATCGGATTTGGAAATACGGTCGTTGCCGACCGCATCGTTGCTATTGTTACACCAGGCTCTGCCCCAATGAAGCGGCTCAAGGAGGATGCAAAGGAAGGAAAACGCTTGATTGACGCCACTCAAGGACGGCGCACTCGTTCCATCATTATTACCGACAGCAACCATGTGATTCTTTCGGCTATTCAGGCCGAGACCATATCCCAGCGATTTGTGACCGGCTTTGAATTCAAGGAGGAAAAGAAAAAGGCGCCCAAATCGAAGTGAACATCATCGTGAATAACGAAATGGCCCCAAAAGGACTTTTGTTTATCATCTCCGGGCCTTCCGGCACCGGCAAATCGACCGTTCTGAGGGTGATCCTGGAAAAAAGACCCGAACTTCGATATTCGATCTCTTACACAACTCGTCCCCCCAGGGAGGGGGAGCAGGATGGCGTAGACTATGATTTTATAAGCAAGGATGCCTTTCGCAAGAAAATGGACTCCGGTGAATTTGCCGAATGGGCTGAAGTGCACGGTGAACTCTACGGCACTCCGGGCAGATTTCTGGACGAGGCCTTTGCTGCCGGACACGACGTTCTCCTTGACATTGACGTTGAAGGGGCCAAGAATATCTATAGCGGGTATCCTGAGGCCGTTTTAATCTTTATTGCGCCCCCATCTGTAGAAGAACTTGAAAAACGACTTGTCAATCGTGGCGCGGATTCCTCAAGGGCTGTGGAGCAGCGGTTGAAGAACAGCAAAGCAGAGATGGCCGAGGCTCATCATTATCATCATGTCATTGTAAATGATGATCTTGCCGGAACCGTTTCAAAGCTGGAAGCTATAATCGAGAATGCGCGCCTCAAATGAGTGGTGTCATTTTAGCCTTATGAAACAACCGGACTCGAAGGAGCTCCAATGACGATCAGATTTTGAACTGGGTAACTGTCTGAGGGGCTTAGTGAGCATTGAGAAAGAACGGGGAACTAGCGGGTCGTACTTAAATTTTCAATAAGGAGCGAATCTCCTCGATATCATTTAACAAGTGAATACCGTTTTTTCTTTAGGCTCACTTAGGCCCGAGTTTTACACGGTTCAAAATCTGATCGTCATTGGAGCGACCGTGTTTTCAAAGGCCTAAGTTGTTACAATGAGTGATCTTCTCTATGGAATCCACTCGGTCTATGAGGCACTGGCGGCGGGGCGGCGCAAGTTTAAGAGGCTGTATATATCAAAAAGCCGCCGGGCAAAAGGCGTTCAGGCCCTTTTGGAACGAGCTCAGGCCCGAGGGGTCCCCATCCAGTATAAGGAACCGGACTATTTCAAATCGCTCCTTGGTGGATTGGTGCACCAGGGAGTTGCAGCACAGGTTGGTGGCTTTGCACTGTCAGATGAAAGCACGATCCTAAAAAAAACTGAAACTGAAAGCGAACTTCCGCTGATTTTGGCCCTTGACGGCATCGTAGACCCGCAAAACCTGGGCTCTCTTGTCAGGACGGCTCTTGCCATGGGGGTCCATGGTATTGTCCTTCCCAAAGCCCGTTCCGCCCCTTTGTCCCCTGCTGTTTCAAAGGCTTCCGCCGGAGCCATGGAACATATGTTGATAGCACGGGTTCCCAATCTTGTGGCAGCCCTGCAACTACTCAAGAAGGCAGGGCTTTGGGTGGTGGGGGCGCATGGGGGGGCGGA
>JABXJW010000293.1 GCA_013375395.1 Desulfobacterales bacterium
AGGTTATTTTTCGTTCGCGCTAAGAGGGTAAATAAAAACCGGCCGCGAGCGGCCGGAATTTTTCGGATAAAACGTAAATAAAACCCGGTTACCGTTTATAGTAATGATTTATACCGGGTTTAACAATTAATTTTAGGTATCAAAAAATTATAGGGCCAATTCTTCGCCGCCGGGTATTTCTAAAGGCTTAATAGAATCGCAAACGCTAAAAGTTTCCGGGGGCCGATAATCTATTCGCAATTCGCCTTCAGCGGTTAATTTAATACTAGCGACTTTAGTTGATACGGTTTCGGTAAGAACGGAGGTATTATATCTTAACGCATCATTTAAACTTAAATTGGCTTCGTAAGTAATCCTGTTAGCTTCGTAAATTCTCTTCTGCCGTTCTATTATACTATTTTTAATAGTTTCTTGTATTTCGCGCGGGGGTACCGGTAATCGCAACTCGGAAATATCGTCTACCCTTGGGTAGCCCCCGCTATACCTTTGGAGGCAATACATTTGTTTTAAAACCGCATCCGAACGTAATAACAACCATAATACTTCCTTAAATATTAAATCTTCACGGGCCTCAAGAACGATAAAACCATCGGTCCCTATAGCCCCATCCAAATCGGCGGGTACAACCGCTATAGAACCGCGTGTCGGCCTAATACGGCTTATCAATACATAACCTGCCCTTAAAGGCATTTTCGCGTGGCTTACAGAAACGTCCCTCCCTAAAGCTCTTTGAAAACTTACTATCATACCTAGATTACTTGGTACGTCGCTAATTTGGATATAATCTATAATTTCTTCGGGAAAATCGCGGAGGGGGTTTACTTGTGTTTTCTTTTCGCATACTAAATCGTTTAACAATCTCAATTCGACCGCTTTATCCAAATTTTCTTCTAAACCTTCAATAAAATAGGGAAGGTAATAATATGACGGGTAGAAACGGGTGGTTTCTATATCCCCAGCCCTAACCCCGAGTACTACCGGGTTTTTTGAAATTAAACGTAATTGGTCTTTTTCGGCCGCCCGTTTGAATTTCTTAAATGAAGAAACGATATCAGGTTCAAGTTGATTATCACACGGATTCCCGCGATGGTCTACGCCTGCGTTTTCCGTAATAGCCAAGAAAACATTGCCTTTTTTTAAACCGATATCTTTTTTTCTTAAGAACAGGATACTGGTTTTTTCTCCTGACTTGGACGAGGTAAAAGTTTTTTGCGGAAGGTCTACGATAGCTTCTATTACAGCTTCATCCCTGACGTATTCCTTAACGTCGACAAAAGCCCTATCGATACCACCTAAAAGGCCGTCCGATATGACGATTCCCAATTTACCTCCCGGTTTCAATAATTCCAAACATCTTTTCAAAAAAATTACGTGCGATTTCGCTTTATTAGTAGAGCCCCTAGAAATACCGTATTTCATATAAACCTCGGGCGAAGAATTCTTCAAACCAAACGGTGGATTAGTAAGTATTAAATCGTAACCAGTATTTTCTGGGTCATCGGCAGAATATGGTTTTAACGTATCTTCGTCTACTAAACTATCTTCTGTAATAAAAATGCTCCTACTACCATCACCCCAAAGGGAGAGATTCATCCTAGCTGTACGCGCCGCTTTATGGTCGATATCGCACCCTGTTAACCATTCTTTTTTTAGTTTATCTATATCCCTAAGTTTGTCCTCGATATTAGTCGCGCGCTCAGAGATTTTACTTTTTATTAAATTAAAAGAGCTCACTAAAAAACCGCCCGTCCCTACGCAAGGGTCTAAAATTTTTTGCCCAGGTTCCGGGTTTAACAACTTTACCATGAACTCAACGATAGGCTTGGGTGTAAAGAATTGGCCCAAATCGCCCCTGCAAACTTTACGTAAGAGGGTTTGGAAAGCTTCCCCCTTCACTTCGAACGGGGTGCCGTCTACGAAGCCCTTGTTTAATTCTTTTACTATACTTTCGATATTTTTATCTTTTAGCCCGGGCGGTTTATTTTTCTCTTTCTTCATCCCTACCCTATCGTCTTCGGCAAAAATACCCGTTTCCCTATATGCTTCCTTTACAGCAGAAAGGAGCGTCCCATTAATATACGTATCATAAGTTTTACCTGCTTTAACTTTTAGTTCTGTAAGGTCTGCATTCCTTTTTAGTTCCGATACCGTGAACCTGTATTGTTTATTCTGCTTAAACCGCCTTTCCTCGAATATCTTTATAAACATCAGAGTCATTATTTCGTAAAACTGATCCTCCAACCTTACTATCCCGCTACCCCGTAATTCTTCTTGACACCTCGAAATAGCTCGCTCAAATAAATCCCTACTAAAAGGCTCGCGGGCGAACTCCTCTAAAGCTTTTTCGATTGGTATTTCTAAAGGGTTAGTAAGCCTTTTATGTACCGCACCTTTGTCGATAATAGCCTTCAAACCGTTGAAAGGTCCGTTTTCTACCGGAAATAAAACGCCCTTTTCACTAGAATAACGGAATAGATTATCAACGAATTCTTTGTACTTCTTTCGCCATGGATATGCGTCATATATCTCGATCGTTATAGCGTCAGTAGCAACTACAAATATTGGAGCGAGTACCTGACAATACTTAGTCCTTGCCTGTTCGAGGCCGGCTTTTAAATCCCCGTTTGGCGATTTTTCTTCGATAACAAATGCTGACCTTTCCAATAATACTTCGTCGGTGAATACCGCAACATCGGGTCTATCGTCGGGATTGTTCAAATCCAAGTGGAAGCTCCTATATTCGTCCGAGAACCTTTCTTTAAGTATTTTTAATAGTGTATTATCTCTTGCCCACTCGTGCGGCTTATAACCTAAATGGGTCAACAAGGGTAACGTAACCTTCGAAACGTCCCCTTCGGATTTAATGGCTAATTTCTCTACTATTTTTCGGTCCATCTTAGACCTGAATATCGCGCTTTCTTCTTAAAAGATAACATATTCGCTCTGCGTTTTCTACTTATAAAATATAATTAACCCGGCGCCAACGATACTTATACCAACTTCCTCTCCCGCGCCGCCCGCTCTAGCTCCTCGCGGAACTTGGGATGGGCGACCTCGATTAACTCGCGGGCGCGGGCCTGCAGCGACTTGCCGTGCAGCGAGGCGACGCCGAACTCCGTCACGACGTAATGCACGTCGGCGCGGTTGGTCACGACGCCGGCCCCCGGCTTGAGCTTGTCCACTATGCGGGATACCTCGCCGCCCTTGGCGGTGGAGGGCAGCGCAATAATGGGCTTGCCGCCCTTGGAGTAAGCGGCGCCGCGGATGAAGTCCACCTGGCCGCCGAAGCCGGAATAAATGCGCGTCCCGATGGAGTCCGCGCATACCTGGCCGGTGATGTCGACCTCGATGGCGGAGTTGAGCGCGACCTGCCTCTCGTTCCGGGCGATCACGAACGGGTCGTTGACGTAGCGCTGGGGGTGGAACTCGAAGACCGGGTTGTTGTCGATGTATTCGTTAAGGCGGCGGGTCCCCAGGATGAAGCCGGCTATGACCTTGCCGCGGTGCAGCGTCTTACGGGCGTTGGTGACGATGCCCTTCTCGATGAGGTCAATTACGCCGTCGGAGAACATCTCGGTGTGGACGCCGAGGTCCTTGTGGCCGTCGAGCGAGGCCAGGACCGCGTCCGGGATCTCGCCGATGCCCATCTGCATAGTCGAGCCGTCCTCGATGAGCTCGGCGACGTATTGACCTATCTTCATCGCCGTCTCGGAGACTTGGCCCGCGCCCGGCATCTCCTTGAGCGGCTCGTCGACCTCGACTATATGGCTGAGCTTGCGCACGTGGATGAACGAGTCGCCCAGCGCGCGCGGTACTTGCGGGTTAATCTGGGCAATTACGTACTTGGCCTTCTCCGCGGCCGGCTTCGTGACGTCGACGCCGACGCCGAAGGAGCAGAAGCCGTGCTCGTCCGGAGGGGAGAGGTTGCACAACACGACGTCCACGAGATAATAGCCCTCGAGGATAAGGTTCCCAATTTCGTATAAATAAATAGGTATATACTCGGCGCGGCCCTCGTTCACCGCCTCCCGGGCGTTGGGGCCGGTGAAGTAGGCCATGTGGCGGAAGTGCGGCGCCATCTCCGGGGCCATATAAGGCGCGGGGCCGAAGGTCAGCAGGTGCCAGACCTTAACGTCTTTCAATTCCTCGGC
>JABXJW010000294.1 GCA_013375395.1 Desulfobacterales bacterium
TTCTTACATCCGTGGTTTATTCAGGGATTATGGCGAAGTTCCTTGCTTTGAACTTCATCAAAGGCGAGAAACCGCACCATGAGCATACAGAAGGTGGCGGGTTGATGAAACTTGGATACATACTGATGGTCTCGGTGCTCTTCCTCTTGTTCTATCTCATCTTCACCCGGGAAGAGACCCATGAATTCGTGGCCGCAGGGAGCTTTTTACGGGAAGGAATGATAACCGTTTCCTTCGGCGTTGGTATCTTGGCGTTAACTGCTTATATTTTCGCGCTTTACAAGCCACGGATAAGCGCACTTTCTGGACTCGGCACGTTCTTCAGCGACCGTATGTATCTCCCCTTCCTTAATGATTTTATTATGCCAAAAACAGGCTTTTTTGTCTCTCGCATTGTTCAGGACTATGGAAACAGGGGGATAGATGGATTCTTCAATACACAGGTGATACCCGGTTTATTCGGAGGGATTTCAAGAAGTATCAGAACTCTTCAGACCGGATACCTTAGTAGGTACATCAACATTGTCCTCGGTCTTGTGATGATTATTCTTATAATAGCTGCGGTAGGAGGGGTGTGGCTATGACGGGATTGTCAATATCAATCCCAATGATGTTGATGTTCGGGGCGTTGGTAATCTTGACACTCTGCTCCGTTTTTTCCGTCAAATACCGCGATTTGGGATTTTTTGGGGCGATTGTAGCGATTATACTCGGATTTTTAGCTGTTACACTCCCAAATCTCAATCTCATCTATTATAGCGCATTTGTTCTTGTAATAAGTATCATCAACCTGGTCTCGCTAAAAACGATTAAGAGTGTGATTCAAGGCGTGGACTATGGCTTGGTGGGGTTGATGGCGCTTGCAACCCTGTACATATTTACTACGCAAGACCTCGCTATGGTTTTAGCAGCGTTTGTCCTCGTTTCCGTGCCAACGTATATTTTAGTTATGGTTAGGGAGGGCGGAGCAAACGTAGAGGTTGGTATCAAATATATTACCTTTATGGTTCTGGCCACCGTTCTCTTTTTAATCGGTGCTGTTATTTTGGCTTACACAAAAAACGCATTTAACGGGCTTCTTTACATACTTGGCTATGTGATGCTTGTGTTGGGGTTAAGCATTGAAGTAGGTGTTGCACCGTTACACGAGTGGGTTCCGGATGTCTTCAGCAGTGCAGACCCTATTCCGCTGTCCATCATCGCATCGCTCGCAAAGATCGTTCCTTTTGTTATCGCTTTGAAGATACTGATTTCCACTTCAAGTCCTTTAACCGTCTCAATAACGCTCTTTACTGCGGTGCTCGCAGCGATATCCATGTTTACCGGGAATATAGGAGCATTGACATCAAGAGAGCCTGCACGGATTCTCGCTTATTCCACGGTTGCGAATATGGGGTATGTCTTGGCATGCGTTGTGGTGATTATTAAGCCGGAATTCTTCTATTTCGCATTGACCGGGGCATTGCTCATGTTGTTTGCAAATGCTGCTGGAAAGATAGGTTTTTTCAATGCGATAAAGAACGAGGGAGCTTTTTCACCTCTGATGTATCTGCTTGCTTTCTCCTTCATCGGTCTCCCACCGCTCATGGGATTCTGGGGTAAGCTCTTCATCCTCTTCTCGCTGGTCAAAGCCGAGTATATCTGGCTGGTTGCACTCATAGTTATAAATTCTGCAATATCAGTTCCGTATTATCTACGGCTCGCACGTGAGCTCGGCGTTGGTTGGAAAGCGGATCTCACCAACTATATCTGCGTCGCCGCTGTACTTATAATCTTAATTACGTTCTTACCAGATTGGTTCTTTAAAGGTATGGAGGTCATTGCCCAAACGATAAGTATCATAATATAAAAAGAGGAAGCCAAACCAAAAATGATAGAAAATGTTCTGATAATCGGTGTCCTGGTTCTTATTTGCGTGCTGGTAGATGGGATTCTACTCTTGCTCGTAAAAGTATTGCCGAGGTATAACCTAACGGAGATAAAAACGATGCGGTGGGAAGCAGGGAACCCGCCGATGAAATTCCCGAAATATACGCTGCCCATGCAGTATTTTGGATATATGTTCCTGTTTATGGCTGCGGAACCAATTATTGTCATTCTGCTGCTGTTCTCAGCACATCCAAGTTTAAGCTTTACAATGCTTTTACTGCTTTCGCTCTTACTACTCCTGCCTGCGATATATGTGGGCTATGAGATAACGCTTGAAATGGCGGAGGCAAGAAGCTAAACCAAAAAATAAAAACGTTAAATAAATATAGAGAGGTGAAGTGAAAAACAAAAATGGAAAATAAGAACGAGCATATAAACTTCCTCGAGTCGGGGCCCCTTAAACCGTTTAAGAAATGGGCGGCGAAGTGGAGTTTATGGCCTTGCCACTTCATCACCTCGTGCTGTGGCGTTGAACTCGCCCATGCGTTTGCATGTGGCTACGATGGTGAGAGATTGGGGACGTTGAACCTTGGCATTGCACGGCAATCGAACTTTATCATCATTGAGGGTACGATAACAAGGAAGATGGCGAGGGCGTTGCAATTCGTGTATGGGCAGATGCCTGACCCGAAGTTTGTGAACGTGATAGGAGCATGTGGAGAGAGAGGCGGGATATTCTGGAACAGTTATAATATCACGCATCCTTCTGATATCGTTCCGGTGGATTTCTTTGTCCCTGGCTGTCCGATAACACCTGAAGGCCTTTTACGGGGTGTGAGAGCACTTCAAGATAAGATAATGGGCGTAGACAAGAAGACGATAGAATTTAAGGAGGTGGAGTTACCGTTCGAAGAGAAGCTGGAAGAACGAATGGTACCTTCTTCGCCGAAGATCTATGCTCCAACACCGGAAATTAAGGTTGACGTTGGAAGAGTGGTGGATTGGGACTCTGGGAAAGAATTGGAGAACAATCTCAAAAAAGAACTTAAAGGTCTTTTTGAATCCATAACGATTACCGGCACGAACCGTATTGCTATCAGAACAACGCCAGAGAACTTGATGGAGGTTGCGAGGAAGCTCAAGGATCAGATGAAGCTGGACCATGTGAAGAGCGTGAACGTGATAGAAGTGCCACATGAACGGAAGTTTATCATGGAGTATGTGGCCTCGAGTTACAGCGTTGAGGAGCTGATGCCTGTTCTTGTAACCGTTTTCACTGAGATAGGGGTAAAAGACCCGAAAATCCAGAGCCTTATGTCCGTATGGGAAAGCGCGAATTATTCCGAACGTGAATTGCATGAGTTCTTTGGCGTTTTTTTTGAGGGGAACAATTGGATGGGGAGAAAGTTCGTTCTTGCTCCTGATACGCCGGATCTTCCGTTGCGTAAAGAATTCAAGCTTCCTGAGGAGCGGTACGTCTTTGAAAAGGATGTAGAGCCTGAGTATATGATCCCCATCGAGCCGCCAAAGGACCTGTACACCCCTATTTGGGAAGAATTCATTGAAGTCGCTCATGAGAGTGACGAGATTGTAGTCCCCATAGGACCTCATCATGCAGGAAGCGGACATCTCAGGGTGACGTTTAGGGTGAAGGGTGACAGAATCGTGGATGCCATTCCCGAACCTGGATTTGTACACCGGTCAATGGAGAAGCTTGCGGAGAACAAGTTGTATATCCAGAATATTCCTCTATTTGAGCGCCTGGCGATCAATGACCCGGCGAACATGAACTTAGCGTACGTTAGGGCGATAGAGAACGCACTTGGCGTTGAAGTTCCAGAAAGAGCACAGTACTTACGGACGATCTTGGCTGAGCTATCGCGGATAGAAGCATTTTACTACGACGCAGGAATATTTTCCCTCTTCTTTGGGCATACAACTGGATTCATGTATTGTATGGCAATCAGGGAAATGATAATCGAGGCGTTGATGCAAATTTCTGGGTCGAGAAGCGGGCCTTCTTTTATAGTTCCTGGTGGGTTACGGAGAGACATTTCGGATGATGTGCTCGGATTGATAGATAACATGACGTTTGCACTTCATAAAAGGATGAAAAAGTTTGAGAGTATCTTTGTGAATAATCCGGTGACGATAGCACGAGCCAAAGGAGTGGGAGTGCTGACAAAGGAGGATGCAATACGGTGTGGTATGGTGGGACCGTTCCTGAGGGCGTCCGGGGTAAATTACGATGTCAGGAAGGTAG
>JABXJW010000295.1 GCA_013375395.1 Desulfobacterales bacterium
ATGGTTAGAGTTGCGGTAGACATCGGTTCATTACTTCCTGCTCCATTATATCACACTCCATCCTTGGTGACAAACGCCTGCTTGATTGCGATTCGACACCATCAGTTCCAGGCATGAGGGCCAAAGTCCGCGAGGGACTAGGTTTGCATAACGTTATAGGCGGAATAAAAAGCCGCCTTTTGGGCAAGCGGTGGGGCGATGGCGCGGCCCTGTTCGCTGCCCGCTGCGCCCAGGTGCTCGGCGCGTTCGTATCCCTCGCGCTCGACGAGCCACAGGCACAGCCGCTAAGTCGCGCGGCGAGAGTTTGTCGAAGGGCAGGGTGTGGGTTGTGCGGGTGATAGGAGGTTGGGATTGGGTCATTGGTTGTTCCTCTTCGTCCGTCAACCGTCAACTCATACAATCTGCACTAACTGGTGCGGCGGTCTGCTACGAGTTGACACGAGCGGGCTGAACAGCTACAGCGATAATCGAAAATCCTCGATCTTTTGCTTGATGATACTCTCAGGATGTGCTCCATATTGCCGGGCTAAAAGCATCTGTTCTACGTCGCTATCAGTTAGTACAATGATAAGCTTTTGATCAATCACCCACTTCTCTCTCAGAGTGTGTATGCAACCAGCGTCGGCACCCTTCCTGCACACGATTACACCGAACAAGCCTACACCGTGCTCCTTCAAGTAATTTGCGATCTGCAGAGCATCTTCCTTTTTGATCTCTTCTGCATGGTTCTTTGCGTCTACAACGACATAGTCTGCCAAATATCTGTCCCGCAGGAACGCCCAGAAGCCGTTTTCAGCATAATTGGGCAGGATGAAATCTCTGCGGTTTACCCTAGGAGCATCTGATAGCTCTGAGATTGGAGTTGAGAGCGGAGGACAGAGCAATGTTTCCAAGATTGAACCTATGAGCTGCTGATAGACCAACCAACTGTCGCGTCCTGGAGCACACGATTGTAGTTGTTCAATTAGGTCCTCCTCACGCGACTTCTCAGCCTTTGGCTGTGCTGCCAAGAGCATTGATTGGAGTATTGGATGTTCGACATCCAAGACTTCCGTTTGGAACTGATCAGCTAGATATTTGAGATCCCAGACTTCAATACCTGAGTCCTCAAATACAGCCTTGGTAGCTTGGGTCAGATTTCCTGGAAAGGCAAAAACTAGCCTTATGCCAGGAAGGAATGCGCCATACGACCTGAGTTGCGCAAGTACATCTTCCGAACGCTGCGCTGTGTAGTTGCTCTGTACTTTACACTCCACAACAATCTTCTCCCATCGATTGTCAACCAACTCTTCTACAACAATATCGGCCCGAAAGCGCTTGTCGCGATCTAGGATGACTTCGGCCCCGACATCGCGGAACCTGTCGTTTCGCTTCATCAGTCGTGCCAGGTAGTCAACAAACTCGAATTCCCGCAGTTGCCTTTCAGGCCAATCTCTAATCCAGTAGTTTCTGAGCCGCTCTTTGGTTTCTTCTGTCTGCTTGTTGGCTTCTTCCACTCGCCCGTCTATGTATTCCTGACCATCAACACAAGCAAGGCAAAGATGCTGAACCTTCTTCTCTCTGTGTCTCCTTGCCATAGGGTGAGGTTCTAAGCGGTAATACTGCTGGCCTTTCGGGATAACTCTCGAACATTGACTGCAAATGTATTGCTTCCTAGCTCTTGATAATCGAAGTTGTGCCATTTGAATTCTCACTCTTGATATCGATGCATACCTGGCGGCTGAAAATGTTGGGCCAATATGTCGGCACCGTGTGGCGTTTTCGTTTGGCGTTAGTGTGCTCCTGGCTCTCAAGATTTCTAAGCCTCACCCCGCCGCCCGTTTCAGATTCAACACCAGCAGCCGCTAAGATCTCCTCGTCGCTCAAGTCGTGGGGGCAGGCGTAGACATCGGAGACAGCCAATCCTATCCTGCTCACGCGTGCAACTACCCAAACTCAAATCCATTCAACCTCTCCCGCCGCTCCCGCCAATCGGGCAGGACCCGATCTAGCAGCTCATAGTAGCGCTGGCTATGATTCGGCTCTTTCAGGTGGCACAGTTCGTGAAAAATCACGTAATCAATGTACGCTTTGGGCACCTGGATCAGCTTGATGTTGAGCGTGATCTTCCCCAACGGGCTGCTGCTGCCCCAGCGGGATTTCATCACCCGGATGATCAAATCTGGGTAGGCGATGCCCAGATGCTCAACCTTGGGGTGGCAGGCCGCTAACCGCTCGGCAAAGACGTGCTTGGCGTGGGCATGGTACCAATCATCCAGCAGGTGCTTGATGCGCTCGGTGTCGGCCCTGTCTTGCACATGGGCATAGATGTAGTTCCGGCTGTGTTTGACGCTCTCTGCCCCGTCTTCAATGACTTTGAGCCGGTATTGGCGACCTAAGTAGCGATGCGTTTCGCCGCTGACGTATTGCCGGGGCGGGAGGTGTGGTAGGTAGCGCTCCAGGTCCCGCTGCTGCTGGAGAATCCACGCAGCGCGTTTGCACACCTTAGCCTCGATATCGGCCAGGTCGGTGCCCTCCGGTGCCTTGACAGTGACGCACAGGTCGGGATGGACGGTAATAGCCAACGTCTTACGCTGGGCATAGGTCAGATTGTAGTTGATAGTGGTGTCGCCGTATTGAACGGAATGAGTTGCCATGGTTGTCACATCCGATCCCGGTGCTTGGCGACTTCGAGCACGCTATCGAGGATGACGTCCATATCCCCACCGGTGAGGGGGATGTTGTAGCGGCCTTTTATGCTGTAGAGGTAGTCCTCCATCGCCAGTTTGATCTGGTTCTGCACGTCGAGGTTGGTGGTCCAGTCGCGGATCTTCCGCTCCTCGATGATCTGTTCCAGGCGGATGGCGACGTCGGCGATGAGGTCATCCATGCTCAGTTCAGGGACGTTGACGGTGTACTGAACCAACGGCTCACGGATCACGCCGTAATAGGCGGAAGCGTCCCGGTAACGGCGGAGCTTCTCGGGCATAGAGGCATCTTTTCCCGAACGGATAGTTTGCATGATCTCTGTGGCCCGTTGCAGGTATTCCGCTTCGCTGATCCGGCCCTCACGATAGGCTTTGATGGTCTCATCTATCAGCCTAGAGAACTTTTCGTAGAAGGCCGGGTCCCGCTCCATGTATTCGGTCACGGTGCGCTTGACGCGGTGGGCAATGGTGTCGGCTTTGGCCGCCGGGATTTGAAGCCTGTTGAGTTCCGCCTCAAACGCCTCTACATCAAAGATGTTGACCTGCTCGGTGATGGTGACGACGTCAGGTGACCGGATATGGCTGTCCAGTAGCTTGCGAACCTTGCGCTCATAGTCTTTGTAATCAATGGCTTCCGCGTAGCGCTGTTTGACGGCGACGCGTAGGTTGTGGAAGAAACGAAGATCCCGTGTGTAGGTGTTGACCTGGCGCTCCGGTGTGCTCTCGTAGAAGGCAACAGTGCTCAGGGCCACTTTGAGGCTGCGAGTATAGTCCGTGAGCGCGTCGTAGAACTGCTGCCGCACATCCTCAGGGGCCAGGAATCGCTGGAGCGCTTCGACATCCTGTTTGTTCTCCACTGTCTTGAAGACATCCCACAGATTGGCGTGAAGCTGCGGGAGTCTGGCGATCTCGGCTGCCGTGTCAGTGATGGTGCCCGCGACGTCTTCAGCGTCGTAGCCCTCTAGAGCGTTGTAGGTCTCCATTGCCTCATTGAGTTCGCCCAGCACGCCGCGATAGTCAATGATGTAACCAAAGTCCTTGCCCTCGAAGATGCGGTTGACGCGAGAGATGGCTTGCAGCAGGCCGTGCTCTTTGAGCGGTTTATCTATGTAGAGTATGGTATTGCGCGGCTCGTCAAAGCCCACCAAGAGCTTGTCCACTACAATGAGGATCTCGACACCGTCCGCGCGGCCAAAGTCGGCTATGATCTCGTCGTTGTAAGTCTTCTCGTTGCCAAAGCGCTCCATCATCTGCTTCCAGAACGCTTCCAGTACAGGCAATTGTGTGTTATCCACCTCCTCGCTGCCCTCACGGGTATCGGGCGGGGAGATGATGACCTCGGAGGTTACCATGCCAAAGTCATCCAGATAGCGCTTGTATTTGAGGGCCACGGCCTTGCT
>JABXJW010000296.1 GCA_013375395.1 Desulfobacterales bacterium
CTCCGCAGAGGACTTGGCTCTAAAGCCTCACCTCCTACTTCATGCCGGTTTTAACCGGCGCTTTCTGGACGTCCCCACGATTTCACAGGATGTGGCAGTGGGGGTTGAATCCCAGAAAATCCCCGAATGTTTGGATGGCTATCACAGCCCCCGGCACGGCAGCCTTTTTACCACCTCGGATCCATCAGGATCATTTATGAAATGAAGAAACAGGGCGCAAATCCGCTGCTCATTATTATTGGCGGTGATCTTGGAAGTGATTATCATCATTATTTATTAGCGGAGATCAATCATTTGAATTTAAATGAGAATGTCTTTTTTACCGGGTGGACAGATAGTATCCCTGAGCTTTTGAATATCTCCAATTTCCTTCTCCTTCCATCAAGGGATGAAGCACTCGGGATTGTATTAATCGAGGGTCTTGCTGCTGGGTTTCTCATATGTCGTACAAATTAGAACTCAAATTTGCAACTTTATTATAATCTTTTTTTAAAAGAAATCAATATTTAAAATTAACAATTTCACAAAAAATTTAATACTTTATGTTTGAATATCCTTCTAAAGAAATCAGTTTTTTATTACTTTAAACTTGATCCGAAGGAAACGGACTTTGGATTCGAAACTTGGCCTGTTCCTCTAAAAAGGCTTGATTGTTTATTACTGCACCGGCTGTTATCCTTTTTCCAATTGCGATAATGTGAAAAGGAAGTAAGGGCTCTATATAGCATATATGAAGTCCAATGTGGTTTATTATTGCAATCACTAATTTTGCATCGAAAACATGATGATGAAGACACCTATTTTCAAAATTATTCTCCGAACGTTTTCTAAATGCCTCAAAATTACCTGCAGGAGGATCCATTTTCAAATCGTGAAATTTCAAGATTTCTGGTAAGTGTGAAAGATCATCTTCCCCGGTCTCCTGTTTAAAATCCTCTATCAGATGCTCAAGAGAGGAAATAGGTCGAAGATGATCAAAAGTACCGTCCTTATGAGGTACAATGAGAACTATGATTCCATTTACCTTCAATACACGAATCCATTCATATAAGGCTCTCAATGGATTCGCGATATGCTCCAAGGTGTGGGAGGATAAGATAAAATCATAGGCTTCCGAAGGAATATCACTTAAGTCTGTAGCATCATTAATAAATTGATAACCTAAGGGTCGTTTCTTATCATAACGAAAATTCAGCCCTTCGTTGATCACCTTTTCCCACACAGTTGTTTTGTTAAAATTACAATTATCCAACTGTCCTACAATAGGATAGATAGGAAGGAGACCTTTTCGGCTGAAGATATGGCTTGGACCACCGATCTCAAATCCTTTCTTGCCTCTGAGTACTTGTTTACAAATTGGGAAACTTTTTCCTCTTGGCTTGAACATGGGACGCAGCAAAATGTGAAAAATCTTATTCTTTGTTTTTGTTTGATCTTGATACTTGACTTGATCTTGACTTGATCTTGACTTGATCTTGACTTGATCTTGACTTGATCTTGACTTGATCTTGACTTGATCTTGACTTGACTTGCTTCTTGACTTGACTTGCTTCTTGACTTGATAAAAAGCTGCTTTTTGGTGGGGCGAGTATACGAAAAATGTGGTTGTGTGTCAAGGCAAAAAGCTTCGCAACATATGGTGGTTCGGAGTTATCCCGCTCAGCGAGGGCCTGTGAATGATGTCTGGGCGAGGGAGGCCGTTGTCCCCGACGATTGAAATCGTGGGGGATTGAGTCTATTTTGGCTGTTTTGGAACAAACCGATCCGTTCTAATCCCAGCCCCTGTTTTAGAATGAGCAGCTCTAAAAGGCCTCTGGATACACGGTATCGGTACCCGGGTAGTCGGCGAAGGGCGGGATTTGAGAATCCTAGTAAGGATAAGATAACGGGCTTGACTATGTAGACTAATTCTTCTCCATCTTTTCTTCTTTAATTACCCTTCTTGCTTTTTCAAGGGGCGGGTGACCGAGGGGATAGGGCTTAATGACATCTGCATTTTAACCCGAAGTTTCTTGGACCTTGGTAAATGCCACGATCAAAACGGAGTGTTTGCTGGCAGTGATAGCTCCATGGAAAATTACTTCATTCGTGCCGTAGCGCTTCGATCGGGTCAAGGCGTGCGGCCTTTCGGGCGGGGAAGTAACCGAAGATAACACCGACCGCACCGGAAAACGCAACGGCTATAACCATGATGACAGGATCAAATATGAAGGGAACCCCGAGCATAGGAGCCGTGATCGCGCAGCTTGCGAGTCCAAGGATAATTCCCACGAGGCCTCCTAATGAGGAAAGCACGATCGCCTCTACCAGAAACTGCCTGAGCACATCACGTTCCATAGCGCCTATGGCAAGCCGAATGCCGATTTCCCGCGTACGCTCAGTCACCGAGACCAGCATGATGTTCATAATGCCGATGCCGCCCACCACCAGGCTTACCGCTGCTACGGCGCCGAGTAGCGCGGTGAGCACACGAGTTGTGCTCGTAACCATGGTGGCGATTTCCTTCATATCGTGCACATGAAAATCAGCCTCTTCAGTCGCTGAGATACGGCGGCGCTGGCGCATCAACAGTTCGATATCCTGCTTGACTTTCGCGGTTACATCACCGCTTTGTGCAGAAATATAAATGGCTCCGATATCCTGATTTCCGGAAATGCGCCGCTGAAAGGTGCCCAACGGGACAACAATGAGATCGTCCTGATCCCTACCGAAGGTCGCCTGCCCCTTGGGTTCCAGAACACCGATTACCTGACAGGAAAGTTTTCCCAGCCTGATCGCAGCCTCAAGGGGGGTCTGGGCGCCGAAGAGTTCTTTACGCACTGTATTGCCCAGGATGCAGACCGGCTTGCCCGCACGCAGCTCACTATCACTAAATTGTCGCCCTGTTTGGATCGACCACTCTCGTGCCTTAAAGAACGCATTATCGGTCCCGGTGACCGAAGTGGTCCAGTTTTCGTTGCCGTAAACGGCGAGAACGGTTTGGGATGTGACCGGCGTCACTGCCGCCACTGCCGAGATTTCCCGAGCAATGGCCTTGACATCATCAAGATCAAATGGGTCAGCGGCGGACCTTACTCCGCCATGACCTCTAAATCTCTGGCCCTGTTGCACGTAGAGCAGATTGCTCCCGAGGCTCGCGATGTCCGCCGTGACCCGCGCAGTAGCCCCACGTCCTAAGGTAACCATGGTAATAACGGCAGCGACGCCGATCACAATACCCAGCATGGTAAGCGCAGATCGCATGACATTGCGGCGGATCTCACGAAACGCCAGCAGGATCGCGTTCCAAAGCATTACAGATTCCCTCCGTTCTGCGCATCTGACTCTATAACGCCATCAACAAAGTGGACGACGCGATGTGCATGGGCCGCTATATCCACCTCATGTGTTACCATAACAATTGTAATTCCCTTATCACGATTAAGATCGACAAACACCTGCATGATTTCGTGACTGGTTTTAGAATCCAGGTTGCCCGTAGGTTCGTCAGCCAGCAATACCGAGGGCTCCGTAACGAGGGCACGGGCAATGGCGACCCGTTGCTGTTGGCCGCCGGAAAGCTCGCCGGGCGTGTGTGTTTCCCATCCCTTAAGGCCCACCTCCCGAAGGGTCTGCAAGGCACGCGCATGCCTTTCGGCAGGTGACATGCCGAGATAAATCAAAGGCAGTTCAACGTTCTCCAGGGCCGAGGTCCGGTTAAGGAGGTTATAGCCCTGAAAAACGAAACCCAGATAGTGGCGGCGCAGTAAGGCGCGTTGATCCCGAGAAAGCCTGCCAACCTCGGCTCCCTTGAAGAAATAGGCCCCGGACGTAGGTGTATCCAGGCATCCCAGGATGTTCATGCAAGTAGATTTTCCCGATCCGCTGGTCCCTATCACCGCGACAAACTGGCCGTCATCAACCCGAAGATCAATACCACGCAGCGCTCTCACCGCTGCCCGACCTTTGCCGTAGACTCTGGTCACCCCCCTGAGTTCAATCAGCGGCTTATCTCGGCTATCCTTTATTCTGTCCGGCGTGTTCGAGTTCATCTGCCGGGCCTGATCATATCGACCAACACCGGGA
>JABXJW010000041.1 GCA_013375395.1 Desulfobacterales bacterium
CTAATGAAAAGAATATCGAATTTATAGACGTTCCCGATTCTAATGTAAGGGTTAAATACTTAGATATGGCATATAAATTGAAGGGAGCATACGCACCCGAGAAGGTTGAACATAGCGGGCAACTAGAACCCCTTAAAGTAATAATCCGCAAGAAAGATGAATGAACGGAGAGGTAGAGCTACATGATTACCAGGCTAAAGCCTTCGAGTCCCAGGCCCGCTTCATCGGCCTCATCGCCGGGACCGGCGGCGGCAAGACCTTCTTCGGCCCGATATGGCTCCTCAGGGAAGTCCGCAATCATCCGCAAGACTCGTTCTTTGTCATAGCCCCGACGTTCCCCTTGTTCAACCGGACGACCCTGCCGGAGTTCAGGAGGCGGTTCGACTACGAGCCCGGGATCAAGGGGGAGTATAAGGAGCAGAAGAGGGAATACCGATTAGGCTCGGGGGGAATAGTTTACTTCGGGTCAGCCGATAGACCCGATAGCTTGGAAGGTGGGCAGGTTAGAGCAGCGCACATAGATGAAGCTGGGCAGATAAAACGTGCCTCTTGGCAAGCAATCCAAAGAAGACTGGGTGTCAAGATGGGTAAAGCACTTTTGACTACTACCCCATACGCTCTGAACTGGCTAAAGACGGATTTTTACGACCGCTGGAAGGCGGGAGATCCTGACTACGATGTGATCCAATTCAGATCTATCGATAATCCTTACTACCCCAGAAAGGAATATGAGAGAGCCAAGCGAACCCTCGACCGGCGAATCTTCGATATGCGCTACGATGCTCTCTTCCGCAAGATGGCCGGGCTAGTCTATGCAGAGTTTACCGACCGCAATATTAAAGAGCCCGAGGGCATCAAGTTCAAGCGGGTCATTGCGGGAGTGGACTGGGGCTTCTACCCCGACCCGGCGGCAATAATCCTGCACGGCGAGGATAACCAGGGGAGAATCTGGGTATTCTTCGAGTATTATCATCTAAGGAAGACCCCAGACGAACTGGTCAAAGACGCCGTGGCAATCAGGAAGAAATACGGTGTGGAGACTTTCTGGTGCGGACAGGACGAGCCGGGGAACATTGAATTGTTCAGGAAGAAGGGGCTGGACGCAAGGGCTAACGAGGTCAAGTCGGTCAATGAGGGGATCGGGGCGATGACGAACCTGATAAAAAATGAGGCGTTCTTTGTGTCGAAGAGATGCCCCAACTGGCTGGACGAAGTTGAGACTTATCACGTCCCGGAGGACAAGGAGAAGCCCGAGGGGCCTTGTCATGCTCTGGATGCTTCAAGATACGCAATTGTCAATATGAAGAGGGATAGTGGGCTTGATCCATTTTGGTCAGTAAAAATGAATGAGTAATGAGGTGATAGTTTTTGACTATTAGACAATTTTTTTCAAGGTTGCTTATGAAGGTCGCAGGAAAAGTAAATCCATTTCTGGCCGCAGAGTTTAATCCTTGGGAACTGTCCAGGGGACGTATAGCCCACGGCGATTTCGACAAGATGATCGCCGCCTATTCAAGCTGGGCTTATAAGTGCGCATCGCTCAACGCTAGTAGCGTGGCGCAGATTCCCTTGAGGTTGTACGTCAGCCGGCCGGCCAAAGGAAAAATGGTTAAGCAGATCAACCACACGGACGTGAATGCCAAGACCTACGACTGCTATCTCAGAAACAAAAGACTCGGTAATTATATCATCAAAGAGACAGAGATAGAGGAGGTCTTAGATCATCCGTTCTTGGAGCTAATGAAGAACGTGAACCCATGGCGCAACAGCTTTGACCTGAAATATGAGACAGAGCTGTTCCTGGAGCTTACTGGTAATAGTTACTGGCTTCTTAGAGGGAATAAATTAGGCGTGCCCGCCGAGATATGGGTCTTGCCGAGTAACAGGGTGACAATTGTACCCGACACGGTGGAGTTCATAAAGAGGTTTGAGTTCCGCACCAGCGGGCTAGGTGAGCCGGAGAAGTTTGACCCTAAAGAAATTATCCATTTCCGCTTCCCGAACCCCAAAGACATCCTCTACGGCATGGGGCCTTTAATGGGCGCAGCCAACGCCATAGACGTTAATCAGTTTATGAGAGACTACGAAATGGCACTGTTTAAGAACCAAGCAAGGCCGGACTTTATAATCAAGTCTGAGGGTCAGATGGATAATGAGGGTCAGCGGCAACGGTTCAGGAAAATGTGGCGAGAGACCTTTGGTGGAAGAAAAAAAGCGGGTGACTTTGCCATACTTGAGAAGGGTATGGATATTGAACAGATAGGATTTTCTCCTAAAGAATTAAACTTTTTAGTAGGCCGCAAGATCACCATGCAGGAGATAGTCGGTATATTCGGCGTTCCCATGAGCAAGGTTACTTCTGAGGATGTTAACCTAGCCAATGCGAAAATTGGGGAATACCAGTATATGAAGGATACGATTTTGCCTAGGCTCAAGCTCCAGGAAGAAAAAATGAACGAGAAGCTCTTATCATTATACGACGAGAAGCTGTTTTGCCTTTTCGATAATCCAGTTCCCGAGGATGAGGAATTCAGGCTGAAGGAGAAGGAAAGCAATCTTAAAACCGGCTACTCCTCGATAAACCAGGAGAGGCAGGAGGATGGGCAGGAGGAGGTTCCCTGGGGAGAGGTTCCGTTTATGCCAGCGATGATGATGCCGATTAGTTCACCTAAGACCGCCAAGGAGAAAGAGGAGTTCGACGAGCTGGTCGGGGATATCGCTAGAGAGATAGCCGATAATATCGAGCAGGGTTATAAGGATTCTCTTGAAGGTAAAGGTACCAGTCTTGATGATATGATTAGTCAAACAAAAAAAGAAGCTGACGAGAAACTCCGAGAGCGCAAATGGCAAATCTTCATAAGGCGGCAGTCGCCGTATGAGAGGAAATTCATTACTAAACTCAAAGAGCTATTTGGCAAGCAGGAAGCCGAAGTCCTCGCTAACATGAAGCGCTCCCCTAAATCCGTTCAAAAGGACTGGGAGGAGGACTGGCTGTTCAACGAGGCCGCATGGGCCAAGATATTCGCTAAGGAAGGCAGGCCTTTTATCGGCGGGGTCATGGAGCAGGTCGGGCAGGCGAGTCTTGATGATCTTTTGGTAGGGATTGACTTTGACGTGACGAATCCGAGAGTGGTCGGCTTCCTAAATCATTACGTCCCTAAATTCTCGTTTGAGACTAACAAGGAGACTATAGCCGAGCTGAAAAAGACCCTTCGGGAGGGGCTGGCCGAGGGCGAGAGCATTCCTAATTTAAGGAAGCGGGTTAATAAAGTATTTGATTTCAGCGAGAGATATAGGTCGGTGAGGATAGCCCGCAGCGAGACAATAAGGGCGAGCAACTTCGGGGCAGAGGAGGCCTACACCCAGTCGGGGGTCGTGGAGGGGAAGGAGTGGCTGACGGCGTTTGATGAGAGAACTTGCCCTGAATGTGAGAATATGAATGGAAAGAAAGCAGGTCTGGGTAAGTCTTTTGATACGACGGGATTGGATGTTAATCTGGATTATACTGACGGGAAAATGCCATATCCACCGATCCATTGTAATTGCAGATGCACCATCGTGCCGATTTTGATTGAATAGCAATCTTTGACAATAAACCCCCGCCCAATGGCGGGATAATTCCCCTGGGCCCGAAATATATGAAGGGGAAACAGCGCCCTGACTGCATGCAGGCGGCCAGGGCGTTTTTTATTGAGAAATATTATCATTTTCCCGCCATGGTGTATAACCCATGGTGGATAACTGAGAAATATTCTCAAAATACTAATTAGGAGATGATGATAAATGACTAAGGTACTTGCGGGTCTTACTGATAAGAAAGATTTAGTAACAGAGCGCCTCAAGCTCAAGGACTTATACCCCGAGCGGGCCGAGGCTCTGGCGAAAGAGCATAAGATTGACATTGAGGATCTGGAGCTTGTGAGGAAGGGCATCGTGGCCGAGAAAGCCGAGGTGGACAAGGACGAGCGGGCGGTGACCAGCTATATCAATACAGGAAAGCAAGACAGGGATAACGAGAAAATAGAACCTGAGGGAGCTGTGTTGACTTATTACAGAAAAAACCCCGTTGTTCCTTATGCACATGATTACCGGGGCCTTCCAGTGGGTAAAAATATCTGGATCAAGAAAGATAAGAAGGGATTGATAGCAAAGACGGTCTTTGCAAAGCATCAATTCGCCGATGAGGTTTATCGGCTTTATTCTGAGGATATAGCCGGGACTGGGCCAGTTATGAGAGCTTGGAGTATCGGATTCATCCCTCTAAAATGGGAGGAAAGTCCCGAGGGTAAGGGCAAGCCTCCTAAAGAGGGGGAGATGGACACAAGGCCCAAGCGGACTTACAAGAAGTGGGAATTATTAGAATACTCTCCAGTCATGATCCCCTCCAACCGAGAAGCCCTGACCGAGATGGTGGAGAAGGGGCTGATAACCTCGGACAAGCTGAAGAAGGATATTGCGGAGTTTATCGAGATAGAAGATGGTACTCCATACTTGTACACTAATGAGGCGGGTACGCTGGTCACGCAGGAGGAGATACTTGAGGAGTGGATTGAAAAGGAAGTTGTCACCAAGATCGAGGAAACGGAGGAATATATCAGGATTCCAGCAAAAGGAGAGTCTGGTAAGCACAAAAAACATAAAATTCGCTGGATTACTGTCAGTGAGAAGCAGGGAATTCGGGGGATTTACTGTATAGACTGCAAGAAGATAATCACCTACGTCTTTATGAAGAACAAAGGATGGACCCTTGAGAAGGCGAAGAAGTGGATGGAGGAGCACGGGAAGCTAATGCAAGATGTGGTAAATCATTGGAATGAGATTATGCCTGATGAAAAGGATAATGAAAAATGGGAATTTCTGGAGGAGTTATTGGAATTGGCTTCGGAAGGGAAGTATAACCCGAATCCGAAGGCAAAATACGATTGCGAGTGTATTAAGTGCGGCCACAAGCTGACCTCCGACAAGCACTGCAAGGAGCTGAAGTGCCCCAAGTGCGGGGGGCAGATGAGAAGGGTAGAGAGGCCGGGGCCGGGCCAAGAATCACTGGACCGGGAGGTGATTGAGTTGGAAGAGAACGAAACTAAGGGAGTTATACCTTTCCGAGAAACCGCCAAGGCCCCCGAGGGCGAGAAGTGGGACGGGCCGAGGGAGATAAGGGAGGCCGAGGTCTCCGATCTTAAAATAATGTGCTGCTGGTTTGACTCCGAGAAGCCTGACATCAAAGGCTCCTACAAGCTCCCCCACCACAAGGCCAAGGGCCACGCGGTAGTCTGGCGGGCAGTCGCCCAGTGTATGGCGATCCTCTTCGGAGCGAGGGGAGGGGTGGACGTTCCAAGCGGCGACAGGAAGGGAATTTATAATCATCTTGTGAAGGAATACAAAAGGTTCGATAAGGAGCCTCCCGAGTTCAGGGAGTACACGGAGGAGGAACTAAAAGGGGAATTTCCTGAAATATATTATGAACATTATTATCAAGAAGCTGATAGAGAGCATGAGAATTTTATCAAAGATATATATCCTCAGCTACTTGATAAACTGGAGGATATGCAGCAGGAAATTACTAGCCTCAAGGAAGGCCGCGTCCTCTCCGAGAAAAACAGGAAGCTCGTCAAGCAGTGCGCCGATATGCTCAACGAGCTTTACAATGCGACCGAGCCACCCAAGCGGGAGGAGTTTGAGTTGGAGATAGAGGAGGGCAAGGACAAGCCAGAGAAGCTGGAGATTGACAAGGAGGCCCTCACGCTGAAGATAGCGTCCATTATAAAAAGCAAGATTGGGGAAATGGTGCAGAGTGCGATAGACAGGGCGAGGGGGAAGGTGGAATAATGCCCTTAAGGCGTAGATATCGGTCACATAGATATTGGGAAAATAGACAAACAGGTGAACTCTTTGACAGTATGATAGATAGCTACAAAGGAGCTATAAAGTATACAGATAAGCCAGCACATAGTATGATTCCCATTTCAGAAAAAGCTTATCGACGGAAAAAAGAGAACTCTTTATTGGGTATCGAAAGAGGTTTTTTCCGTGACAGAGCACGACGCTATAATGTCACCGAAAATGAGCTATTAAGTCTTTGGCAAGTTCAATATGCTGAGTGTGCTCTATGTGGCGATGAGTTGGAATATGATGGAACTACACATATTGACCATATCGTTCCGAGAAAATCCGGCGGGAAGGATTCCATAAAGAATTTACAATTTGTATGCGCAAAGTGCAACTATGCTAAAAGAGATCTGCTAACAAAGGATTTTATAATTCTTTGTCTGAAAGTAGCCAAAAAGCATGAATTTAAGATATCCGCATCAGAAACTATGAACATTGTGAGCAGAATATGGCGCTCAGAAACGAAAGAAGAAAGAAGAAAATATAGTCAGGAATATTTAAAGGAACTACAAAATCAGGAAAATAACTATTCTCGAACTTAGAGGTATTAGGCGGCGAATAGTAGTCGCTGGAGACGGGCACGTCAGGCGGCGAACACGGTGCTGGAGATACCAGATAGTAGTGGATAGTTTGCTTCCGAGTAACTTTTTGGAGGTGAACTACTAATGAAACTCACAAAAGAAGACTTAAACAAACTCATAGCTGATGAGGTTGCGAAACACGCACCCGCTTTCGATATGGAAGAGGTTAAGAAGGCAATCGACGAGAAGGTTGCCGAGCTCAAGAAACCTAATGGCGACAAAGTGGTAACTGGAGACGATGGCGACGGCAGCGATCCCAAGGGCGGGTTTTATAACTTCGCCGAGTTTGCCCAGGCAGTTGCCAAAGCTGAAAAGAATCCGAGAAACATTGACAAAAGATTGGTGGCGCTTGAGGCAAAGGCTGCGGGAGCTGGATTGACTGAATTAGTGGACAGCGAAGGGGGATTCCTGATTCCCACTGAGTTCCGAGCCCAGTTGCTCAAACTGGCGGAGGAGAAGTCCAACCTTATGGCTCGCTGCATGGATGTTCCTATGACGGTCAATTCTATCAATCTTCCCTACATCAAAGGGGTTGATAGAAGCGGCGGATACATCCACGGGGCAATCAAGCTTTACTGGATAGCCGAGGAGGCGGTGAAAGATGAGACGAAACCTAAATTTGGGCAAGTAACCTTAACTTTGCACGAATTGGCGGGCTTCGCTTATACTTCCAACCAGATATTGGAGGATTCTCCTATTAGTTTGGAGCCTCTCCTGACCGATTGTTTCAGTGACGCTTTTGCCTGGACAATGGATAATGTTCTTTTGAATGGAACCGGAGCGGGCCAACCAATGGGGATATTGGTCGCTCCCTGCCTGATAGGGATAACCAAAGAGACTGGACAGGCAGCCGATACGATAGTTTTTGAGAATATCGTAAAAATGGAGTCTCGCTTGCTTCCTGCATCCGAGAAGAACGCTATCTATTTGGCGAACAAGAATACATTCCCTCAACTGGCTACGATGAAGATAGCGGTTGGAACTGGTGGAGTCCCTGTTTATCTTCCCGCTGGCGGAGCTTCAGGGAAACCCTATAAGACTCTTATGGGGCGACCTCTGATTTTCACGGAGCATTGCCAGAAGCTGGGTGACAAGGGAGACATCTATTTGGCTGATTTCTCCCAGTATCTGCTCGGCCAGAAGAAGGGGAGGGGAATCAAGGCTGATACGAGTATGCATTTGAAATTCGACTACGATCAGATGGCGTTTCGTTTCACATTCCGTGTAGATGGGCAACCCTGGCTTCCGAGTGCGGTTACGCCAAGGTATGCCACCAGCGACACTTTAAGTCCGTTTGTCACGTTGAATGCTCGAACATAATAGTATTGTGGGGATATGGCTTCGGCTGTATCCCCGCATAAAAACCAAGCGAGGTGAATATAAATGATACTAAGCGAGAGGTTGAAAGTTGTAAATGGGCTTCCACCCAAGGCGGATGCTTTCGTAGCGGCAGCCAACCTGACCGATATAGTTTCTCTGAAGAACTACAAGTATGCCACGTTTATCATCCTGACCGGAGTGACAGCAGCTAACGATTCAGTGCTTTCAGTAGTGGCAGGGAAAACGGTTGGTGGGACAGTAGACCAAACAGTTCCGTTCAAATACAGGAAATGTGTAACAGGCGACACTTTCGGAGCTCTGACCGATGTGGCGGCAGGCAGCACAGTGGCATTGACTATCTCTGTGGCAAACCAAATGCTAATTATCGAGGTGGACGCCGACGCGGTTGAGGGGGCGCATCCCGGCTACGATTGTGTCGGGCTGAAAGTGGCTGACGGAAGCAATGTGGCTGCACAATATGGAGCTATCGCTATAGTTCTGAGTGGGGCACGATATGCAGATGAGGCCAGCCCTTCAGCGATAATTGACTAAGGATAGATAGATGTATATCAGGCTGATTCGGGATTGGCATAGCTACAGGAAGGGGAGTGTGTTGGAGCTTCCCGATGCGGAGGCTCTCGACCTCATCATTTCACACAAGGCGATGAAGGCCAGAGAGGGCGACTATATGAGGAATATCGGCTCTCCTCCTCACGACAAGATGCTGAAGGAGCCGAGACGAGCTAAGTAACCTATTTTGGTTGGCTAAAGGCCAACTACCCAAGGGGGTGAAATAGAATGAGTAGAACCAAGTGCATATACAACTGGCATAACTCGGGGCGGCAGGTCTTCTACGACGGCGCGACCTTCGAGACCCTGAAGGCTATGTTCCCGGTCGTCTATTACGACGACTTTCTGGGAGCAGGTAAAGTCACGATCCCCGCTGCCGGCTCGCCCGCTGGCGGGCTGGACTGGGTAAAGAAGATTGTGGCCACCGCCACTGTTGCCGGAGCTGCTAATGCCGCAAGCGGGGTAGTCCAATGCGCCCTAACGGGTGCAAGTGCGGAAGAGGAAGGGATTCTCTACCACAACGACCAGCGGAACTTCGACATCTCGAAGGGGTTGATATTCGAGACACGCATCAAGGTTAGTGTGCTGCCTACCGGCATCGCCGAGGCGGTGTTCGGCATCTTTGTGGCTTATGTGAAGGGGCCTGACAACGTTGCTTACAGGGTTCTTTTTACAGTTGACGGGAGCGGCGAACTCTTTTGCGAGAGCGACGATGCTGCGACCCCTCTGAGCGTTACAAGCGGAGTCACCTTGTTGGCAACGGACTGGGCGATACTGAGGATTGATGCCACCGACGTGACTGGATTGAAATTCTTCATCAACGGGGCGCGGGTGGCGGCGGCCACCACATTCCCCTATGCGGCTACCGGGGCAAATGCGATAGTCCAGCCGTATCTCGGGGTGTACAAGGCTAGCGGGACCGATGTTTGTACGATAGACATAGATTATGTGAAAGCATGGCAGAACAGGACATAAAATTTTGGGGCGGGTCTCATCGGGCCCGCCCGCTAAGGAGGAATAAATGTCTAAAGCTGTAAAATGCCCGGTATGCGAAGGAACCGGTCAGTTATATAAGTCTGACTTTAATACTGAGAGCATAGGGACTTGCCACGCTTGCCAAGGCAGGGGGTGGGTTGAGGTGTCAGAAACAACACTGGAGCTTTCGCCAGCCCAACCGGACATTTTCAATGTGAATATAACTTTGCCTAGCAGTGAACTTCCCCCAGAACTTGGCCGGAAAATACTTGAGATACTTAGGAAAGAGATTGAGAAAGGAGAGGTTAGGCAGGATAAGGAGGAATAAATTATGGCTGCAGGAACGGTTACAATAACCGAGGAGACTTACGGCACCATTAAGAAGATAAAGTTCGACTGGACATCCGGCGACGGTGCGGAGGACGGAACTGCTAGCGGGCAGACCACCCACGCCTATTCGGGCAAGATATTGGGACTCGCTACTGATCCGGGCTCACCAGCACCTACTGCGCTTTATGACATTACGGTCACAGACGAGGATGGGATGGACGTGTTGATGGGCGGCGGTGTGGACAGAAGTGCTACCGTTACCGAATATGTTTTGTCCTCTTCTCTCGGTGCAGTGGCAAATGACAAGCTAACAATTAACGTCTCAGCTGCCGGTACTAACACAAAGGGAGTAGCCTATCTTTATATTAGATGATGGAAATAGGGCACGTGACAAAGCTCAGGAAGGGATACGCCCTGAGGGCCGAGCAGCCCGAAGTGAGGTATTACGAAGTCAAATCGTTTAACGAATTGGTTGAGATATTAAGGAAGGAATTTGGAGAAGGGGATGGTAAGAGTGAGTAAGTGGGACGTGGGCCAGTGGGTCAGTGGTGCCTGTGTGGTTGCGGGTGTAATAATCGAGATAATAATGCAGGCTCACTTAGGATTTCTCTTGATTACGGTTGGGGGTTTGAGCTGGGGAATTTCGACTAAACTAAAAGGGAAATAATGAATAACACTATACAGATAGCTTTGCCCTGGTAGGTTCCCCCAATGGACTGTTTGGGGAGGGAGATAAACAAGCCCTATTGGTTATTTTCCTACAAACCGGAGGGTTCGGATTTGGCTATCGTTATTATTACTGGATTAAACTAGGGAGGAAAGATGAAACAAATTAAACTAGATAAAATCCTCAAGGGCTGCTTTTGGGCAACGGCTCTGGCATCGGCCTTTATACTAACGCTGTGCATCTCAAACATCCCCGGCCGTCTTGCCAGGTTTGGCGGGAATCCTGTAGCAAGTAGCGGCCGTATGTTCTATGCCTCAAAACTCGTTCCTCCCATCGTTACCAAGCCAGTCCGTACCGTCACCCTCGTAGTGGCCGCCAGCAACTCCTCGGCTAGGTCCAAAGCCCAGGCCGACTACATCTGCGACGGCACCTCGGACGAGGTGGAGATACAGGCGGCGATTGATGCTTTGCCTGCTGGTGGGGGAGAAGTGCAGTTGCTGGAGGGAATATTCATTATTACTGATGATATTTTGCCCACTGACTACTGTATTCTCTCAGGGACTGGCTGGGGAACGATTATCAGACAAAGCACAGCAGTTACTCACTCTGCCATTCGCACAATTAACAAGCAATATGTCATTATCAGAGACTTGAAGGTAGAGGCACAAGGGCTAGGGCTATATCACGGAATCTTCCTCGATGATGATAGCTCATACTGCATAGTCGAGAACTGCTGGGTGGATGAGGGAAAAGATGACGATATTGCCATAGGAGGTTCTTTCCATCGGATAATTAACAATTTATGCACGGGAACGGGAACCGCAACAAGCTCGGGAATCGAAGGCGAGGCCGGAAGCCATGATATCATAGTTCAGGGGAATACAGTAGTTGGATTGCCAGCAGGCATAGATTGGAATGCAGGAGCCGAAGAAAGTAGATTTTATAATATTGTAATCTGTGACAATATCGTATCTAACATAGCAAGTGGCGGACTAATCAAATATGGTATCGGCCTCACATTGGGTACTGCTGAGGACATAAACAGCATAGTTGCCAACAATATTATCACAGGCGGAACCGAGGAAGCCGAGCTGAATGGCATTTTCCTCAGCAAAGTGAAGGATGTCACCGTTCAAGGCAATACCATTTCCAATTTTACCAAGCATGGCATCTCTCTTTATACGGAATGCGAGAACATCCGGATTATAGGAAATTCCATTTATGATTGCGATAACTATGGCATCTCTTGCGACCCTTCTTCTGACTATGTTTCTATTATAGGCAACATAATTTGTGCCTGCGGGCTTTCGGGCATATATTCTAGCGATACCTCTCAAAATATCTCCATTATCGGAAACACCGTTAGTGCATGTGAAGAGCATGGTATCTACAGTAAAAGTCCTAGAACCTTGGTTTCCACGAACCGAAGCTATGGCAATAGTCAGAAAACTGACAACAGTTATCATGGTATCTCGGTTTGGGGCGATGATTCACAGGTTGTACATAATCACGTTAGGCATCTGGGAGGCGCTAATCAGCATAAATATGGAATACGTGTCTCATCAACTCCAGTAAGGTGTTCCGTTCAGCAAAACAACCTTGTGGGTTCTGGAAAGTCGGGGGGTTTAAGTTACGACCCGGGCGTTATCGTGGATGCGTATGACAATCACTATGACCACTTCCAGGACTGCCTCGCCGCCTCGGCCAACTACGTCCATGCCGCCATAGCTGGCACGGGAGCAGAGCAGGAGATAACCACAGCCATAACCAACTCGGACGTGCCGAGGAATATAAGCATAACCACGACCAATGTTAGTACTCCTTCTGGCGATGTGACCATTACAGGCATTGACGCCAAAGGAAACTCTACCACGGAGAACATAACCATAGTGGCGGGCGGAAACGCCTATGGAAACAAAGCGTTCTCAACCGTGAGCAAGATAACCATACCTGCGGGGGTAACTTCGGATGATACTATTGCGGTGGGGATGAGCGACAAGCTGGGACTCTCTAACGTGATATATGCGACGGGAGATGTCTACAAGGTGAAGAAGAATAATGCCGACTATCCTGCGGCCAGCTATATGGTGAACGCCACCTACGACACGGTGGATGTCTCTACAGGAGGGGCGATAACGGGAGGAGACGATTTCACGGTCTATTACAGGAGCAATCTTAACATTATAAGCTAGGTGCAATATGAACTTACGTTTCTATGTATTGGCGTCTGAGGGCGGGATACCCAAGACCGGACTCACCCTGACGGACTTCAGCGTGGAAGTCTATTCGGTCAACAAGTCCACCCAGGCCGTAGTCCACCTTGTCAACGATGCGGACATGGGCTTCGAGGTCGGCGACGGGCTGTACGGCTACTTCATGGCAAGCCCGGACTTCTCGACCTATGACTATCTGGTGAGCATCCAGTATACCGGCGCGGTGAGTCTGGATTACAAGTACTGGACTGACAACGGTTTCGATGCCGATATCGTCACCAGGTCAACCCTGGGGGCGGGGGGCATTGCATGGACTTACACCCTGACGGAGGCAGCAACCGGCAACCCCATACCGGACGCGGATGTCTGGGTTACGTCCGACCAGGCTGGGAATAGTATCTTGGCGTCAGGGAAAACCGACGGATACGGAAAGGTCACGTTTTACCTGGACGCGGGGACGGTGTACGTCTGGCGGCAGAAGAGCGGCTGGGATTTCACTAATCCCGATACGGAGGTGGTGAGCTGATGGGAGGAGCAGGAACCGGAAGTAAGGCGGGAACTCCTGCGGCTGTTACAACCATCATAAGTTTGCAGGAGGCGTTGGACTTCCTGGGAATAGGAAAGGGATATTTCGAGATAACTGCTGAAAATGATGTATTGAATATGTCCTATGATGGCGGGGCTTATAAGGATGTGGACTGCGATGACGGGACCTATGACGGCGACGACCTTGCGGCCGAGTTAAAAAGCAAGATAGATACCATCTTCTCCATCACCAGCACTGTCGCGTACAACTCCTCTACCTACAAGTTCACCATCACGGTGGCGGCTTCGCACACTATTACTATAAAGGTGAGTGCCTCGGACGCTGCTCTGACCTTCGGGTTCACTTCCGACCCGACTGCGGCTCAATCTATCACTTCGGATGAGATAGTTGCGGAAGACCCTACGGCTATGGTGCAGACCGTTCTCGACGGGGTGGACAAGTGGATCAAGGAATACTGCCAAAGAGATTTCGTGCAGACCAGCTACAGGGAATACTCTAACGGGGATGGGGGAAGCCATCTGTTCTTGAAGCAATATCCTATCATCTCAGTATCAAGGCTCTCAATCGGCAGGAACAACGCCATCAAGGTTAATAACTCATTGACTGCGACCTACGCTACGGTATCCGTAACCTCAACAGGCGTGGTCCTGAACAAGGACGGGACGGAGACGCCCTTGTTGTTTGCGACCTACGCCACGATAGCCCTCATGGCGGCCGCGATAGCCAACGAGACCAACTGGCAGGCTTCGGTGATGAACAGCAGCTATGCCTCTTATGCCTCCACCGAGCTGATCGAGGCGATGGGTCTGGAGTGCCTCAACGCCTCCTGGGCCTATCTGGAGATACCCGACGAGCCCGATAGCGCTTTCGAGGTTCTTCCGGACAGCGGGATTATTCATAGGACGGGAGGGTTCCCCAGGGGGCACAGGAATATCAGGACTGACTATAAAGCGGGGTTTGCGACGCTGCCTGAAGACCTCAAACTCGGGGTCAGTATCCTTGTTAAGCTCATCTATCAAAAGCGGGGCGAAGAGAGCTTCGGGCTAACGCAGGGATCGCTCAGTTATGTGAGAAAAGTATTTGAGAAGGAAATGCCGTCAGAGGTTAAGGAAATTTTGTCACGATATAGGAAGATAGAGGTATAAGATGGACAAAAAGAACGACCAAGTTTGTGTGCAGTGTGATTGCGGGGGCCATTATTTAGTTGTCACTTATTTTGGCCCTTGGGAAAAGGAACCACCCATAGCCTATCTTACAGTGAAGAGGTCAAGATTGGGTTTATGGTTGAGATTGAAAGAAGCTGTGTCATTAGTGCTAGACAGGGAACGACTGTGGGACGAATACAGTTTTGAGTCTTTTAACCAGATAGAGAAATTGGACAAAATGGTCAAGAAGATAAAAAAGAACTTGAAGGAATGGGAGAAGCTGAATGCTAGGCCCCAAGACTGAGTTGGTCCTGCAAAAATATACGAAAGTTCCTGACGGGATGGGGGGCTTCAAGTATGTCCATCAGTCCAAGCGGAAAATCAAGGGCGTGCTCATACCGCTTCCTGGCAACGAGCGATTTGTCACGGGAAAAATAGAAGTATATAAAACCCACAAGTTTTTCATGGACTATCCAAAGGGTCTGACAGTAACAGAAAAAGACAGGTTTGTTCTAGGGGATAGGACATTCGACATAAAATTCGTGGGCAATCCTGCTGAGAGAAATATCCATCTTGAGATTGAGCTTCTGGAGATACAATGAGTCTTATAGTGATTTTAGCTTTGTTTATAACTTTCAGCATATTCCTTTCCTATGAGGAGGGAACATATTACGATCCGCTGGAGATTATGATAAATTTCTTCGTGATAATTGGCTGTTTAATGCTCGCAACAGTATTAGGCGTAATGAATTTCCTTTTGTCTTTATTTTTAGGGGATGAACTAAATGGCTACTAAGGTCAAATGGTATGGAGATAAGCTAATAAAGGAAGTAGAGCAAAAATGCACCAATAATATAAAAAGAGCCTGTTTTATGGTAGAAACAGACGCTAAAAGAATGTGTGTAGTGGATACGGGCAGGCTCAGGAGCAGTATATGCTCTAACTGGACAGGAAGCGGGCAGACGAGAACGGCAAAATGGAAGAAACCGCTTAAGGGAAAAGACACGACAGAAATAGCGGAACCCCGAGGCAAAAAGGATGAAATTGTGGGAATTGTCGGAACTAATGTTCAGTATGCTGTGTATGTGGAATATGGAACTCGAAAAATGAGTGCGAAACCTTATCTCAGGCCAGCATTGGAAAAGAATAAAGGAAAAATCAAGCAATTGTTAGGCGGTAAATAATGGCTCTGGACATCAATACTTTCAATACGGGAATTTATACGAAATTAAACGTAGCGGCAATAACGAACCTGGTAACCGGCATCTACCACAAGAAGGCCCCGCAGGGGACTGCTTATCCCTACGTTTGCTATTGGATCGTCACCGACATCAGCGCCGACACCTTCAAGGACTGGCGTGACGAGCTTCTTGTCCAGATAGACATTTTTTGCCAAGACAAGAACAAGGCTGGAACTCCTGTCTCGGGAAGTCAGCATGTTGGGGTTATAGCCCAGGCGGTGGCGGGGGAAATGGATGAGGCAATTCTCACGGTAACTCCCTACACCAACGTCTTCTGCCAACGGGGGATGACCCGCCTGCTTTACGAGGACGACAACGATGTCTGGCATAAGGTTATGGAATACAGGGTCATAATGGACAAAGCGAAGTAATTTTCACTCTTTGACATATTCTTTGGTAAAAAACTCGGCCCGATCAGCCGAGATCTAAGCCCTCTAGCCGTGGCCACGGAGCGGTTAGAGGGCTTTTTTTATGGGAGTGAGAATGAAGTATTGCCCGCTCTGGAGCTTATTTTTTAGCCACGAGACGGAATGTAAGAAGGAGAAATGCGGGATGTATGGCCTATGCAATCCCCGCTCTCCTGGGCAGGAGGAAAAGCCCGAAGAAAAAAAACGAGTATTTGGAGGAGGCTATGTCTAAACAAATCAGAGTTGAATGCGAAGGAGCTGGATTTGGGACAAAGATTTACCTCGATGACGAAGATTTATTGAAAAAGATAACGGGGATTTACGGGGTTAAGTTCCAGGTCTTTTGTGATGGGGTTACCGAGCTGAAACTCTATCAACAGGGAAAACCGTTCAAATTCACTGGCAAGGCGAAAGTGCTGGAGATATTCGGGGAGGAAAATTATTCCCTTATTGACCGCAGCTATATCGAGGGATTGAAAGGGAAAATAAAGGAGCTTAAAAAGGAGAATCAGGAATTGCACAAGTTAATAAAGAAATAATGGAGGTGAACAATAATGGCACAGTTTAAGGGGTATGAAGGCTCGATGAAGTTTGATGTCGCAGCGAGTCCTACTGCAATAGGAAACGCTCACGTTTATGGAGTGACTATCGCAGGGGATACAGTTGAGATTACCGACTTCACCTCGACCGGGTGGAAGAAGTTCCTGGCGACTCTCAAGTCCTGGAGTGTGACAGGGGAAGCATTCTGGGATGAGACCGATCCCGCCCAGGCAGCCCTTCGGGGGGCGGTTGGCGGAGCAGAGGCTACGATCCAATGCTTCACGGGTGATGCCGGCAAGGCGTACCACGGCGAAGGAATTGTGACCGCCTGGGATGTCGGAGCGGCGGTTGACGGTGTGATTACCGCATCTTTCACGCTTCAGGGGACGGACGCTTTAAGTTACAGCGTGCCATAAATATCTTGTTCAAAATTAGAATTAGGGGGGTGAATTAACATGCCAAAACAAGGATACTTGGGCGCATTTTATAGCAAAGTGCTCCCTAAGGTTATAGATAATTGCGATGAGAACTGGGATGCCGGTGTTCACGGCACCCCTGAGCTGGACACGGGAGACAAGCAGGAAGGAACTGCCTCGGTCAAGATAGTGGTGGCCGATGCGGTAGCCGGGGACATTCTGGCAACTAACGACTTTACGGCTATAGACCTCAGAAACCACAGGAGGGTGCAGTTCTGGATAAAAGCATCTGTGGCTATAGCGGCGGCTGACCTATGCCTATTGATAGATGAGACGGCAGCCTGCGCGGGTAGCCCTGCAGAGGAAGTCATCGAGTTACCGGAGCTCGCTATAAACACTTGGACCAAGGTTACGCTCACTCTGGCCGCACCGGCAGACCTCGATGCGGTCATATCGGTGGGACTTGAATATAACGCCAATCCTCAGGACTGCAACATCTGGATAGACGATATCAACGCCATCAGCAGCCTGGTGGTTTCGACTATGGAGTCAATGACCCCTGCGACTGGAGACGGAACTAACAAAGTGTTCCAGATAGCTAACGCTAATGTTGACCTTGACACCCTGGTAGTGCAGGTGGATGCCGTGACCGTGAAAGATTACGATGTCACTCCCAAGGGAGAGGTCAATTTTGTAACTGCACCCGGAAACGGCTTGACGGTCAAATGCACGTACACCTACTGGGTCGTGAAACAGGCCGGAGGATTCCATAATTGGGCCTTTTCTCTCACTGGCGACACGGCCGAGAGGACTGACTTTACCACCACCGGCTGGAAGAAGTTCGCGAGCGTCTTAAAGGGCTGGACGGGCTCGGCGGAGAGATTCTGGCTGAATGAGAAGTGGATGGCTGAGATGGGAAACCTCGTCATCGTCAAGTTCTACGAGGACGCCGGAGCCGCGCTACAGAGACATGAGGGCTGGGCTCTCATCACGGGCATAGACGTGAGCGCTGCGGTTGACACCCTGATTATGGAACCTATCAGCTTCCAGGGACACGGACTTTTGTCGTATGAGTCAGGTTAATATAAAAAATGTCACAGGCAGGTTGATTGTGACATAAATTAGGAGAGTGATATGACCGGATTACCAGACATGGCGGGGACTCCCCGCATTGTCGAAATAAAAGGCAAAGAGTATAGAATGTCTCCCTTGGATATTGATGATTTAGCTGAATTCGAAACTGTTGCGACAATACAAAGGAATAAAGCTTTGTTTGAGTCAATTAAAAGTTCTGGACTAGAAGATACCTTAATTGCAGAAGCTATTGGGGCGACAGCCTCAAGACCTATCTCTCTCAATGACATTACAAAATATATGTGGACAATGACGGGAGTAAGGTTTCTTCTCTGGCGTACGCTAAGGAAAAATCATCCTCAAATGAAGCAGGAAGATGCAGCGAAATTGGTAGATTTCGAAAATCTTGAACAAATCTCGAAACAGTTAATGGAATTAGGGGGGAAGGCAGCAAAGAAAGCAAAAAACGCCAGAAGGGGGCCGAGGAGGTAGATTGGGAACTCGATTTCCCCCTCATAACCCGTTTTTACGGGATCGCCCCCTGGGATATTCCTAAACTTACGCTTTTTCAGTGGCAGGACTATATGGAGAAAATCGGAGAGATTTACAAGCTCTTTCATCCAGAGACAAAATCTAGGACAGGGGCTAGCACGGGGCAAATAAGCACGGCTGAGAAAAAGAGGCTGATACAAATGGCTAAGGAAAAGGATATAAAACTACCAAAGAAAGGGATGTAATTTGAAGCTTGCAGAAGCCTATGTTGAGGTCAAGACTAACCAGGCTAAATTCGGCAAAGAATTGAAGACTATGGAGTCCTCGGTCAAGCGATCCGTCGACCGCATGAAAAAGAACTTTGATCGAATTGGCAAAGGTGTTTCACAAATCTCAGGTATAGCCCGCTGGGGCTTCTTGGGGATGACTGCCGCCATAGCAGGCGTGACCTATGCGGCCCAGAAGCAGGAGAAAGCAGTTGCCAAGCTAGTTCAGCAAATGAAGAACCATGGGGAAGCCACCCAGGAGAATATTTCTGCTCTAACGGGATTGGCTTCTGAGTTACAAAGGGTCACGCAGTTCGGAGACGAGCAGATCATAGCAGGCCAGGCCATGTTGGCCTCCTTTAATCTTACCACTCAACAAATCAAAGAATTAACCCCTCACATGCTCAATCTGGCTGTCATGACTGAGAACACTACGGGACAACAGGCCGATCTTGCTGCTGTGGCAAAGATGGTCGGAGTTGCTCTTGGAGGGCAGGCAGGTCGTCTGGTCCAGATGGGGATTGCTATGACAGATGCCCAGAAGGAAACCTTGAGATTGGCTGATGCCGATGAGAAAATTAATATCCTCATGCAGATATTCGAGGAGAACGCTGGAGGATTAGCCGAAGCAGTAGGGACGACTTTAGCAGGCTCACTCTCGAAGGCAAAGAACGCTATGGGGGATTTAGCGGAGGAATTAGGATTTCTCCTCTCCCCCGTGATCATAAAGGCATGCGAGGCAATAGTAGAGAAAGTGAGAGAGTGGAAAGAGGCCATCCAAGCACTCACCCCTGAGCAGAAGAAACTCATCACCCAGATTGTCTTTCTAGGCACGGCGGCCCTCGGAGCAATAGGAGCATTGGGTTTATTTAGCACGGTGGCGAGAGTGGTTCAAGGCGCGGGCCTCATCATTGCGGGGACTTTCGGGCTGATAACCTCTCCGCTGGGCCTGATTATGGTAGCAGTAGGGGCTTTAGCTTTGGCCTGGGCATATAACTGGGGGGACATACAGGGAAAGACCAAGGCGGCATGGGATTTCCTGAAGCCTATTTTTCAGGGAATATGGGAAGCCTTGTCTGGTATCGAAAAGGAAATGGAGAAGACGACAGGCACTATCGAAAAAGAGACGAAGAAGCAAGCTAGTGGTTGGGAAACAGCTTTGAAGGTCATAAAAACGATTGGTTTGAGCCTCAAAGAGATATTTTTAGGGGCAAGAGACATAATAATAGAAGTTCTGGACGCATTGGGTTTAAAATGGGAGGGATTCCGCTGGATCTTTGCCACAGGACTGGAGCTTCTGGCAACTGATTGGGGCGAGTTTATCGAGGATTGGAAAGCGGGCATAGACATTATAAAAAAATGGCTGGACGTGAAGTTCAAGTGGACCCTAGAGAAAATAGGGGAAGGATGGAAATGGTTCACCGACACCCTGATCCCCTGGCTCTGGACCTGGGCCGAGACCACCTTTTACTGGCTCCTCGATCTAACAGATCCAGTTTGGGACAAGTTCAAAGGAATAATGCAGTGGGTGAAGGAACACGCGATTCTTTATTTCAATTGGGCAATTATAAAGATAGGAGATACCTGGGACTGGCTGGAGAAAACTTTATGGCCCTGGGTAAAAAAATGGGGAGTGAAAGCCTTTGAGTGGAGCTTAGACTTATTTAAGAAAGTGAGAAATTGGCTAGAAAATACTCTTATACCATGGACAGAAGACTTCAAGGATAAAACTTTTAAGTGGACATTGGATCTTTTTGGCAATGTCTGGGATAAAATTAAGGACCTCGTGGAATGGTTAGGGAAGATCCCTGAAATACTAAAGCCAGTAAGAGAAGGCATGCAGGAAGTCGGGGAAGCAGCCGAAAAAATAGTATCTCCCAAAGTAATTAAAGATATGAGCCACCTAGAGAGTGAAATAAGAGGGCAAAGGATAGCCCTGGAGTGGGCAAGCAAAGGATGGGCGACTTATGATTCGGTAGCTAAAAAATGGATTGCATCCATAGCCGCTACTTTCATTCTGTTTGAACATGAAATCACGGACATAGCGGCAAAGGCCCCGCTTGAATTTAGCCAGGAATTTCAAAAAGGATTCATGCGGGCTACACCTGATATTCAAAAAGCTATCCTTGACGCTATTTTATCCGGCGACTTCGAGAGAGCTTTAAGTTTAGCAGGAGTGAAAGCTGGCAAAGCTTTTATGGGTCGCTCCCCTGGTATGCTCACAGAATTAGAAGAAGGAACCAAAGAGACTAAAAAGCTGTTAGACAGGATGCTCGGTGATATGGACGCCATGACCAAGAAGATAATGAAGATCTTCCAGCCGATAATCGGGCTGTTCGAGACAATGTTTAAGGGCATCACCGATAGGATGATAGCATCAGAAAATGAGACGATAAGTCAGATGGGAAAGGACATCAAGGCTTTTGTCGATGATATACTTGCACTAATGAAAGGATTATTTGAAGGCATAGAAAAGAGAACAAATACATGGTATGAGTGGCAGGGAAGGGGGATTAAGAAGCAATTATCCCTCTGGCAGAAATTCTGCAAGGCAGTGTCAAAAATTTGGGAATCTATTTCAGAGACAATTAGATCTGCTTTTATTGATACCACAGTTGACATTATAACTGGAGTCACAAGCATACAAAAAGGATTCGTCGATCTTGCCAATACCATATACAGATTTCTAGTTAGGGCACTTATTGATGCAACCATTCAGGCAATGGCGACCAGTCAGTCTATGATTCAAGCATTAAAAAGCATTGCTGCCGAAGTTATGACCAC
>JABXJW010000297.1 GCA_013375395.1 Desulfobacterales bacterium
ATCCTGAAACCGCTTTTCTCATTCACTGAAAATCCTCCGTAAATCGTAATCAACTTTTAACGAACTCGCTGCAATTAATGTTTTTCCATGTTTTCACACAATTTTAGAAGCATGTAAAAAGATATTTATCCCTCAGAGGAATTCAATCCTTAGCTGCTCCGGTAGTATAGTCCGGTCAAGTATAGCGGCCTCTCGCCCCTAACAACACCGGGAGAAAGCCGCCGACCCGGGTTCAAATCCCGGCCGGAGCACCATTTTTAAGGTTCAAATTCTGGTCTGAATTGATGACGTGTTTTTCAGGATTTTATGTGTGTCAATAGCGCGAAAATGTTTGTCGGAAAAGAGGGGAAATTTGGGTTAGATTGATTTTCCGTAGTTTTTGCCCAAGTCAAAGAGGTCTAAAGCGTCGACTTTGTTGTCTCCGTTGAAGTCGCACCGTTCATTCCAGTTGGCATCTCCAGGCGCAGAACCATACGCTGCGTTCAATTCAGACAAGTCAGACTTATCAACTTTGCGATCACCATTCGCGTCACCTGTAATTGTTATGAAGATTGTGCCGTCGTCAAGAGTGTTGTCAGTGGGGTCGTCGTCAATGCCCCCGGAGTTGCTTGGACTTGGCAGAACGGTTGCGGTTGCACTTAGGGTGTAGTTGCCGTAGGAAACGCTGGTTGTGTTCCAGGTGAACGAAACGGTTGTAGATTGATCTTTGTAAACGTCGAAGGTTTTGTTTCCTATGAGGGTATCGTCGTATTTGAGCGTGAGGTTTATGGTTTCCCTCCAGGACCCCTCGTCTTTAACCGTGATGTTGATGGGCACTTTGGAACCAGAACTTGCCCATGATGGAGCCGTGATGCTGACGACGGCTACGTCGTGAACCGTGAGTATGATTGTCTCGGTCTTGTAGTTGTCCCCTGGGTAGTCGTCGTCTCTAGCGAAATAGACTGCTTTTACTTCTGCGCCTTCCCCTGGCGCAGTCGTGAATGTTATGTTGCCTGTTTCGTAGTCTATGGTGTAGTCGGCAGGTTTGGTCTTGAGAGTTTGATTCACATAGACCTTCTCCGAACCTAGATCAACTGGTTTTCGGGTTGTATAGAATGATTCCGCCCCGTCACCAGTCCATGTGTCCGTGTAGTTTAGGCTTGCGGTCGCCTTTACGATGTAAGAGCCCGGTGTTAGGCCCGTGGTGCTCCAAGTGAACGAAAGGGTTTGGTTTGCTCCCTGAGCCAGCGTGATGTTTTGGCTATCTATGTAGGTTGAGCCGTAGCGGAGCGTGACATTGACATCTTCGAGGTAGTCGCCTTCGTTTCTAACCGTGACGTTGATTGGTATGGGTTCTCCAACGGGTGAATATGGTTCTTCTGGGTCATATTCGACCTCGAGGCTGATGACAGCTACGTCGTGAATTAGATAGAGTGTTATTGTCTTATTCTTGGAGTTGTCGGTTGGATCGTCGTCCACCGGGATGGTTGCAGTTGCATTTAGGGTGTAGTCGCCTATCGGTAAGCTTGCGGTGTTCCAGCTGAACGGAACGGTTGTATTAGTTTGTGGATCTAGCACGACGGTATCGTTAAACCCTATGAGGTTTCCGTCGTAGGAGACCGTTACGTTGAGGGCTGTCTCTTGGTTACTGCCTTGGTTTACAACCGTGACGTTGATGGGTACGGTCGATCCTGGCTTTGCACCGGGTGGAGCCTCGAGGTCGATGACGGCTACGTCGTGCTCCACGATTCTGATTGTTGTGTTTTTCCAGTTATCTGTTGGATCATTTTCCACGGGGATGGTTGCGGTCGCATTTATGATGTATTCACCCTTTGATACGTCCGTGGTGTCCCAGGTGAATGTTGTTGTGTTTTGGGTTCCTCCAGCTAAATTTGCGACGTTTTTACTATCTATGTACGTTTCGTTGTAATAGACTGTGACGGCGACGTTTTCGGTGAAGGAGCCCTCGTTTTTAACTGTGACGTCAATGGGTACGGAGGAGTCGCTGGCCGCCTCATCCGGGGCGGTGACGCTGACAACGGCTGCGTCGTGGCCTGGCGTGACCGTTGCCGAGCCGTTGACCACCGTATGGTCTACTGGTGGTGGGGGGCCTGTCCCAGTGTACGTGTTGAGTTTTGTGTAAGTGAAGTTTAGATGGGATTCGCCTTCGGCTTTGGTTTGGAAGGTGATGTTGGCCAACATCACCACCCCTGAGTAAGAAAAGGCTCCCCACGTTGGCCAAGGTGGTTCAAGTTGGTCACCGGTGATGATAGTGCCTGCCGTGTTGTCTATCACCGGTGTTGCCCACATGGTGTCACCAGCCTGCTTGAGGAAGGGGCCCTCCTCAACATCGACCACTTGCAGGATAGAAGCGTTGAAGCTCATGTCGCACTCCCAACCATAAATCCCTTGACCAGATTCTGGATAGGTGACATTGACGATGCTCATGTTGATAGTAAAGGATTTGCCGAGCACTACCGTGGTTGTTGGAGGATCCACATAAATCACGGGTTGAGTAACTCCGAAAGTTAAATTTGTGCTTATACCTACTATGGTTATGCATAAGAGAAGCACCATGAAAAGCGCCTCCCACGACATACTTTCACTCCTTTCTCTCACGTATTCCACCCCTAGATTTTGCGCGCGTTAATAAATATTTGCTCAATCAGGCATATGAGCTTTTTCCTCACCCGTGTTGTGGTCGAAACTTTGGCAATTTCGATTCACAGCAGGTCTTTCACATGTGAAAAGAAAAAAGTAAAAATAGGCCCCTTTTGGTTGTTATGCTGGTTTTGGTTTCCTAATTCTTAGGAAGTAGAAGGCTATTGCTGCCACGATGGTTACTGCCACTCCAGCGGCTGCCACGTATAGAAGGATTCCTAGAGCCGGTGCCTCTTGTACCGTGATGGTGACCGTGTCGTCGATGAACTCGTTGTTTGTGATATCGATCTCGCCTGTTATAGTGCTCGCTACTGCCTTTATCGTATAGGTGCCTGGATCTATGTCAGTTGTTTCCCAGTTGATGGTTAATGTTTCAGAGTCGCCAGAAGCCAGGTTGGTGACGGATTTTGTTCCTATAATTGTGTTGTCGTAGTAGATTATGATGTTGAAGTTTTCTGTTTCGGTGCCTTGGTTCACAACAGTCACTTTGATGGATACGAGTTTTCCCACCGTCACCTCACTTGGGAAAGGCGTAACGTCTACTACAGCAACATCATGTTTTGCTGAAATTGTCGCAGTGCCTGTGGCGGTGTCGGTTAGGCCTTGATTGTCAGTGACGGTTAGGGTCGCGGGGTAGGTGCCAGCCGATATGTACACGTGGGTTGCAATCGGATCAGTTTCTGTGACTATAGGTGTTCCGTCGCCGAAGTTCCATTGGTAACTTGCTATTTCGCCGTCTGGGTCTTCGCTGGCTGTGGCGTTGAAGGTTATTTGGTCACCTACGTAGTACGGAGGAGGTGGTGAAAATGTGAAGGAGGCCACAGGGGGAGTGGCTACAGTAGCGCCAATTATTTGAACTGTTTGGGTGCTGTGGTTGTAGGTGAAGTAAAGGAAGGTGTGTGTACCGTTGGTCGTCTCCTCTGGGGTTATAAGTAAACCGTCTACTTGGACGGTGTGTGGACCGCCGAGTAGATCGAGTGGAATCGTTACGTTGCAGAAGCCAACCGTGTCAGATAACCCGGTAACGTCGAATCGTATTTCCTTGATTTCTGAGATTAACTGAAAATTGGAGACGGTTGAGTTGCTCTCAATAATAACGTGAAAGGTGACTCCTCCTACCTCAAGGGCTATGTCATGGATTTCTACAGCTTCTATGGTTATTACACCGCTTTCGGCGGACTCGGTGCGCAAGTCGCCTGGCCAGCTTGCTTTAAGTTCATAGGTTCCAGCTGTTGTCGGTGTCCAAACGTAGGAGTATTGGCTGTTGTCGGTTGTCATGGTTGTGAGGGTGATCCAGGTTCCTCCAGCGGGACGGTATTGAATGGTTACAGTTAACCATTCTGTACGTATGGGGGTGATTGATCCGTTGATGGTGGTGCTCTCACCCAGCGTGATGGATGTTGGATGCGC
>JABXJW010000298.1 GCA_013375395.1 Desulfobacterales bacterium
AGATTGAACAGCAAAGTTTCAAGATTATAGACGAGGAAGCCGGTGAGCACGGTTTTCCGCCGGACCAGTGGAGCGTTGTCAGAAGGATGATCCATACGACAGCCGACTTTGACTATATCCAGACGGTTCGATTTCATCCCGAGGCTGTTCGGGCCGGCGTTGAGGCTATCAAGCATGGCAAAAATATCATTACCGACACTGAAATGCTCAGGGTGGGAATTCGCAAAGCAGATTTGGAATCCTTTGGCGCCCAGGTCCTGTGCTTTTTGAATGAAGCAGGCGTTATTGAGGAGTCAAAAGAGGCCGGGACCACGCGAGCCGCAAGGGCGGTGGACCATGCCACCGGCTTTATGGAAAACGGTATCTATGCCATTGGAAATGCGCCAACAGCCCTCTTTAGGCTCCTGGAACTACTGGGACGAGGCGTTGCACGCCCTGCTCTGGTCATCGGACTCCCTGTCGGTTTTGTGAATGCTGCTGAATCCAAAGCGGCTCTCGTGAAAGCCGGTACACCCTTCGTTTCCAGTATGGGGCGTAAGGGGGGGACTACGGTAGCAGTCAGCGTGGTAAACGCCCTCATTAAACTTGCTTTGAGATAGTATTTGCACTGCCTGTCGTCCCGTCATTCCCGCGAAGGCGGGAATCCAGATAGAGATTGCTATGGATAAACAGTTTTATGTTTACATTTTGGCAAGCAAACCAAATGGTACATTATACGTCGGTGTGACTTCCAATTTGGTACAAAGGGTATGGCAACATAAACACAATATGGTCGAAGGATTTAGTAAAAAATACAGTGTAAAGACACTCGTCTATTATGAGGTTCACGACAATGCTGAAAGCGCAATTACCAGAGAAAAGCAAATCAAAAAATGGCGAAGAGCATGGAAGTTACGGTTGATAGAAGAAAAGAATCCACAGTGGAATGATTTATATAATAGGATTCGTTAACAAACTGGATTCCCGCCTTCGCGGGAATGACGATAATTGCGATGTATAGCAAATTTCGTGTCAAGAACTATTTTTCGAAGACTGAAGAAGGCAAATCATGAAACGGAAAACAGGCAAATTCTTTGGAGTCGGGGTGGGTCCTGGTGATCCGGAACTCATATCGTTGAAGGCGGTTCGTATTCTTGGCGGCGTGCACACCATTTTTGCGGCATCTTCAAGCAAAAACAGTCACAGTGTGGCTGTAAGAATTGCCCGCCCCCATCTTCCCCAATGGACTCCGGTGATCAGGCTTTCCTTTCCCATGACCTCAGACAGAAAAACCCTGGAACTGTCATGGCGAGAAAACGCCGCCACCATCGTAGAAGAACTTGAAAGGGGCAAAGACGCAGCCTTTATCACGCTGGGAGACCCTTTGACTTATTCGACATACGGCTATATAGCGCGGGAGGTGAAAAAGATTGCTCCACATGTTGAGATCCGGACGATTCCGGGTATCGCATCTTACCAGGCTGCAGCGGCCTTAGTCCATCTCCCTTTAGCCGAAGGCGAAGAGCCTCTCTTAGTTCTTTCAGGGGCAAAAGGGGGCGAACACTTAAGGAGGCTTGGTAGTCAGGTAGACAACATTGTGATGTTAAAAAGTTACCGTAATTTTCAAGATATCTATTCGACCCTTGAGGAGATGGATTTGGTGGACTCCACAACCGGAATAACATGCTGTGGCCAGCCTGATGAAGAAATTATAACCGATATCAAGGAAATGGTGGACAAGGAGCCAAATTACTTCACGCTTCTTATCGTAAAGAACAAGAAAAGATGACTAGAAGGGCACCTTCACAAACAAGGAGAGACATCCGAATTGGGGTTATGATTTTTTTCGTAATCCTCCTGGCGGTCCTTTTCTTCGGTTACGATAACCCTGCCATAAGCTGGAACATGATATTAAAAAGACTTGTCTGGCCCCTTGGCAGGCTTATGTTTTTGATCGCCGTAGGACTTGTGGTAGGAAATATCATAGAAGGACTGGGCTGGGTCACGAAAATCGGCAGGCTCTCTCGCCCTTTGCTCAGTTTCGGGCATCTGTGCGACTATAGCGGGGCTGCTTTTACCACGGCTTTGTTCTCGGGTGTAGCAGCCAACACTATGCTCGTAGAATATTACAGAGACAAAAAGATTAGCAAGAAGGAGATGTTTTTGTCCAACTTCGTTAATGGGCTTCCTGCCTTTTTCCTGCATCTGCCTACTACCTTTTTTATTATACTGCCACTGACGGGAATTGCCGGCATCCTTTACATTCTCCTCACCTTTCTGGCGGCCATTCTCCGAACATTTTGCTATTTGCTTTACGGCAGGTTCGCTCTGGATATTACGCGGTGCACTGTGGCTGTTCCCTTGCCCGAGAAAAAGGGTTGGGCTCAGGTATGGCAGAAAACAAAGGAGAAGATTCCCCGCCGTTTTTTTAAAATCGCTCTTTACGTTGTCCCGATATATGTCTTTGTCTTTATCATCAATAAGCTGGGATTTTTTATGTGGCTGCGCCAGGTTACTGCAGGCTTTGTCACCACAAAGCTTGTGCCGGTTGAAGCAGCCTCTGTGGTCATATTCAGCCTGGCTGCTGAATTTACCTCAGGCTTTGCAGCAGCAGGCGCACTCTTGCAGGAAGGCGCGCTGACTGTGAAGCAGACTGTGCTGGCCCTCTTGATCGGAAACATTATTGCCTTCCCAGTACGTGCACTGCGGCACCAGTTGCCTAGATACGTGGGAATCTTTTCGCCCAAACTGGGGACTCAGGTGCTATTAATGAGCCAGAGCTTTCGCATCTTGAGTATTTTTTTAGTCGCATTGCTCTATTTCCTTTTGGGATAGGTCGTAAAATGAAACCGAGGAGGAAGTTAAGATCGGGTTTTACCACCGGCACAGCAGCCGCTGCCTCGGCCAAAGCTGCATTAATGTTGCTCATGGGAAGCAAAGCCCCGGATTCCGTACATGTGACCCTCCCTGGCGGCGAGAAACTGAAGATCCCGGTCAATTGGTGCAGGCTGGTCGACGGGAAAGCGGAATGCACTGTCGTGAAAGACGCTGGTGATGATCCTGATGTGACCAACAGGGCCATTATTGGCGCCAGGGTCTGGATGACCGATGGCATTCAGGACAGCGGTCATATCTCTATTCAGGGCGGAGAGGGGGTCGGCGTGATAACCAAGCCGGGGCTTGAGGTGAATGTGGGCGAGCCGGCCATCAACCCTGTACCCCGGAGAATGATCCGGGCTGCGGCCATGGAGGTCATGGGATCTTTTCCGGGGAGCGAGAGCAAACATGTCTTTGTGGAAATCTTTGTGCGGGAAGGCGAAAAACTGGCTGAAAAAACCCTGAATGCAAGACTTGGGATCGTTGGCGGTATTTCCATCCTTGGAACTACCGGCATTGTTCGCCCTCTGTCCCACGATGCCTATAAAGCGACTATCAGAGCTGCTGTTTCAGTGGCGAAGGCAACAGGGCTAAGCAAGATCATTCTAACAACCGGCCGGAGAAGCGAAAGATTTGCCCAGGCCTTCTGGCATAAAAGCCCGGAAGAGGCTTTTGTGCAGATTGGAGATTATTTTAAGTTCTCGATAGAAGCGTCAGCAAGACAGGGGTTTGAAAAAATTGTGCTTGCCGTATTCTTTGGCAAGGCAGTCAAGATGGCCCAGGGGGTCCCCCATACCCATGCAGCCAAGGCGCGGATGAGTTTGGAGAGACTGGCCGGCTGGGCCTTAAAGGCAACAAATGAACGTGGTCTGGCAAAATTGATAAGAAATGCAAACACGGCTCGACAAGTTTTGGGGCTTGTCCGACACGAGCATCCCGCAGTTGTCAGCGCGGTAGGGAAGAGGATGCTTGGATCTGCGCGGGATTTTGCCGGCCCACATTCGAGGGTAGGGGGCGTTATCTTTGATTATGACGGCCAGGTCCTTTTTAACTCAATGAATTCATAACAAGGACAAGCCGGAACCAAACAAGGATTGGTTTAAGCCTTGGAAAATAAAATCAAATCTAACTCGAACAAGTGCCTAAA
>JABXJW010000299.1 GCA_013375395.1 Desulfobacterales bacterium
TCCCGAGTCGTAGCATAGGTAGAAATAGCCGCTATCTCCCCAACCAGCCCCCCAGCTATTCTTGACAATCCAGGCTCCTTTGTTATCGTCCCAACCTACTATCGAGACAAGATGATTGGGAGACCAGGGGCAACTTGGGTAGTAGTAAATGTATGTGTCGGGATTAAAGTAGAAACTGTCCCAATGGAATGCCACGGACACCGGTCCCTGATTATAAACAGCGTCCTTAACTAAACCAGTGATTGGAGCTACCACTCGGTATCCGGTGATGCACTCAATAGTGGTGCAACTATCCTTACAAATGTCGGTACCGATAGTTCCCACATCGTATGGGTCACATGATTCCAGCCTGCTTCCCTTCTTGCTCAGAGTGTCAGTAGCCAGCCATGACCAGCCACCTGCGCCACAGCGGTCGTTAAGCAAATAAACCCATGATGGGTCAGTGCAGCAGACAAGGTTCTGCTCCGAAAAATCATACTCAACGCTCTCCCCAATCAAGACCTTCGACTCTACGGCAGCCAGGGTGCCAAAGACCCAACAGGTGCCACAATAACCCTGATCCTTAACTGGGGTTACCTTGCCCTCTGTTCTCCAGTCAAAGGAACTAGGAAGAGCGAGCTGCCTTCTAGGAGCTGGCCTCTCTACAGGGATATCCTTGAGATGGCTTAAATCAATGGGTGGCGGGATATAGCCATAAAATTCCGCTGGTCGCCTCTGGGCGTAAGCCTCAAATTCAGGATTTACCGGAGCCAGTTGCGGCTTCTCTTCACCCTGCGGTTCCCCAGCCCAAGCAGGTATAGCAACGAAGCTGACCACAAGAGCCAGCGAGATAATAAGGGGAATGATGAACAGTACCTTCTTACTCTTAACCTGTATGCTCATGTGATCACCCCAAAAGTTCTCTGCTTCATTAGTAAGCTCTCCGTCTCAGGAAGTAAATCAGTAAAGTAATGATTATAACCCCAGCCACTATGCCACTGATTAACGGCCAGTTTACCCCTGCCCCCGGTGCTGGGGTTACGGTCTCTGGGGCGCCATCACCAACCTCACCCTCATCGACTAGGGTTGGTGGCACAACGTGCTTTACCTCAAAGCTGCCTTCGGCTTCATCAAGGAGGGTGCCATCTTCTAAAGAAACGGTGGCTAATATGTTATATACGCCTGGCTCAAGGTCGCGGGCCGGAACCCATTCTGCTATAAGCTCTCGGGAATAGCCAGGCAAGACCAGCGCCGATTTGCTTCCCACCTTGCCTAAGATGTCTCCTTGGGCATTAGAAATAGTTGCGCTGCTTTGAACCTTATAATGGATGTTACCTTCATTGGCATAAGTTACTTTTATTGGGATGGGTTTATTGGGTTCGATTCCCCCAGGCTCTACAAGCTTGATACTCCCTTTCGTATCGAGGTGCGAACCAGCTATAGTAAGCTTTATAAGGATGCCGAGACGGCTGACTGTCTTAATAGGGCCTTCGCCTTTGGGGTCGGTAACCACCAGCAAAATAGCATATCTGCCGCCGTCAATTCCCTCAGGAATGGAGGCGATTAAATCAATCCGCTGCTTTTCGCCTGGACCGAGGTGAAATTCAGCGGGGTCAAATTTAATATACGAAAGGGCAGATAAGGGATTGGAATCGGGCTCCAATACCTTACTGCTTCCATCAATTCCTTGACCATAGCCCGCCAGTTCTACCTTGAAATCCACTGGCTTATCCGAACTATTGCACATAGTGACGGGGGAGAGAGAATTGTCCCCTCTGCTCACTGTCACATCAATGGAATCAGGGGCGACACCTAGCTGGGCTAGAACCGGAGAAGTAAGCAGCACCAGTGCCAGCAGGGCTATTATGAGAATGCTAGCGACTTTAACTTTCATTGTTTTGTCACCGTGAAAGTAATGGTTATGGTATAACCGGTCGCAACCGCGTCAGTATAACCAACCGCCTGGTTAATAAAGAATGGAACTGGATCGGTGCCGGCTGCGCTGGTCGTCAGGAAGGTCGTTACGGTGTCCGCCGTGTTGGTCGGAGAGGCTGCGGGACCCATCAGGAGCTTCTCCCCGAGTACATAGGGGCCGGGGGCGACCATAAAGCCCGTATTCGTTCCCTTTAAATCTATGCCGGTCACGGTGTAACCAGTCGGGTTGTTGCCCGTCAGGCTCCCCGTGCTGCTGGCAGGATAAGTACTTCCTGGTGCCATGGGACCAAGGGCAATCGCCGTTGGCGCGGTGAACGTGAAGGGCGGGTTGGCCAAGACGGGAGGCACGACAACCCAATACACAAGAAGAACAGCGCACAAGGCTAACAAAGCCACGCCGAACATTTTAACCTTCATATAGTCTCCTACAAGACGAATATCAGCTGCTCCGCCGTCCGCCTCCCTCCCCAGATGCTTTTCTATCGGGGAGGGAGGCGACTATTTTTGGCGTTGGCGTCACGTGTGAGCTCTTTTATTTAGCCGTCACCGTAAAAGTAATGGTAATGGTATAAGTGGCTGCAACGGTGTCAGTATAAGCGACCACCTGGCTAACATGGAGTTCAACAGCAGTGTCTGTGGGACCAGTCGTATCGACGAAACTCTGTGTCACATCCGCCGGTCCGACCGCGGCGGCACTGGGACCTATCTCGTGCTTATTCGCGAGTACATCGCTTCCGCTGACCATATAGCCCGTATTCGTTCCCTTTGCATCTATGGCGGTCAGGGTGTAACCAGCCGCGTTGTTGCCCACTAGGCTTCCATCAGTGGAGCTATCGATATGGGCTGAGGCACTTGGTGCCATGTCGCCCATCGAAATAGCGCCTGGCGCGCTGAACGTGTAGCCCGATATCACATTCCCGGTAACATCGGTGGTCTGTGCGAACACTGCCATTGGGGTAGCCAACACCGCCAACAGGGCCAGAACCACAGCTAAAGTTAGTATTCTTTTTTTCAACTTTTCGTCTCCTTTTTATTTTATTTAAATCCTCCTCCACCACCCCGTTTATTTCTTATAGCGTTCACCTCCTTTAACTGGGGCAGGCTCGGATGTTACTCCTGACCGTGGACTTCATAATAGGTGACCCCTATAAACCAGACGTCCGCGTCGTCGGTTGCCACCGCATCTGGGTACCAATCCGTCACTGCCTCTTCATCCGTCACGCCCTCCACGTAGCTATATTGCACATAGGAGCCGTACGCTGTGCCATCGCCATCGTCTATCGTCAACCTACCTCTGATCTTATCGAGGATTGGCAACCCCGACTTTGGTGAGGTATAGCGTGCCCAACAAGCAAATTTACCGTTGGAAATCACCAAAGGGCTAGCGCTAAAGTTGTCCAGAGGATAATAGTTGTAGAACCACTCCATTCCACCGTGGTAAGCTTTCCCCGTCTTTGTGAACTCTATGAACCCGACAGGCGACTCTGGAGGGATGCGGTCATTTGTCCACGACTGCAACCAGGTGCCATCTCCCCCGTATCTTTCGGCATCCTCAAGCCACCAAACCTCAACCGTTGTCTTGTTTGCCGTTGCCGCCACCGGTGTCGCTATCAGCCCCACCAGCACCAGGGCAAACAGGACACTAAAGATTCTTTTTTTCAACTTATTTTCCTCCTTTATTTTTGGGGTTTGAATTTAATCTATCTCCTATCGGCATCACCTCCCTTATTAGATTTTCCTTGACAGCCTGATTCTTAACGTAGCTATGATTAAATCTAGGTCTCCTCTCCAGCACTGAGGCCCGTAGTAGCATTGACGTGGATATTTGGTGGCTTTACTATAGTGCTTGCATTTCTTACCAGGGCAGAATCTCATCTGAAAGGCACCTCATCCTTGTTAGAGTAAGAGAGGGCGCTTAAAGCGCCCTCTCTTGTATCCGGTCAAACCAGGCGGTTGGTTATACTGCCCGTCTTGTTCTGATAATCAGGACAATCAGGGAAATAACCAGTACCGCACCAACTCCGACAATCGCCCACAGCAATCCCGGATCTATGGCTTGTGTTACTTGTTGTGGTA
>JABXJW010000042.1 GCA_013375395.1 Desulfobacterales bacterium
TTGAGAGAGTTTGGCAGCACAGAGAACCAACCGGTTGAAAAGCTCAAGGCACTCCAGATACTAGTTCTATTCTCATCATGTCCTGAGCACGGCAGTTATGCCCGGCTTGCTTTTTCCAGTAAGTTTTTCACACAATTTAGACAAAATCTAGGCAAGGAGAAAAAGAATGAAATGACATGGGCTCTAACCATGGACATGACGGTCCCCCCTTGTCATAGGGAAGAGCTGAGAGCAAAGAAACCACTGTACTCTATGCTCTGCGGTGTGCCGGGCCAAGAGGCCACTGCGCGTTTCCCCTGGAAGTAACATGATAAATTGCGCCCGGAAACTCGAGTTTAAGTGCTCTACCATAGACGGAACTCATAATTCAAGTCCTGTCCGCATCATTGATATGTCCCCGGAATTTTCGAATTACAAGGTCGTGGGCTTGTAATCCTGGACTACAAGTGATAGGATTTATATGATTTCTTTAGCTAGTTTGCGGGTGCAGCGGAATGAGCCCTGGAAAAAGTTTGAAGCACAGAGTCTCAAATATCATGAAAAAGACATTCTCTTTTTTGTGGGCGCCGATTGTTTTTTTTAGGAAGCTCTGTTTTTGGACCGGCTTTGTGACGCTGTTCGTCCTTTTTTCACTCAGCCTTGCCGTCTTTCTTTTTTTCAACTTCATGCCGGACGTAGGGAAGATGGGTTTCAATGAGCTTAGACAGATGGCCAGGGAAAGCGTCTACAACAGGCTGGAGGATAAAGGCAATGTCTACAAGTGGGTCCCTGTAAAAATGATAAACAGGGACCTCATGTACTCCATAGTAATGAGCGAGGATGCCGATTATTTCAGCCACAATGGGATTAATTACGACGCGCTTATAAATTCGCTGGCGGAGAACATAAAGCGAAGGCAATTCGCTTTCGGCGGGAGCACAATAAGCCAGCAGGTGGTCAAGAACATATTTCTTGACAGTGGAAAAAGTATCATAAGAAAAATCAAGGAGTTGTGTGTGACCCGCCGGATGGAAAAAAAGTTCTCCAAAAACCAAATTATTGAGCTTTATCTGAATATAGCGGAATTAGGACCAGACATCTTCGGGGTGAACGCTGCATCCCATTTTTACTTCAAAAAGCCGCCTTCAAAGATAAATGCGGCAGAAGGAGCATTCATGGCCCTTATGCTCCCATCCCCAAGAAAAAACCATTACAGGCTCTACCAGAACAGGAATATTTCAGGCAGGTGGAGGAAAAAGCTGGAAAGGATTCTAAAGGACATGCGTTACAATGACTTCATCAGCGAGGAGCAATACCGTTATTACCTCAATTACCATTACTTTTCCGGCCCATAGTTTTTGAGGCGTCTTGCAGGCGCTTGGGGCCTTATCACAAGGTCTTTCCGAACAAGCTCTTTACATCTGTTTGGGCGCCAGGTCATCTCGAAGAAACGATTTGATAAACTAAGTGGGTAATTGCTTGAATTGTCAATAGGAAAGATTTGCCACTATTGCAGACTGCGCACTATTTGCGAGTTGAGAGTCTGAATCACTTTGTCGCCCTGCGAGATAGTTCCTTCTTCAACAGATTTGAAGCTTCCTCACCCAGGGCCGCAAAGCGCTTCTCGATGCATTCGGTAATAATCTGCAGCATTGATTTCCCTTCGAGCGCTGACAAAATTTTCAATTTTGCGTGGGTCTCATTACTGAGCCTTGCAGTCATCTTTTTCATACCTGGTTCCTCCTTGCAGTAATATCGACAATACGGCAAAGATCCTTTAAGTAAAATCTGGTTGGTTTATTCTACTATAAATTTTATGCCACCGACAATATCTCTCGAAAGAGATCGGCATGGCTTGACAGCTTGCCGTCTTCATGGTATATAAAATAATTAAAGTTGATGCTTTCGTGAAATTTGAAAACTCGCCTTCCAAGGTCAAGCACCTCAAATCGCTGATCTTCCCTTTCGCCGAGATTTTGACTGCTCAAAGAGGCTCTTGTTTGGGCATCCTATTTTCGGTTTGATGTTGTGACGATTGTTGGGATTCGGGAGGCGGCATGCCAGCCATTCTGTTTCCCATACTACTCGAAAAACGTTTCATCGGCGCCTTGGGGGCCCCTTCCATGAATTTAGCACTAAAGATCACTGATAGGGCACACAAGGTGGTTGTGCCTAACGTGCCCAAAATTTTGATAGTCGACGATGAATCCCGTATGTGCGACAGCCTAGAGGCATTGTTAAGCACTCAGGGGTATGAAATACACACAGCTAATGGCGGCAAAAGAGCCATAGAGCATCTAGCCAAGAATGATTTCGACTTGGTCCTCTTGGACATAGTTATGCCGGAGATGAGTGGAAACCAGGTCATGCATTACATAAATAATCAGGATCTAGAGACCTTGATCGTTATCATGACCGGGCATGCATCCGTAGAATCAGCCTTAGAGGCCATGAGGAGTGGGGTCTACGATTACCTCAGAAAGCCCTTTGAGCATGAGGAATTGTTAAAGACGGTGGAAAATGCACTTGATCAAAAAAGATTGAAAAGCGAGCGCAGGCAGGCCGAAGAAGCGCTGAAAAAAGCTCATGAGAAGTCGGAACAACGGGTTGAGGAGCGTACCGCTGAACTGACCAAAGCGAATGAGCAACTGAAGCAGGAAATAGAAGAGCGCAAGCGGGCCGAGGAGCAGATTCGCAGATTGAACCACCAACTATTACTCGCGCAGGAAAATGTGCGGCAAAGGATATCTTATGAATTGCACGACGTGGTGGGGCAAGAGCTTTCTGCTTTAATGATCGGCCTTGACACCTTTTTCGATAATCAACCGGAAGCCCCTCCGGAGATGAGACAAAGGTTGTACGAATTATCCAAAATAGTTCGGGGGGCAATTGCGGCTGTCCGGAATCTGTCCCATACCTTACGTTCCACTGGTCTGGACCGGCGCGGGCTGGTACCGGCGGTCCTCCGGTATTGCGAAGAGTTCTTCGATAAGAACCGAGTGAAGGTTGACTTTTTTGCCGCCGGAATAGATGAGTCAAAACTCGATTTCCATACCAAGATTAACCTGTATCGCGTGATTCAAGAAAGCCTCAACAATGTCAAAAAACATGCTCGCGCCAGCAGTGTGACTGTGCGTTTGGTAGGGTCTTTCCCAAATATCATTCTTGGCATCGAAGACGATGGCAAGGGCTTTGATGTGCAAAATCGTATGCTCTCAGGGACCAGTGAAAAACATATGGGACTTCGGATCATGGAAGAAAGGGTCGCCCTACTCAACGGAAAAATGAGGGTTGAGTCCCGCCCAAAGCAGGGCACAAAGCTTTTTGTGGAAGTACCTTACAAGGGGACAATTAATGGACAGAAAAAACGATCTTGATTCTTGACGAGCTGCCCGGCCGATGAGAAACAAAGAGAGTCAGTATCATTTGAGCCTTATGAAACAAAGTGAGCTCAAACGACCTTGTTTTCAAAGACATGAATTGTTGCGAGAGTCACACATTGACGGGTTGTTGCCCCTGACCTCTAATCAGACATGGCTTTTCCCTGGGCGCACGGAATGCACAGGCGCATGTCATCGTCTATTTCAATCATCTTGGCAGCCATGGTCATTTCGCCGCATTGGGCGCATGCCGCAGAAGGGGCCAAAGGGGCATAAGGCGGCTCAGGACATTTTACTTCTTTGGTGTCAAAGACGGCGTCAAAGGGCTTGGAAAGAAGGTCAAGGGCCTTGAGCAGCCTTTGGCGCATTCGTTGTTTCACTGTTGCCCTGCCGGCGGCAACAGAAGCCTCAAGTCCTTCAAATTCTTCTTGGCGCTCTCCTTGGTACCTGTAATGGCCCTTGCGGGAAAAGCGGAGGGCCCGCTTGTCTGATCGATCAAAAACCGTAAAGACGTTCTTTCCGTAATCCTTAAGGATCAGATTCCCCTTTCCAATCGTTGTACCGAGCAAAACCTGCAAGGCGTCCACAGCGCATGTATCATTTTCGCTGATCACCACCACTTCCTCGTCCCGCGAGCGACGAAGGCCAAAAAACCGCGCAGCCTCCTTGGCAACCAGAAAACCGTACACCAGTCCAGGGCACAGATGACCGTGAAATGCGATACAACGCTTCAGGTCTTCCGGCAACCTGCGGCTGGCAGTTGATGGGGTGCGATTGGGATCATTCATGGGATGTGACGACTATTTGTTGAGCCGGCTTTTTAGACTGGATATCTCCTTTTCTGCCTTGATCAACTCTTCGCTGGTTTTCCTCAGGCGATTGGCCAACAATTCTGCAAATACCTGGTACAGAATACAGGTGAAAGCAAGCCTGTCACTGCCTGACAACCTGTCAGCATGCGATGCATCGCATGCCAGACAGACGACCTGATCCACGGCATATACGGAAGCCGACCTGGCCGAACCGTCTATTACACCCATTTCACCGAAAACATCCCCGATACGGCCCAGAACGCTCAATTCTTTTCCCTGTTTGACTATCCTCACTTTGCCCGAAACAAGAAAGTATACCCACTGGTCGTAACTCCCTTCTTCAATAATCAACTCCTCAGGTTCATATTTTCTTATCTTGCTCAACTGCAATGCCCCGTGCAGCTCCTTCTCCGAAAAAGAGCACAGCGTAGGTATCTGCTTCAGTTTGTCAATAATCTTCTTACTGTCTCTCAAGTAATCGGATTCTTTCATTCTATTTGCCTCCGTTCATTGTCAGCAAAAGGAATCAAGGGTGCTTCCCAGCAATGAGAAGTCTGACAAGGCGCCTCAGCACTTGCCAGGCTAAATTCGTGCTGCATAGAGTAAGAAAGCAACTCCGAATAACACCATATTTTCATTAGCTTATTGTTGAAGTCTTGTCAAGCGCATCAAACCGGCTTTTTCGTATCATTTTGGCCTTATGAAAGAAACAGTTATGCGACGCATCTGAAGCCGAGTATGTTCGAAGGCGAAGCAGGCTCCACCTTGAAGCGACTGAACAGGCGTATACCATTGCCGGACACCCAGCTACCTCCTTTAACAATGTGGTATCCGGCATCGCTTTTTGTACGATATGGAGATTCGCAAGTATCCAAGGTCCACTCCAACACGTTTCCCAAGGTGTCAACGATGCCGAAATCGTTTGCGAATTCTACGTATCTATCTACAGGTGTTGCGTCCGCAACAGAGCTTTCCTCAAAGTTATGGGAATTGCTTTTCTGCTCGTTTCCCCAAGGAAACACACGCCCATCTGAAGTCCTTGCCGCGGCCTCCCATTCATCTTCCGTGGGAAGTCTCTTGCCCGTCCAGGCTGCAAAGGCCATGGCATCTTCCACACTGACCTGAACCACTGGGTGATTTCTCTTGTTGTGCAGTGTGCTTCCCGGGCCGGCCGGTTGGTACCAGCAAGCTCCATATACCGTCCTGAAACGAACAGCAGCATTGCACGTAAGTTTTACCAATCCGGTTTCTTCGTCTACGCTCTCGGAGAAACGCCCGTAGTAAACCGTCCCGTACGCCAGCTTTTCCGCCGTAGTCTTGTATCCGGTTTTTTCAACAAAGATTTCAAAAAGTGCGTTCGTGACAGGGAATTTACCAATATAAAAAGGCGCCAATCTTACCCGGTGTTCAGGTCGTTCATCCTTTTTCGGCGCCTTGGCCCCGACAATGTAATCTCCTTCCGGAATGAGGAGATATTGGTTGTAAAATCTCTCCATGGCGCCCAGATAGCCATCAAAGGTCTCGGCCAGGAGCCTGCAGGCCTCACCGGCCTTTTCATAACCGCCATCAGAATATTCCCCCCCTAGACTACCAACAGGCAGGCCCAGATCTTCGAGGCCCTCCTCCACTTCAACTTCTTTTACCTCGTCTTCGCCGACCTCATCTATCTCATCGTCGCCAACATCCGCAACTGCAACCTCTTCCAGCTCGTCTTCATCGACTTCCTCTACCTCGTCTTCGAGGCCCTCCTCCACTTCAACTTCTTTTACCTCGTCTTCAACAGCTTCATCTATCTCATCGTCGCCAACATCCGCCACTTCAACCTCTTCCAGCTCGTCTTCATCGACTTCCTCTACCTCATCTTCGAGGCCCTCCTCCACTTCAACCTCTTCAACCTCATGTTCGTCGACCTCAACCGCCTCAAGTGCATCTTGAACCTCCTGGGGTCGTTCAGTTTCTACACTAAGTTTCTCCAACAAATCGTGTACGGCCGTGCGCACGTCTTCAAGCTTTTGATCGACCACGGAGCTCGGGTCTGCCAACAGGTCATTAACAACCCCCAAGACTTCGAGTATTTTCCCTAGGTTAAGGGCACCACCTGCCGTAGACCTGAGGGTCGTGAGAAAATTGTCTTTGGCCTCATCGGACATCTCAAATATATTGTTTCGCCCGATGATTATTCCGTCCGGATTTCTCTCGTCCCTGTAGAGCCGTTTCAAGTCACTATTGACAGACGATTTGATGCTGCTCAGATTCTTGCGTTTCGCTTTGATTACAGCAGTGTCGTCGCCCGTATCCCAAAGTACCCTGATGAGATCTTCAGGGTCTATGCCCCGTAAGGCCTCAACGGAACTATCATCTTCATAGAAGCCTCTTATGGCGTGAACAAGCCTGGCCTTTAATGTGTTGGGATTTCGATAGTTCAGGTTCGATAATGCCTCATCGATCCCGGTCAGGAGTATGACTGCTGCCACAAAAAACCTCCTGTTAACGAACTTAGTTCGCTTCGCTCACAACTGGAATAATGGATCTTCAAGAACAAAGCTTTTCCATAAATTAGCACAAAACATGCCAGGCCCGCCTGTATAAAAGCCCGGAGCTATCAACTCCGCGAACACTTCATGTGCTTTCAAACCATTTAATTTTAGATTCCAATTTGTTAGCCTCGGTATGTTATTTGCATATATTTAGGTAGTTACATAAGCGTTCAGAGACGGCAGGGATAAGAACTTCCCCTTTTGTTCGCCCCAGGTCATGAGAGAGGCTTCACTCAGAGGCAACGCGGATTTTCCCATCAAGGTGGACGATCCCTGCTCAATGGTCATAACCCTTTGAATCAAAAAGTAAAAGGGGCAAAATTCAATGGAAAAGGATGCCGAACAAAACAATCTGCTACCAGATGAAGTAAGGAAACAGTTCGATGCAACACTGGCCCAGAACATAAAACGGCTGGTCGGAGCCAGCAAGGGGATTGGCGACCTGCCCCTGAATCTGGCTACGATATCGTCTCTTGTGCTACTGGCAGAATGTGAAAGTGAAATCGAAGGGTCTCCATCCAACCCGCCCGAACGGTACACACATGAAACATTCCTTAACAATTTGGCAGCGTTCGGCCTCGAACCACGCAAGGACGAGGAATTAGCGCTTCAAGACATGATTCAAAAGGGCTACATAGATATCGGGCCTGATGGTAGATTCTTGGCCACAAAGCCTGCCATGAGCATGGCCCAATTGCTCGACCATGCCTTTCCTGGAATACCCGGGATGAATCTTGTTGCCTACCTTGTCCAGACTATGGAGGAGGTCCTGACGGGCCGTAAGCGGCTGGAACCTGCCATCGACCAATTTGACCAGACATTGCAGATGCACGGGGTTGTGCTGTCAAGAGAAACACCAGAGCACACCGCAGGCCGGCGGGAAGCCGGGCAGCAACCTACACCGACAAATAGACAGGCCCTGTCGGAAGTATTGCGCAGACTACAGGCTCAAGAAATGGTACAACGCAGCCCCGAGTCTGCTGGTGAACCCAGAGTTCTGTCAGCAACAGGAAGTGTGGAACAGTTTGAAATCAAAGAATTCCCGATGGAATTCGAACCTGCAGACACTGCCGAATTCTCCACGGAGGGAAGCCCGTTAGAGACAACACTCGCTGAAGAGGAAGCCACCTGCGACGACTCCGAAACGTTGGAAGAGATGCCTGATGCCGATACGGAACAAGAACTAGCTTCCGAGCAGGAAGTGCCGTTATCCGTCACACAGTATGCACAGGAAGAAGAAGGCCTTGAAACAGAAGCCCGGCCGGAGGAAGCCGACATAGAAGCACCCCCACCTGCCGAGGCTCACGACAAAGAGGAGGTCGCTTCCAAAGAACAGGAGGCTGTTACCGGCGAAGAGAGCATCGAAGAGCGCATCGCGGCCTTTGAAGAAGCCCTGGCCATGAAATGCCCCGTCTGCGGCACCGGCAGGGTCCGAAAGGAGGAGACGGCAAAAGGCAAACATTTCTATGTGTGCCCCACCAAAGGCTGCATCTTTATAAGTTGGGGCAAACCGTATCACATTACTTGCCCACAGTGCAAAAATCCATTCTTAATAGAATCGACCGACAGGGCTGGAAATACGATCTTCAGGTGCCCCAGAGCAACCTGTCACCACCGTCAAAAGCCTCCGTGGGAAACGAGCGAGGAAGTAAGCGCCGGGCAAGTAAGCGTCGATCTTCCGGAAAGCTCGGTGGTTTCAAGCCTCCAAGCGCCCAAAAGAAAACGCCTTGTTGTGCGAAGGCCTCGAAGCAAAGCGGTCAAGAGACGGCTTGTTCGCAGAAAGCGTTGACGGACAGAAGGGCAGCAAGCCCTATAAGGCAACCTGCAACCCCTTTGCTTTCAAATATTCCTTAACCTGCCCAATGCTTAGGATGCGATAGTGAAAAACCGAAGCGGCCAATAGAACCTGCGCACCCCCCTGAACGGCTCCTTCATAGAAATGTTCCAGCTTTCCTGCCCCACCTGAAGCAACCACCGGCACATAGACAGCATCTGAAATCGCCCGGGTAAATTCGAGATCGTAGCCGGCCTGGGTCCCATCACCATCCATGCTTGTCGGCAGGATCACACCGGCGCCCAGTTTCTGACACTCTTTTGCCCAGGCAACAGCGTCCTTTCCTGCCGGTTTGGTGCCGCCTGAGACAACCAGCTCAAACCCTGACGGCATCTCCTTGTTCCTTTTGGCATCAATGGCCACGGTAATCTTGTCCCGGCCGAATGCCTTTGCCGCCGCCATGACCAGATCCGGGTTCTTCACAGCAGCACTGTTCATGGAAATCTTGTCAGCCCCAGCCTCCAGAACCGATTCGATGTCTTCCAGGCCTCCGATGCCGCCGCCAACCGTCAAAGGAATATCTATAACTGACGAGACATTCTTGACCCATTGCAGCCTGGTCTTTCGGTTTTCCACCGTTGCCGCTATGTCCAGCATGGCAAGCTCGTCGGCCCCTTCCTCTTGATAAAACGCCGCGTTTTCCACGGGATCGCCTGCATCCCGCAAATCTACAAAATTGATGCCCTTTACCACCCGGCCTTCTTTCATGTCCAGACAGGGCATGATCTTGATCGTATCCATACTACCTCGGTATCTCCTTTCTATATTCGTTTTTCCTAATGGGAGCATATAATAGCTTGCATCTGAACATCGACCGGCTGTCACGGGTGATAGCAGAAAATATCTCTGCATTGTCTGGTGCAAACAATATTATGCTCCCATTAGTAACTCAAGGCAGCCAAAGCCGTCACCTTAACCATAGGCATTACCGAATTTGTTGAAACCCGCTTACCATAAACTGCACGGCAATGACCGCGAGTAACAATCCCATGAGGCGTGTCATCACGCGAATGCCGCCTACTCCCATCACTCGAATGATCCGGCCCGCGAAGTGAAAAACAAGGTAAACAATTAGACAGGCCATCATGATTGTCACCAGCAACAGGACTTGATTCCCAGGGCCGTCCGTGGTTTGCTGCCATACCAAAACAGCCGTAATGGCGCCAGGTCCGGCCAACAACGGCGTTGCCAGCGGAACCAGGGCGACATTCTCTTTTGCAACACCTTCTTGTTCTTCCTCAGAAGTCGTCTTCATCCCGCCTGGAATCAAACGCAGCATCTGCAAGGAATAAACAAAAAAGACAAAACCTCCCGCCAATTGGAAAGCCGGAAGGCCGATTCCAAAAAAGCGCAGGACAAAATCACCCGTCATGCCGAAAAAGACAAGTATCAGGCAGGCTGTGATGGAGGCAACAGCGGCCATTCTACGACGCTCCGGGGGACTGTTTCTTTCCGTGAAAAGGAGAAAAAACGGCAAATTGCCCAAAGGGTCCATGATGATCACCAATGGAACCAGAATCGTCATCAAAGATTCTAACGTCTGCATCGTGGCAATCGGTTCTCAATCTCTTCGGCGGCGACAAGATCCGGTGTGATCCGGCCTTGGCCTTCCGACTTTTCTTAAACAGCCTCTATGGTTGAAGGCGGCTTCTTGGTGATGTTGTATGTCACACTCACAACACCAAGGACTTCTGAGGTTATTCTTTGCGCCAGCCTGTCCAGAATATCGTAGGAAAGCCTCGTTGGCGATCCCGTTTTTGCGTCCTGGCTGTCCCAACATCGTACCTCTATTTGAAAACCATAATCTCTTTTTCCGTCTCTCACCCCGGTGACCTTATCTTCATGCAAAATAGCGAAATACTGAAAGGCCTCCGTATGCGACAACTCGTCTTCAACAACTTTTGTAGCCTTTCTAACAAGACGCACTCTTTCCGGTGTGACTTCTCCTATGACCCTGGCCGATAATGCAGGGCCAGGAAAGGGCGGCCTGTTGTATATCTCTTCCGGAAGCCCCAAGGCTTTTGCAACCTTCCTCACGGCCGGTTTTCTAAGCTGGATCAAAGGTTCTATCACCTTGTACCCGTAGCTGTCTTCTGTGTCGATCCCAAGCTGCGCAAGAATGTTGTGCTGCCTTTTTACGCCTGCTACTGTTTCCTCTATATCCGTGTAGATTGTCCCCTGGAGAAGACATTTTACGCCGCTGTCCTTTGCGAGCCTACCAAAAACATCTTCGTAAAATGCATGGGTAATAGCTTCCCTTTTTTCTTCAGGATCCGCAACGCCCTCCAGCGCATTGAAAAATTCGCTTTGGGCATCAACGATTTCCACTGGCACACCCAACTTCTTGAACAGCGAAACAATCTGTTGGGGTTCATCCTGTCTCATCAAACCATGATCTATGAAATAGGTTTTGAGCCCGTCCCCCAAAGCCTTATGGCCCAACATCGTCACGGTTGCAGAATCAACGCCCCCGGACAGTGCGTTCACAGCCCGGCCGTTGTCGGCAGAAGAGGTGATTTCTGCTATTTTCTCTTCTATAAATTTGTCGGGTTCCAAGTCTCTTGTCTCTATTTCTTCAATTTTCACCTACTTACCTCCACAAGATCTATTATTAGTTCCTTTGCCCCCTCGGGATACCAACGACTGTGACCTCCACGCGCCTTTGTCGAGAGCGGTTGTCATGGTTGATGACGACGACTTGCTGCCACGTTCCAAGGGCCAACGCGCCACGGCGCACCGGTATTACAACAGAAGGCCCCAGTAAGGCGGCCTGCACATGGCTGTGGCCGTTTCCGTCATGCCAAGCCTTTTCGTGTTCATACTCGATATCCGGAGGGGCAAGTCGCCTTATGGCCCGCCTCAAATCTTCCACGACTCCCGGTTCATACTCAATCGTTGTCAGCGATCCTGTCGACCCTACGACCGAAGCATGCAAGCTGCCGTTTTCAACGTTGGCCCTGTGCGCTATTTGCGTGAGTTGATCGGTAATGTCCACAATATCGGGGCCGACATCAGTGGCAATTTCCACGCTGCCACAATACACAATTGAAGAGTTCATGAGCTATTTACCCCAAACCCGGTTACTACGGGAAGAATAATGCCGTTTACAATGAAGCTCCCTTTTTTATACCCCCTCACCCTAACCCTCTCCCTCCATGGGAGAGGGAACTGAGCGGCAACCCCGCCGCAAGCAGCGGGGTATTCAAAAACACTAATAAATGATGTTTGTCATCCGCCAACGAGCAGGATGAGACTTGGCCTGTCTCAAAAAGAGATGCCCCTTGGCGGCCGACAGATGTACGGCATCTTTTCAAAAGGCCAAATTCTTACGTTTCAGCTAATCCTCGATCATTGCAAGGGTCTTCCATAAGTAATAAATCCAAGCGCCGTATTCAGTCATGACCCAGCGAATCTGACGCCCATCTTTCCACCAACCTTTGGGTGAAAACGGATCATTGCGGGCTGCAACAGTGCAGATATTGAACTGCTTCGGATGAGTGTGCTTCCAGATATAACGGGCACGTCTGATGTGATACTTGCTCGTTGTTATGATAATGTCGGAAATGCCTGCTTCGATGAGGGCATCTCCCACCACCCTTGCCTCGGTCACGGTATCATAGACGTCCTCTGCGTTTACCGTTATCACTGCTTCCCTCGGCACGCCCTGTAGGGCAAGTATGCGTAATGCATTCTCATGCCATGCACAGCAGCTTTGAAAGCCCATTTCCTCCAGCCTTCTCAAAATCTTGGTCTTGCGATTCCCGTTGATGACCACCTTATCTGCCAGCCCTTCCCGGTAAAGGGCTGCTGCTTCCATCAATCGCGGGTACCACTCGGTTCCTGTGTAGAGTACAACCACTGCACCGGCATGCACGGGCTCCTCGTCCAAGACCAGAAACTCTCCAGCCTCCGTCAAGATTCTTCCAAAAAAGAGAGCCACAAGCATGAGGGCAATCAAAACAAGAGTCACAAGATGGAAGAGTGTTCGTCTTATACCAGCCATTGCTCCACCTGTAAGGAAGACGGCTTCGTAAAAAGTCCAACTTCTGCGTTGCGCTGCATCCCCTGCCCCGTTAAATTCTCGCTATGCGAGACGGCGGAGCCGATTTAACAGGGTAAATCACTGCGGCGTACCATAAGTACGCCTCATTCCTCAGAATTTGCGCGCCTTGAATTTGGTCCGCCTTCGGCGGATTACTTTGCCGTCTAATTTGGACTTTTTACGAGATCATCAAGGAAGGGCCTCGTCGCCCCAAAATGATATGCTGGATGAATACCCCCGAATCGCTTACACTTACGTCAAACGTTCATTTTATGCAAGGATCTTGAGTAAGGAAAACGCACCCTTTGCGTATGTCGAACAAATGGGGGCCTGTCAACGAAAACGTGACAGTCTCCTGAGATCTGCAATTTTCAGATTGATTATCAACGTAATATTTAACGCAGCTTGTTCGGTCGGTCAATTTCAATCTGTTGCGACACGGCCGTGATTTATGTTATAAGGAGCTTCAGACTATGAAAAGCTATCGAAAAGAGTTGTGGTTTCAAGTGCCAACACGCCGCGCATTTGTCAACATAACCCCGCAGGTGGAAGAATGCTTGAGGGAGAGCGGGATCACCGAAGGTCTCGTACTTGTAAACGCGATGCATATCACAGCCTCCGTATTTATTAATGACGATGAGTCCGGTCTTCACCACGACTACGATGTCTGGCTGGAAAAGCTGGCGCCGCATGAGCCGGTCTCCCAGTATCGTCACAATGTAGGCGAAGACAATGCGGATGCCCACATGAAGCGACAGGTCATGGGCCGCGAGGTGGTCGTTGCCGTAACGGATGGGAGGTTCGATTTCGGGACCTGGGAGCAGATCTTTTACGGCGAGTTCGACGGCAGGCGCCGAAAAAGGGTTCTGGTGAAAATCATTGGTGAATAGTAAAGAAGCAATCGCAATCAAGTGGTTACTTCTGGATAAGAAATAGCCTGCGATCCGGTCATGAGTCTTCTTGTAATACCGACGGGTCGACATGTTCACCGTGATGCATGTGCAGGCGCGTAATACTTTTGACCGTGCGTACAACCTCGTCATCGGGCAGCGGAGGGCGGCACCGGACGAGATTCCAGCATAAGAGCAACTCCATTGTAACATCCGGATCGACTCCATTCCAGAGGAGGTGGCCTGCAAGAGACGCAATGGTATTGTTGCGCTCACCTTCCGGCACACCCTCTGTGACGAGATGGCGCCAATGGCTAATTGGATGGCCGACGTGCCTGCCACCCGCCGTTACTTCCCGCAGCAGCCAGCCGGGCATAGGGGCCAGCGCCGTGCTGTCGGGCTCATGTGATACTGCCCAAACGTAACGCCGACCGGACGCGTGTAACGACGGCGGCGCCGCCACGCAGCCGCCGTCGCCGCGTAGATCGATGCCCGGTGCAAGGCCAACCTTATTGTGTATGATGCCGCCCGGGTGAGCAAGGTAAATATGTCGTCCGCCGCCGCCGGTTGTCGCTTCGATTGTCCGAGGCAACGGCCCATGTTCTTTGTCCATTGCCTCCAGGCTGGCGTCACCGCCATGCTTGGGGTCGACGTCGAGAACGACAAGCCCCGATACGCCCCCCGTAACAATGCCGACATTGGCCTCCGGCCACCGATGAAACCAGTCTTTTGCCTCATCTTCGCCGGCCAGGCGATGCTGATACTCCAGCCAGCGAATGGCCGGGCGTTTATCCTGCCGACGAAGCGGGATTACCGACCAGCCTCGGGAAAGATAGTAAATCGCATACCCTGCAACTGTTTGCGGCTTCATGCCAGGACCTTTTGTATCGTTTTAGCCTTATGAAACAAAGCGGCAGTGTTTTCAAAGACCTAAATTGTTACGACCCTTTTCAGTCTACTTTTGCCCCTGCTTCCCATTGCGGAGATATACTAATATGTTTCATATGTTAATTTCAGTTACATTGGCCGCGACGTCCTGTCAAGCCAACAAGGGCTGATTTTTCTTACAATCGCCTCCTTTGACTACAAGCTCAAAACTCTGTATTGTTATTGTTGAGGACTTGGTGTTTTTTCTCGCAGAAAATCATAAAAACAATCACGCCTTGAAAAGAGACTTACCTTTGTTTTTATGATTATTCGTAAGAAGTTAGCCTTTCAAAAGGATGGCGGCTTCAACGGCAATCAAATTTTAATTCGTGTAAAACTCGCGTCCAAGTGAGCGTAAAAAAAGAACAGCTGTAACTACTCAGGTTCAAAGTTCCAAGGTTCACGGTTCAAGGTTAGAGAGCGATGAATGCGGAGTTTGTCCGGTTCTTGCGGTACGCCAACCGTGAACCGTGAACCTGACAACCTGAGTAGTTACACACAGATTAAAATTTAACCGCCGTTTCAGCCTGTTTCATTCTGTTTCGTTCATAGGGCTAAAATGATACGATTATTCTTTTTCTTCCGGCTTGATAGGTATTTAGTATGGAGCCCTTAAAGCAAGCTGCAGACTTGGCCAACCCGAAAATCAGACAGGCCCTTCTCTACGAGAAGACCGGTGAAGGAAAAGTGAGATGCGGCACCTGTGAGAGGTTTTGTGAGATACGCACGGATGCTTTCGGATTTTGCAAGACAAGAAAAAACATAGATGAAAAACTTTACACCATAGTCTACGGAGAAGTATCTTCTCTCAGCGCCAACCCCATCGAGAAAAAACCATTCTTCCATTTTTATCCCGGAAGCATTGCCCTGACAATCGGGACCTGGTCATGCAACTTTACCTGTCCGTGGTGTCAGAACTGGCAGTTGAGCAAATCACGGCCCCGGGAAAAAAGAGGCGCCTATATGAGCCCGGAAGAATTTATGAAAGTGATGAAACTATACGGCTGCAGGGGAACCAGCATCTCCTTTAACGAGCCCACCCTTCTTTTCGAATATGCATTGGATGTCTTCGATCTGTCAAAAGAGGCGGGATACTACAACACGTACGTCACAAACGGTTATATGAGCAAGGCGGCCATGGAGCTTCTGGCCGCTCACGGACTTGACGCCATGAGCATTGATGTCAAAGGGGATAAAAGGGGGGTCAAGAAATATTGTGGCGCTGATGTAGATAAGGTGTGGAGGAATACGGTCCTGGCAAAAGAATTGGGTATTCACGTAGAGATTACCACACTGGTCATTCCAGGGATAAATGATGATCATGCATTTTGACAGAAATAGCAAAGAGGATCAAAAAGGAAGTGGGCAGAGATATCCCATGGCATCTTTCTGCCTATTACCCGGCGTATGAATTTGATGCACCTCCAACCCCCGTGGCTGCCCTGGAACAAGGCAGGAATATCGGGATTGCCGAGGGCTTGACCTACGTCTATTTGGGCAATGTCACAGGGAGCCCCTTTGAGAGTACTTATTGTCCCAATTGCAACACGATCCTAATTGAGCGACATGTCTTTGATATAAAGGCATACCACATATCTGCTCACAATACCTGCCCCGGCTGCGGCGAAGCCATTCCCATAGTGGGCAGCTACCTTAAAGAATAAGTAATGCCTCAAGAAAGCGGGAAGCCATATGCGCACCTGTTGACGCCCGAGGCGTCTTCTGATATTGAATTTCGTATCATTTTGGCCATATGAAACAAACAGACTGGAGCAGGCCTCAACGGCGATCTTTTCAAAAGGCTAAATTGTTGCTGAATTTCTTCTTTATCCGAAATGGCTTAGAAGATCTGAAAGCTGACAATCCGAATAAGGAGGTGGTCGCATGGAAATCTATCTCATGCAACACGGCCCGGCTCTCCCCAAAGATCAGGACCCAGAGGAGGGTCTCAGCCCCGCTGGTAAGGAGAGGATTCATGCCGGCGGCAAGGCCCTCAAAAAAATGGGAATTTCCTTTGATGTGATCTTGTCAAGCCCAAAGAAACGTTCCAAGGAGACGGCCGCCATCGTGGCCGAAGAAGTGGGATTTGCATCGGATAAGATCGTTGAGACAGAAAAGGTCAAGGCCATGACGCCGCCCGAGGAGACGGTTCAGGCATTGTCCGAGCTTTCAGGCGCCGGGCGGGTGCTGATTGCCGGGCACCTTCCGTCTGTTGCTGAAACGGCATCCTTCTTGCTCACAGAGGGCTCAAAGGCAGCCGTGCAGTTTGAGATGGGTGGATGCTGCTGCATCAAAGTGGACGAACTTCCTACACACTCAGGCCGGCTGGGGTGGTATTTGACGCCCGCCCAATTAAAGCTGATCGCCTCTTGAGGAGAAACTCTCCTTCTCGACATTGGTTTTGGCAGATGCCATTTTCAACTATCGGAAAACACAGACTTTCCTCTAGGCTGAAGCGGGACGGGCCCGAAAGTTTTGTTTTTATCCACGGACTGGGCGCCTCAAAAAACTCCTTTGACCGCTGTTTTGAGATGGAATCCTTCAGCGGTTATACCTTGGCTTCTCTGGACCTTCCGGGCTGCGGGGAAAGCAGCAGGCCGGATGACTTTTCTTACAGCATGAAGGACCAGGCCGAGATTGTCGCAAAATGGATAAGGGGCCTTGAGTTTGCCCGCGTAATCCTGGTGGGACACAGCATGGGAGGGGTCATCTCCCTCTATCTGGCCGAGACTTTGGGCACACAAGTGGAGGCGTTTTTTAATCTCGAAGGAAACCTTGGCTCTGAAGATTGCATGTTCAGCGGCAAGGTCGCCTCCGGCAGCCTGCAATCCTTCGAAAGCAAAGGGTTTGGCGAATTCAGAAGCAACCTGAGAGAGGCCCTACAGAAGAATCCTTCCCCGGGTCTCAAGAATTACTGCGACAACATCTCCAAAGTAAATCCAAAGGCCCTTTATTTGAGCTCGGCTTCACTGGTCAGAGAAAGCTGTGAAGGCAACCTCAGGGAAAGGTTTGCCGGATTATGCGTGAAAAAGTGGTACGTCTTTGGTGAAAGATCCGTAAATCCTGCAAACAGAACTTTTCTGGATCAACGCCGCATCCCGCACTTTATAGTCCCTGAGAGCGGTCATTTTATGATGGATGATCAGCCGGCCCTATTTTACACGATGCTATTTGAGGCATTAAGAAACAACGAATGATAAAGATTCTACTATGAAAACATCAATCAAAAGAGGCTTTGGCTTTGGCCTGACCTCCGGTGTGATTACCACACTGGGCATGATGGTGGGGTTGAACGCCAGCACCGGATCAAAGCTTGCAGTCGTCGGCGGAATCATTGCCATTGCCATTGCCGACGCTTTTTCAGATGCCGCTGGCATCCACGTTGCAGAGGAATATGAAAATCAGCATAGCACAAGAGAGATATGGGAGGCCACGCTTTCAACCTTTGTCTCTAAGTTCCTCATTGCATTGACCTTTGTCGTACCAGTACTGCTGTTTGAACTTTATCTGGCCATTGCGGTGAGCATCACCTGGGGCCTGGCCCTGATCATCATATTCAGTTATCACATGGCCAGACAGCAAGGCGCAAAACCCCATCATGTGGTGCTCGAGCACGTGGGCATTGTGGTCCTGGTGGTCATCATCACCCACTACGTAGGAAAGTGGGTAAGAGCCGTCTGTTATTGACGGTGACTTGGAAGCAATACCTATTCCTTGTAGGGTGGCTAGTGCACAGGAGGCATTAATTTATGACACCTGATGTTTTTTGGGGAAATATTTTCAAGATCAAAAGCAAAAAAGACACCCTCTACTATTTTCTCAAGTCCAATCCGCTTTTCGATGGTTTTTCATCGAGAGATATCAAGAATATTGGGAAAATAGTACACTTGAGAAGATTCAAAAAGGATGAAATTATTTTCAAGGAGGATGAACCTGGTACGGGCATGTATGTAATAAGAACCGGCTCAGTTAGAATAACAAAGCACAAGAAAAAGGAAGGCGGCGACTCCGAAGAAGAAGTAATTACAATGCTAAAGCAAAATGATTTTTTTGGTGAATTGGCCCTCGTCGAGAAAACAAGATTTCCGCGCACCGCATCAGCATACGCCGACAATGAATGTGAATTGATAGGTTTTTTTAAGCCTGATCTGCTTGAGCTGGTTGAACGTAATCCCAGACTCGGCGTAAAGATCGTTCTCAGAATAGCCGAGATAATCGGTTCCAGGCTGAGGACAACGACGGAATTGCTAACTGAAAGAACGGAAGAAACAAAAAGGCTCCGGCCGGCGCCTCAACAAGATGAAAAAGAGCCGATCTCGCCGATATGGAACAAGACATGAGGTATTTCTCATTTTTAACTCAAGACACATCTGCCGGTAAAACCTTCATAACTCTCATAAGGATAATAGCTGTCCTTTTGATAGTGATGATTCTTATGAACGGAGGGGCTGTTGTTGTCTCTCTTGCAAAAAATGTATACCAGGCTATTGAAACTATTTTTGTCTCTCTCCTGCTTGCAATAGTTCTTTTTTATGTTTTTAATCCAATAGCAGTATTTCTTGAGAGCTTCAACATTCCAAGAACTCTTTCAATCATAATAATTTATCTGGCAGCAGCTGCTTCACTGGGCGCTCTATTCGGAACTATCATTCCGACAATTGAACGCGAACTTTCGTCCCTCCAGCAGGAACTCCCAAAGTATCAGGATAAGATTGTCAAATCCATTAATTGCGTTGAAACGTGGATCAGGAATAAGTCCCCTCAAGCCGCCAACATAGACCTCTCTGCGGCTCTTTCATCTGTGAAGCGAGAACTGTTGGGCGGAAGCAAATCTCATATACTAATTTCTTCATCAAAGATGATCGGCTCTTTTGTCACACTTCTCGTAATGGTTCCGTTCATAAGCTTTTTCTTTTTGAAAGACGGTCCGGCAATGAAAAAAGCTTTGATCGGAGCCGTTCCGAACCGGTATTTTGAAATGTCGCTTAACTTGTTTTATGAGATTAACAGACAGCTGGGCGGGTTTGTCAGGGCCCGCCTCGTCGAAGCTCTGTGTGTCGGCTTAACCTGTTTCATAGGACTTACATTGCTTGGGATCAAATATGCCGTTGTCCTGGCAGTAATCGCTGCGTTGACGAATCTTATTCCATATGTGGGCCCTATCATTGGAACCATACCGGCCCTTATTATTGCCTTTGTCGACACCGGAAGCGTGATGATGTTGCTTTGGGTGGGTATGGTTTATGGGATCGCACAGCTGCTGGATACGCTTGTAATCATTCCCGCTGTTTTTTCAAAAATAGTAAATATGCATCCGTTAGTCGTCGTTGTTGTAATTATCGCCGGGGGGCAACTGGGAGGTGTACTCGGAATGATATTTGCCGTACCCATCTATTCAATAACCAAGGTTGCCATCAAGGAGATTCATACCGGTCTAAGCTCTTTAAGAGCTTAGGGCTCGCCCTTAGTGAGTGAACAAATAGTGCTCATCATCGTGTCATTTTAGCCTCATGAAACAAACAGGTTCGAAGGAGCTCCAAGGATGATCAGATTTTGAACCGGGTAACTGTCTGAGGGTCTTAGTGAGACTTGAGAAAGAACGGGGAGCTAGCAGATCATACTTAAATTCTAAACAAGGAGCTAACATCCTTGGTATCATTTAACAAGTGGACACCGTTCTTTCTTTAGGCTCACTTTGGCCCGAGTTTTACACGGCTCAAAATCTGATCATCCTTGGAGCGGCCGTGTTTTCAAAGACCTAAATTGTTACTCATCCTCAATTCTTGATGGTCTCGTAAAAAGTCCAAATTAGACGGCAAAGTAAAAAGCTCCAAATTCAAGGCGCGCACCTCTTTTCAAGCCGCTAGGCGCAAATCCTGAGGAATGAGGCGTACTTTTGGTACGCCGCAGTGACGAAGGATGCAGCGCAACGCAGAAGTTGGACTTTTTACGAAGCCGTCAATTCTTGAACATCCCGTTGTCATAGACTATCACCTTGGCCCGGGAAACCGGATGGGCGGTTACTGTTTTTCTCTCGGTATTGACCAGGTCCCAGTGAAGCGCTGAATCATTGAATCCCAGTTTCTTCTTCATCTCTTTTGTCAACTCAGCGGCATTGCCATCATAGGTGTCCGAATATGATGCACCCAGAGCGATGTGACAGTTTCCATGGCGCCCACCGTAGTTTTCGTCAAAAAGGGTGTTCGCCATGAATTTGTCAATCCTTGACAATCTTTTGTCGGTCAATGAAAACTCTCCGACTCTCCCGGCGCCTTTGTCCATGGATAGTTGTTTGACTGTAAAATCCTCGCCTTTTTTTGCTTCAATCTTTACGGCCTTGCCTTTCGCAAACTCCAATTTCACACCCTCCACGCGGTTGCCGCTTCTGAAAGAGGGCAGGTTGGCAAAATAGACTCCCTCGGTCCCCCTCCAGTCAGGGGAAAGAAAGATCTCAAAACTTGGGATGTTGTGCCCGGAGATCCCGATCCACTTTCTCCGGTCCCCAGGTGTGATTTTCAGATCGATCGATTCCGATTCGATATGATAGTATTTAACATCCATGCTGTTCATCCATCTCTTTATGGCCGTGGCTTCTTTGTAAATGGCCTTCCATTCATTAACAGGATCATCTGCTTCAAGGTAACAGGCCTTGGCAATCTGGTTAGCATACTGCTTCAGGGAAAGCCTAGCGTGTTTTGCCGGCTCTGGGGTGGGCAGAATACAAAGGGTCCAGCCAAATTTCCCGGCATCCTCTCGTCCGTCCAGGATCTCGCGCAAGGGCTTTCGCGAGATTGTTGCTTTTCCAATCTTCTTAGGATCTATGTCGCTTAGATGGGTAAGAGACTCCGGGGCGTGCAAATAGATGCTGCCGTTTAGGTTCTCACAGAGTTCCTTTTCGCCCGGAGCCTGGAAGACGAGTTGCCCGGAGTTGCCCTTCTTGAAAAAATTGCGCTCCTTTCCGTAGGTCAAACCCGCACGGAGGACCGGATGCATTCCCATATCAAGAAGTCTTGCGTGGACCAACTCGGCCAACCTAATGGCGGCC
>JABXJW010000300.1 GCA_013375395.1 Desulfobacterales bacterium
ATTTTGAAATACCTTCCATTAACGCAGCGCCTTACACTTGCTGGGGGAAGGGGGCTGGTTGCTCCAGGTAAGTCAACTTGGTCAAGCACGTCCCGTAGTTTCCCTAAGCAGCATCATCGAAAGAATGAAAAAGCAGATGCTGACGGATGGGACCCGACTTAAGAAACGTGTGGACAGGGTGGCTGACAGCGTAGGCAAGAGTCAAGAGCAGACTTGACCCCTTTTTCTTTTTCAGGGTGGCTGACAGCGTAGGCAAGAGTCAAGAGCAGACTTGACCCCTTTTTCTTTTTATTCGTAACGATTTTGAGGGATCGGGTATCAGTACTTGCCAGCTATCCCCTCTGAAGATATCAACATCCAGCGGGACGTCCTTTTTGAAAGCCTTGCGCAAGGCATTTGATCCTTCGTTCATGACAACATGAAGTTGTTGCCGTTTCTCTGGTGGCAGTTTCGAGGAACTCACAATGTCCCCAGTAATAACCGCATAAAGTTTTCCGGCTTTTATCTTCATTTAGCTTTCTTCCGTCTCCTCTCTAGTTTTGGAACATCAACTTCTCATAACGCGGGGGTCGGCTGGTGGTGGATCAAGGATCGTTTGGTAAGGCCGACCGGTTTTCATAGCCTTTGCCATGCCATTGTAGCATTCCAGAATTACCCGCTTGGTCCGGTATTTACCGCATTCCTTCATCCCTACGCTTGGCACCAGCATATTTTCCAAATATGCCAGCCATAGCGGGATAGGGGACGTTCATTCCGGGCATGCATAAGTGTAACCGTGCGACTCATGATTGGGTAACTTATCATGGCAAAAGGGCCGTTGCAACACACGAGATGTTCATTTCATCGCAGCCACTCTAGGCACGTTCAGAACGAACGTCCCCTATCTCGTCATTATAGAAAGTTACAACTCAAAGCGTAACTTCTGCCAATGCTTCTGACAAGTTTTGGGCCAAATGTGTTAAGGTCATAAGGAGGTCGGCACAATCTGAGTTTATGGGAGGAGACCATGGGTAAATTCGCCATCTTATATAGCGAAAAGTTGAGGGAGTATGATCTTGGACATGTGCTTACGCAGGATAGATACCAAAATTTTATCGAGCTATTTCAGGAAAGACTTGGCCACTATTCCGACTTTAAAATTGTGAGTCCGCCCTATGCCACTGACGGTGATCTAAAACTGATCCATACCGAGGACTATATTGAACGTATTGAAAGGTGCGAGAGCAGGGATCCATTTGATACGCCGCTTTCTCCTGGCCTAGTAAGAGCTGCAAAGCTGTTGGCAGGAGCTGGGAAGTATGCGGGAGAGCTGGTTCATTCTGGAGAATATACCAAGGCGTTTGTGATCGGAGGCGGAGTGCAACACGCAAGCAGGAACCGCGAAAAAGGTTTTGGCGTGTTCAGTGATGTAGGGATATGTGCCCAGAATTTACTTCAAAATTTTGGTGTCCAAAGGATTTTTATCATTGATACGGATGCCCATGCGGGCGACGGCATCTATGAAATTTTCTCCGAAGATTCAAGAGTGTTGTATCTATCCATGCATCAGGATCCTTCCACGCTGTATCCTGGCAAAGGTTTCGCGGATGAGATTGGCAACGGCTTGGGCAAAGGCTATTCCGTCAACGTCCCTTTGCCACCCCGCGCGGGGGACATGCTCTACAAATATGCGCTGAACCAAGTTTTCCTTCCTTTGGCTGAAGAATTTGAACCCGAAATCATATTGATGGTGGATGGAAGCGACCCACATTTCACAGATCGGATAACGCAAATGGGACTAACTCTGGAAGGAATAGAAATGGTGGCAACGCTTGTAAGCGAGACGGCAGACAAAATCTGTGAGGGCAAGCTCATCGATTTTGTGGGCTCCGGTTATAGCTCCAGTCTACAGGTCGTGTCGCTCGGCTGGCTCGCTTCGATTGCAGGTGTCACAGGAATTGAAGTTGCATTAGAAGAACCCTACCCGATACCGCCTAACTTGAAACCAGACCACGGATTAAAAGAAGCCAAAGAGATTGTTCAAAGCATCAAAAATAAACTTTCAGCCTATTGGACGTGCTTCGGTTCACAAAATCACTGACTACTTCAGTTTATCACGAGCAAGGTTGCCGAAAGTTTACCATAGAAACCATCCAGTTCTTGAGGTAAGTTTGTGGGGACGACCTTTACATTTCCATATTTAGAGTTTTAGGCTTAAGGATCGATGAGATTATAGCCCTTTTGTTGTACTATTGTCTCTCCTCGCTTTACCGACTGACTCACCCCGGCCAACGAGAGATTCAATCGCCTTGCTATTTTAGCCATACCAATACCAAGGTCTCTTACCGCCCAATAGCATAGTAAACTTCTTGCCGCAACCCGTTTGCGATCTCTGTCACGCAGAACAACTCGTGTTGGCCCCCCTTGCTTATCCCACCAAGCCGATCCAAAAAACTATTCCGGTCCGCTTTATCCCGAAAAAACGTAGAACGTTCAATCCTTCGGGCAAAAATGTGACGTAAGAACCCAGGTGCCCGCCCGCCTCGCCTGAGCTCGCGATGGCGGGCAGGCCTCTATCTTCGACTTTCTGCCTCATGAACCGGCCCTAGAAGGATTACTTAGAAACTGGAAAACTAAAGATGTCCCCAAACTCCATTAAACCATTGCAACGGCAGGTTGGTTCTTTAGTTATGTTTAGATGTTATGACACTTACTTGTTTATTTTGCTACGTCCCCATTGGCCATATCTTCTTCGGATAAATTGACTTTTTCCGTCATTCTTGTTCCTCTTTCAGCTATTCGTCTGTGGTTTGCCAATACCCACCGGTTTTAGGACTACCCCTGAACTCGATCTTTCCCTCTACTCTTAGTTTCTTCACCCAACGTTCCAAAGTCTTGATCGGAATACCCGTGGCTTTGGAAATCTGTGGCGTGCGCTGTCCGGGTTTGTTCCGGATAAACTCCAGCAGCCCGGTTACTCCCTCACTTACTCCCTCAGTTACTCCCTCATCTCGGACCGCGTGTGAGGGAGAAACAGCCACAGGTTTTTGGCGTTTTCTTTCTATGGCCTGGTCTTGGGGCTTTCTTCGGAAAGTGATGGAAAACCAGTCGGCATCCGCTTCAATGAGAGGAGGTTCAAGACCATAATCCCGAAAGGCTGAGCGAATTCGTTTGATTCCTGAGCCGATTTGTTCGACCAAGTCCATACGAGCCATAAGAGAAAACAGCAACAGGTTACGAGGTCTGCTGACACGCCCCAAATCTTTCAGCTTTAATCCCGATACAAGCCCACCCGGGTTCACGATCTCAAGTCGGTCATGAAAGATATGAATCTGAATGTAAGCGTTGACCGATAGTCTCGATGGGCAATTGCATTGAGTACGGCTTCCCGCAAAGCTTCCTCCGGAAGTTCAAGAATTTCCTCTCTCGGCCCGCCCTTTATCACATATTCCGTATTCAGGTGGGAAAGCAGATAAGACATAGCGTCATCATAGTTTTCCCGAATACTCCCCTGGTAGGTTGCCTGATCCAGCACTTTGGTCTTGGTAGTGCCCTGGAACAAAGCGCAGGCCAGAGAGGCTTGCAAAAAGAACTTCGCAATCTGTTTGCTGAACAAGAGGGTGCCTGCATTGGTCATGCCGTCTTCGGTTAGGATCCGGAGGTTTCTCAAAACGTCGTCCCGTTTCAGATCGCGGGGAATGCCAGCCGCCCGGCTAAAAGCAGTGTATTTTTTGGAATCGAAATCGTGGCGTATATTGAATCTTGTACAAGGTTGTTCATCGAAACGAATCAGTCCTTCCTTGAAGAATAATTCCCGGATTTCATCCCTTTTCATCTGCTGGCTGTTGGATGCTTCACGGATGTAAAAGAGATTGTTGGCGGAATAGGGCTTGTTCGGCCCTGAAGGCACCCTAGCAACAAGGATGTTCTCAACAGCCTCGATATCCAGAACAAGTGGGGGGTCCATGTTCCTG
>JABXJW010000301.1 GCA_013375395.1 Desulfobacterales bacterium
CGGTTGTTCGTAGAAGAACTTTGTTCCTGATGCCGGAAGCTATGCCTACCCCGTAGAACACCTTTCCTTTTTCCACATCAAAGGCGCCGCTTCCCTTCCAAACCCACTCCGGCCCCTTACCCTTGGGCGGAGCAGTTGCACAACCTGCAATGAAAAAGATCCCAACGGCCAGAAGAACACACAGAACCGCTACACGCTTTGCTTTCATGGCTACCTCCATTTTTCTTTAACTACCCACCTCCGTCTTGTCCGTAAATAAACGAGACCATCATCGCACTCAATTTACCCACAATCTCTTTCTGAAGCGCCTTTGCCGCTCTCTCCTCTGCCTCGGGAAAATTCAGATGTCCCTCCCTTCCGTTCTTGGTAAGGCTGCCAAAGATTTTTCCATTACTTTGATTTACGAGATCCACTGAGATTGCCCATCTTACAAACTTCCACTTGGGCAGATCCGCTTGCTCAAAACTGACCTTCCCCTTTACCAATATATCGATTTTGCTTTGCTCTCCACCCTCTTCAATGGAAAACCCTTCTTTTGTCAGCCCTTCCAGGATTGCAGATCGTATTCTAGCGTTATGCGGACCGCCAACCTCAACACCTATGTGGATATCGTTGGCAAGCAAGCCCTGTATCTTCTGCCTGATACTTGTCAGGCTGACCGGCGGATCAATCCCCTTGCCGGCAGGATTCACAATGCGTAAGTCCGTATTATAAACATCCCTGTTCACCAGGATCTTCATGGCCCGGCGCAGACACCGTACAGCTTCGACCTTGTCCGCCGTACTGTCGGACTTCCCTTGTAGACCCCGAACATCTCGATCCATTGCAGCGACCCTCTCTCTCAGGACGGCCACCGCATGAGCACGATCCATGATGGCCAGGGCATAGGTAAGCTTTTCTGACCCAACCCACATCTCGGCAATTTTAATATCTTCAAGGACTTTCTTGGTGGCAACAGAGGTCAATTGATCTATCTGAATATCCCTGGCGGTTTGAACTTTTCCCCTAATCTCTGTTTGGACATATTTTTCCAACTCCTTTGTCCTCGAGTTGATCTGGGCCTGGAATATGCGAGATATCGCAGCATAGGCGGAATCTTCCGCAGCCCTTCGGGTATCTCCAAATCCCACACCGGTCAAGTATTGCTCAACCGGATATTCGACGGCGCTTCCGTCAACCCAGTCAGGTTTTTTTCCTGCCGCAGCATAAACACTCCCTGTTTGTTTATTCTCAGATTGGCCTGACTGCCTTGTCCCTTCTTGCTTGCTTTTCTTGGAAAAAGCTGTCTCTTTGTGTTGAGTTCCCCCTCCTTCCAAATCACCAAACGCCCGGTCCGCTCTTCCACGAATTTCGTCTACCGGGATGCTTGGCCTGCTGCTCGCGCATCCTGCCGCTGCCAGAACTGCAATCGAAAGAGACAAAACCACCGGCACCAACTGCCTCCAAAATGGACTCACAACAGACTCCTTTCCAAGACTCATAGATGATACCTAAATTGAGCGATTTCTTTTCGAATTTGTTGTAGCCGCAGGCTTTAGCCTGCGTTTATCAAACCCGCCTGCCATCGCCTGGCACAGTGTATAGCTTATATGCCAGCAGGCACGGCAATGGCGGGCAGGACCAGTTAGGTGAATTTGAAGTTGCCCCAACCAACGCAACCTAAAGGTTGCGGCTACAAGAATCGCCCAATTTAGGTGATAATAGTCTGTGAAATCTCAAGCCTGCTATTTTAGGCTTTTCAAGATGGTCTCGGCCCTCTTTTTCTCCAGTCTCACCAAGACATAGTAATGGTTGGGCGGCCCATATTTGCCGAACCGGTCGTGCCATCTCTCAATCACTTCCGTGAAGTTGAGCTCGGCATCCGACAGGATATCGATTACTTGACTGGCATACTGGCCACGTGTGGAACATATGACCATATCTTTGCTGGTTACATGACTAATAATGGTTCGGCCCAGCTCCGCCCGAGCACGTTTGATCGCCTGATCCCATGCATCCTTGACGCTTCGAGTCGCCCCGGAAATACCAACCGCATAAAAGTACCGCTCATCCCCCGGAATCGAGTTCAGCCACCCGGGGACATTTTGGGCCATCGACTCCGGGCCGGATCGGCAACCCGCATAGATCAGCAAAGGGGATAAGATCAAGACGCCGAAAATGATAATATATCGTAATTTCATATCCTGATGGTATGACATCATTTTTGAGCAAGAATTTAGCCTTTTGGAAAGCTACTTCTTCTGCTCCATCTCTTCAAGCTCCGAGTGCATCTTGTCAGCATTTTCCCTGACGTAGTCCCGGACCTTTCTATCCAATTCCTTGTGCTTATCCAGTGCATCTTTGAAAGCGAGCATGTCCAGCTCACAGAGTGAATACATGCTCCCGTCTTCTGGGTCCAACCAGCGGTCCACAATTGTGGCCCCGTGGAGCGTGGTCTTTGAAAAGGTCTTCAGTGCCTGCTCCACATGCTGCTCCTCAGAAGATGCCGACATGTCTCCGGCCGTGGTGGAAGCCATGTAGTCCTTGGACAGGACAGCCACATATGTCTCAAGAATCTTTGCAACCTCCGCCCTGGAACGATTGTCCGCGGTTGTTCGAAGAAGAGCTTTGTTCCTGATGCCGGAAGCTATGCCTACCCCGTAGAACACCTTTCCCTTTTCAATATCAAAGGCGCCGCTTCCCTTCCAAACCCACTCCGGCCCTTTTGGCTTTGCCGGAGCAGTTGCACAACCTGCAATGAAAAAGATCCCAACGGCAAGAAGAACACACAGAACCGCTACACGCTTTGCTTTCATGACTACCTCCCTTTCTTGAATTTGATCATCTTTCCTCTCATCTCTTCCATCATATCTTCCATCTCCTGCATAGCAGCAGCCAATTCGTCCATGTTATACGGTTTCTTCTCAGTCAGGATTTTCCCTGTGCCGGGCCGCGTGTCGGCCTCACCCTTATCTTTCGAAGGCTCGACTTTATTGGATACGACTTTCTCTGCAGGCTGAACCGGCATTTTCTTTGGCTGCTTCGGGGCTATCGCAACATCCTGCCCGGACTTGGAAGGGACTTTCTGTTTTGCAGTAAATCGGTAGCCCAATCCGCCCAACCAGTTGAGGGCCACATTCGCCTTAATGGAAAAATTAACGTCTGTGATTGTCAGACCGTCCGGGGCCTTCCTCGCGATCAACGAGTTAATTCCTATCATTGCCCCTTGTTCGTCCAAAAGAGGTCCTCCGGAATTTCCCCTGTTGATACTGGCGTCTGTCTGAAAAACGTTCTTGCCTCTTATGCCGCCATAGTCGTGCCAGTGGGCGCTGACCACCCCTGTTGTCAAGCTCCACAACCCACCCTGTTCAGGATGGCCGATGGCATAGACTTGATCCCCAATGACAACTCTCTCGGAATCGGCGAAACCCACCGTGGTGAGAGGCACATCCGCGTTTGTGATTTTCACAAGGGCAAGGTCCAACGGCAAGTCGTATGCCACCACCTTGCCCCTGTACTTCTTGGCGAGATCCGTCTTATGATTTCCGGTTACCCTGTCGGGCTTTAAGAAAATCGAAATATTGGACAGCAATCTCGATGAGCCCTTCCTGGTGAAAACGTGGGCATTGGTGAGAACAAGGCCGTCTTCATGAATAATGGATCCCGTGCCCCCACTGCCCCTCCTCGAACCTTCCGAGGCGAAAACGAACACAACCCCCGGGCCGGCCTTTTGGTAGATCTGTTTGGGCGTCAAGGCAAAAGCCTGAAGACTCACAAGCCCGAAGTCGATCACAATGATCGCCGATAAGACCAACAAAAGATGAGTCAATTTCTGTTTTTTCATCACTTTTCACATCCCTTCGGTTACGCGTAAATAGATGGACTCTAATTAGTTTCCATCCATAAATGGCCCTTTTTCGCAATCTCGGCGTCAATCTGCGGGATCGCTTGTGCGACGTACCAATGT
>JABXJW010000302.1 GCA_013375395.1 Desulfobacterales bacterium
GAAATAGTCCTCAAATCCCGATCGAAAGGCGTAGAAATCCCTCTCCTTTGCCTTATCTTCGAAATTTCTCCCTAGTTCGTCAAAATAATGTTCAAGAATTAATTTCTCCTGATACTTTTGATCATCTTCGTTGAAACTGATATGGTACCACTGAAGATAACCGACGCGTTTACTCATATTTATCATAAACTTAAGCTTGATTCGAAAGCCAATTGAATTAAACTCAACTGAAAATTCATCTTTTTTAACAATTGAAGTATCACCAAATTCTTTTTCGAATTTTTGTAATGTGCCTTCCACTGCTTGCATGCCATCCTGTACTATGGTTCGAAATTCCCGAAATTTGCTTGCGTAACCTTTCAAAGTCAATATCTTTTTATCCACTTTTATCAACCTTTTGATAATCACAGCTCATGAAAATGTCTTACTCACTACTTCCCAAAGATATTCAGCTACTTCCCTTGGCGACATGAGTTTCCCTCTTTGAGCATTAAAACTCATCATCCCCATAGGCTTCAGTTTGAGACCACTTTCGTGTTCCTCAAGTGATATGTACTCATTGAATGAATTATCGCTATCTATGTCTACATGGCTACCGTAAAGTAAATATATCGAATCGCCACCCGTCATACTTCCAAGCCATATTTTGAAGCGTGTTATCTCATTACCCTTATCGTAGAGTGTGAAAATGACTTTCCTGGAAGTAAGTCGTTCCATATCATATTCGAAGTGAGGATACTGTTTCCGGGTCTCGGAAGCAAAGTAATCTATAAATTTTACTATCTCCTTAAAAGACTGTCTCAGAAATTGGTTCTTTTCCTTGTCGGTAAAGGCCTTCTTAAGTTTGGGTATGACCGGCTTGGACGATGGAAGGTCTGGGGCGCCTTGGACTTTGTCGATATCTCTGGCAATCTTCCTCAGGAATGCCTCCACCACCAATTTAGGATTGTCGCTTCTGACTGAAAGGTAACCTATAAGCTTTGGTAAGCCTGGGACGTCCCCATCGAACCCGTCGAGTCTAACAGGCAAAACATAACCTGTGCCTCTTTGCTCGATTAATCTTTCTATGGCTTGCTGCCTTTCGTAGCTCGCCCACATCTTGTCTACATAGTGTTCCGAAAGTATCATGATGCAATATCGGCTTCTAGCATAATATATTTCCCGTAACTTAATACTGAGATCCTCACCCCATAACTCCTCTCGGGAGTAATCGTCATAGAACACAGAAATCCCCTGTTCCTGGAGACCTTTGGCAACAGCTTCAGCAAAGGCTCTATCCTCTCCGGCAAATGATAATGCTACTTCATACACGTAACTCATAAGTTCTTTCTCACTGGTCTGATCTGACCATAGCTAATACAATTAGCTCTGAAAGTCGGAAATAAGCAGACGATAAATGGTCAAGGTCTATCTCTCTTTTAGTTGGTTTGCTAATACTCATCCTCGGAAAATGTTTTCGTTGTGCAATGTTATGAATTCGTTCGCCGGCCTCAACTTTTCTTGGACAGGCAGATGAAGTCGTCTCCCATGCATGGCGTAGTAGTCTCCACCGTTCTCAAATTCGTCTCGGATTCTTCGGCTTACCTCAAATCGGTAATCGGGTGAGATGGTCGCGTATCCTGTATCGAACAGTTTGTGGATATCCGCTCTGAAAAGTATGCCATTCTGAACCATGTGCGGTCCGCTGTCGCTGAATGGCTTGATGTGAACGGCCTCCAGTGCGGGTAAAGTCCGCTCATTCGTGACGGCACATCTGCGCTGGTAGGTATCCGTCACGATGATGCGGAAACTTCCCTGGCCCAAGCGCGGCGCAACAACAATCGGTTTTCCGTAATGAGGACCTTCCTCCGCACCTTCCCTGATTTGCTTTTCTAAATCAATTCTTCCCTGGAGACGAAGCTGCACCTCTTCCCATAATTTTTTGCCGAATCCAGTGGTGAGATCATAACCCTTCCCGCGGACGATGTTGGGGCTCCAATCTTCAGGCACCGGAATCCATTGGTCTTGTAAAAAGAAGAAAGGCTGTCCTAACAAGATGCATCCTATGTGATAGTCCCCCGTAGACAAAGACTCGCTTGGGCGTCGTTTTTCTATAAGCCCCCGCATCTCCAGGAAAGAACCTGCACCATTTTTTTCACCAAATACCTCCCAAGCCAGACTGATAGGAAGGAGAGCACTGTGGGCAAAGAAGCCCCCACCAACAATGTAATTATGGGGGCTGTGAAGCTTAAAAAGGAAAGGTTCTCCGGCGTTCAAGGCTTGAAAGCGTTGGGTGGCGCTTGGCTGCCAGAAATTAACCTCATCAATTTCTGGCAACTCTGATAAAAACCTGAACCAGTCATTATCAGTAACACCGACGAAGGCCTTCACGCGGTCCTCCATGAGAACGTTCGTACAATGTCCACGCTGACGCAGCACTATAAATGGTGACACCTGCGGCCCTTCCCTGCATTTAGCTGGTAAGGATGTCAAAACAAATGAGTTTGAGATCGGATCTGTTCAAACGGATCTTTGAGGTATGTTCCGTATTCCGCTGCTCAAGGTCGGGACTAACAGTCCTACTCCTCAGCTCTTCTAAATCAGAGACGAGCTTAATGATATCGGTCTCATTCTGAAAATCCCTATAAATCTTTCGGAGTTCTTTCACCTGGACTTGCAACATGGGCTGGTTCAGGAATCGTATGGTCTCAATTGCTGATTTGCGTTCTACGGCGGGATGATTCATATAACTTTGCAAAAGTGTGGCCAACGTTTGTTGAAGCGGGTCCACGGCTTTAGGAGCAATTTCAAGGGCCTGTTTATCCTGGAAAGATTTCAGTATGTCTTCCATTGCCAGATCCTGAAGCTCGAATATCGATCTAAAAATCTCTTGGTCGACCACGCGCGTGGTCTCACGCTCACAGGCAATCAGGTTGGCAATAAGATATCTGTTGTCCATGAAACGTTCTCCATTGAGATCCCAATACTTCCAGAAATGTATTTTCCCGTGGCCCCGAGGTTCGGCTTGAAAATAAAAGAAGACGCCTTTGGCTCCTTCCTTTACTAGACCTGAATGAATTCCATCTGGGAGCCATTCAAGCATCTCCCTGCCGCCTTCACCCAGTAGGTTGCGGAGCTGTTGCAGCATGAACTCACTGCTGGCGAGTTCAGTAAACTGCTCTTCTTCCTCTATGACATTACCATCCTCATCCCGAATACGTCTAAGCGTGTTAAAGTTTTGGGGGTGTACAGTCTCGCCGAGAATACTAGCGTCGAGAAAGCCAGCACTGTCAATTGCCTCAATCTTTCGACTCAGGCTCTCTACAAGGCCCAGGAGTTTTTCCAGACCTTTTTCCGGGAACATGTTGTAAATCCAAAGGGTGTCGAACTCAGTGCCGATCCGATCAATTCGGCCGGCACGCTGGACCATCCTGGTGGGATTCCAATGTAGATCATAGTTGACCAAGTGTCCGCAATCCTGTAGGTTCTGACCCTCTGACAGAACATCCGTTGAGATGAGAATATCAATCTCTTTGTCAGTTCCAACCAATTCCGGCTTCTTGTTGGATTTTGGAGAGAATTCCTGAATCACTCGCACCCGCACCTTGGGAGAGCTATCACTATCCATTCTACGCAGGGTGACATCGCGCAACTTTCTCCGAGGCGCTCCGCGATCCTCCTTCGTAAGCTGCTTGTAAATATAACGAGCAGTGTCCCTGTAATAGCTGAAAACCAATACTTTTCTTCCACGTAGCTCTTTGGAGAGTAATTCTTCCAGGCGTGTCAACTTAGCGTCTGATTCAGGTCCGATATCCTTCACCCTGTGCCATATCTCGGAAAGTACATCTACATCGTGCTGTACTGCCTCATGAAGCTTCCGCAAGTCATACTCGGCCGGATCCACGGAGTTCATGGCCTCCAGCGC
>JABXJW010000303.1 GCA_013375395.1 Desulfobacterales bacterium
CACAGATGGATTGATAACAGACTTTCCTCCAGAGGAGGCGGTGTATAGGGTCGTAGAGACCGGCGAAAGAGAACAATACTATTACTTCCTAGGATATCCAATAATATTCCTCTCGAAACTTTATCTCGCCACAAACGATGATAGATACCTCGAAGCGGCGAAGGAATACTTCAACTTCACAAAGTTATGTCAAGACGACGTCTATGCTTCCCCTCCAAGCGGAAAACTCGGATGGGGATGCGCAGCGCTCTATGGAATCACCGGCGATGAGGATGTAGGGGAAGCCGTTAAAAGCGAAGTAAGATATCTGCTTAAGGCACAAGACGAAGAGGGATGCTGGTCTCGATTCCCCGGTTTCAAACTGTATCTAAACGGAGAACCGTATCCCACCTCAGGAAGAATAGATCTAACGGCAGAGTTCTGTGCATGGCTCAGTGAAATAATCCAAGCCAGTTGATACAAACATATCTAGGGTAACCTTGGAAGCCACTTACACTAAGAGTATAGTAGTGTTTACTCCTTCCTCAAAAGATCAAAGCTGCAGCCAACTGTCAAATTACAAACGTCGAGGAGAATCACAGTACAATACAGGGTTATGTCCCCTGCATCCCTTTTTGGAATGAGAGGATTTGAAAAAGCTTGAAGATTACCAGATGACACGTAAAAGGAGTTATATATCTTTTCGCGCGCGCGAATTTAAGAAAAAATAGTGGGGGCTATTTCACTGGGGCTTGTATCTCGGTGAGTATCTCATCGGGCTTCACGATGTTGGGGTCGTTGAGATAGATGTCCATCATGGGCCCGGACATCTCCAACCCGTTCTTCGTCACGTATTCGTGAAGCTTGGCGTACGCCATCCCGATGGTCTCGTAGCTGCCCTTGTGGACCAGACTGGCTACTTTTCGCTTCGGTAGGTTCTTGACCTCGAAGCTTGGATCACCTAGGTTCACCTTGCCGGTGATGGGTACGGCTACCTCGATGTCTGCGTCCTGTTCCTTGTATTCGTGGTCATGGTACATGGTCATGAATGGGCCGACTATCCTGACGAGGTTTGCTTGGTTCTCAGGCATGTGGACTACGCCCATGAGCTCCCCGATGAGCCTGCCTATGGTCTCACCAATAACGCCTTTATCCCGCTTGCTTATAACCCGGGTCTGGGGCACCTCCTTGATGCATGGTTCCAACATTGTCTCCTTCATCAACTCCATGTAGTGGTTGCTGTCGAGCAAGGACGCGACCCGTTGAAGCCTTCTCAGCTCCATCTCAGTTTCACGCAGCCTCAACTCTACGAGGTTGTTCACCCTCGCCGTGTCCCCGCCGTCCTCAGCCTCAAGGAACTCAGAGATCTCCTCTACGCTGAACCCTAGCATGGACAGGTGCTTGATCTTGACGCCACGCTGGATCTGGTCTCCGGTGTAGTATCGGTACCCTGTGAAGGGGTCCTTAGCCTCTGGGACGAGCAGCCCTTTCATGTCGTAGTAGCGGAGTGCCTTCTGGGTGAGCCTGGTTATGATGCTGAATCTGCCGATGGGTATCTGGTCGACTGTCATTGCTCGTCATCACAGACGCGGGATTCTTTTTAAGGGCATGGAGTCTAACCCGGAGGAGACTCTAAGAATATAAAACCGCCCGTGGATTTAACAGGATTGATGGCGAGATGAGCAAGCTAGACCTAAGGAAAGAGCTGAAGGCCTACTACTCTGCGAAGCGGAAGCCCGAGATAATCGACGTGCCACCCAGTAAGTTCCTCAGCATCCTCGGCAAGGGCGACCCCAACGGCGATGAGTACCATCAAGCCATACAAGCCCTCTACGGCATGAGCTATACCCTGAAGTTCGACCAGAAGGCCAAGGGCCATGACTACACGGTGATGCATTTGGAGAGCCTATGGTGGATCGAGAACGGGATATTCGATTTAAACAATCCGGCACCCCGCGAGTCGTGGCGCTGGAAGAGCATGATCAGGCAGCCCGACTTCATCACCGAGGAGATGGTCGAGGAGATCAGGCCAGATGTACGGGAGAAGCGAGGCCCTAAGGTGGATGAGGTGAAACTGGAGACTTTCCACGAGAGGCTCAGCGCCCAGGTGCTCCACGTTGGACCATACAGCGAGGAGGGCCCTACCATCCAACTGCTCCACGACTACATCAAGGAGCAGGGGTACCGGGAGCGCGGCGACCACCACGAGATATACATGAGCGACCCAAGGCGAAGTAAGCCGGAGAACCTGAAGACAATACTCAGGCACCCCGTCGAGAAGATTTGAATCCCTCCCTCTTTTCCAAGTCCTCGCGCGCGGAGATAAATCTGATATCTGAATGAAGCGGATGTAGAATATGGAAACCTATGAGATCAATGGTGGGAGCGCGAAGCCGCGCGCGAGTATATATTTAGCGTGTGAATTACGTTCAATACTCCATTAATCAGCGATACTTACTGCACCTGTTTGTCCATTATAATGAATGTGCCAGCGACTCATGACATCTCTTCCAATCAGGCATTTGAAAGGTTGAGCCGATAGATCTACATCTGCAGCTCTTATCAAGTCATAAGTTTTCAAATTGGTTCCCGGGAACAGCAACGAAACAACAAAAAGATTACTTTGACGTGGACCTCCCGCTGTGAAAGAAGTAGTAATACCTCTCCTCGCTAATCCCAATCTTTTGGGCTATATTTGTATCTATGCAAAGGCAAGATGCTCCTGTATCCATAAGAGCTTGACACGGAAAAGGATCTGGTACCCTTTGACCTTCAATCCTTAGATATTCAGCCGTATGGACATCAACTCCTATTGAAACATTTAGGATAAGTCCCCTTCGAGCTAAGACTTGGGAACCAGCGTTCAAGTCAAAACCCACTCGCATTTGCTCAGGCCTATTTGGATCAGGGCGAAGATGAATCGCCTGAGGCCAAATAGTCAATAATCCCATTTGACTCACACAACTGATGCAATGTAGTTGAGAGGAACATCAACACCTATTTGGGCTATTACGACATCCTCATTTCCAAATCTTTTTAGAGCTTCTTTGTGTGCATCCTCGAAATTTGAGAAGATACCTATTGTTCGTTGATTCTTGATCAATACAAATTTTCCTCCATGTTCCGTAGATAATTCCTTGTTTCTACTTTTAAAGAACTCGATATCCTCTTCGAAAGTGCTAACTGCTTCACGATTCTCTTCCAATTTCTTACTACCCATTTATTTAAACCGAGAGCCAATATATAATTATTGTCCCAAAAATAAGTAACGAAAAACCATCGTGCCCATGAGAGTCAGTGACGGACATCGAGGTCGCACGCATGGTTCGCCTTTCGCGCGCGCGAATCAACATCTAATTAGTTTTAAATAAAAACATGGAAGATAGTTTTATGCATACTCATGACTATCTGAGAGGAGTGGATTGTTCTATGGGACCATTGAACTCGAATGAGCTCCACTTTGAATCCGTGGTAATCGATGGATTGAACGTAAGCGTGTGGGACCTGGATGTTTTTGAGGGCCTGAAGAGGGGAGGGGTAACTGCCATAAACGCCACGACAGCTGTCTACGAGGGATTTAGGGGGACCATCCGCAACATCGAGCAGTGGAACCTGAAATTCGACGCTTACAAGAATTTGATCATGCCCATCAGCAGGGTCGAGGACATCGAAGATGCAAAGGAGAGGGGCAGGGTCGGGATAATTATCGGATTTCAGAACACCAGCCCCCTGGAGGATGACGTGAACCTGCTGCAGGTCTTTCGTGACCTTGGGGTTAGAATAATGCAGTTGACATACAACGACCGAAACTACTCGGGCGACGGCTGCTTCGAGAGAACCGACAGCGGACTGAGCGAATTTGGTTTGAGGGTGGTGGGGGAGATGAATCGTCAAGGAATACTCATCGACCTCTCACATACGG
>JABXJW010000304.1 GCA_013375395.1 Desulfobacterales bacterium
TAAGACTGACCACGCCGAAGGCGTGCACATCAACTTTAGCTCACTTTAGACACTTTAGGCACTTTAGCTCACTTTTTGTTGAACATGGCCATAATTTTCTGCCAGAAAAAACACGAATTCCACAACTAAGGAACTAAGGAGGAAAAAATGAGCATGAAAACCGGACTAAATCTAAAAATTGCCTTAATCGTCTCAGTGTTAATTCTTGCCTTATCAGGAGTGGGCATGGCCGCTGATTTCTCCGCAGATTACGTACAGAAAACTCAGGGCAAGACCATGAATGGGAAAATCTACATAAAAGGGAAGAAGATCCGCACTGAAACGAACACCGGCGGGCAAAAGACCGTCTCCATCATCGACCTGAGCAAAGCCAAGGTAATCATACTTTTTCCCGGACAAAGGATGTACATGGAGACGCATGTGGATAAGGACATGGAAAAATCGTTTCAAACGGAAGATGACCTCGGCAAGATCGCGGCAAAAAAACTATTGGGCACGGAAACAGTCAATGGCTACAAATGCCAAAAATATCATTTCACATTCCACGACAAATCACTCGGCGCCTCGACCCACTGGATCTCAAAAAAGCTCCAATGCCCTATCAAGATGATCAGCAAGGGCTCTCACGGTGAGGTGACAATGGAATACAAAAACATCAAGGTGGGCGGCGTAAAAGACTCCTTGTTCCAGGTTCCCGCAGGCTACACAGTGATGGGGGGCCCAGGTATGGGCTTTTTCCCCGGCGGCCAGAGGTAGGGGCTTTACGAGATCTATTGTCCGCGGAAAAGATAAATGAAAGCTGACGGAAGGACACGCATCAAGGCCGCCCTTGCCGCCACAGCGCCGCAGGAAGGCCTTTTGGTCAAGGGGTGGGTCCGCACGGTGCGCCGTGGCAAAGGAGTAGGCTTCATCGCTTTGAATGACGGCTCGTGCCTGACTTCCATCCAGGTGGTCCTTGACCCACTGGTTCCCAACTTCGATGAGATCCTGAAGGTCAAGACCGGGGGTTGCCTTTCCGTGTCCGGAGCCCTGGTCGAATCTCCAGCCAAGGGACAGAAATGGGAGATCCAGGCCCGGCAGGTGCGCATTATCGGTGATGCGGATGAAGCGTATCCACTGCAAAAGAAGCGGCATACCTTCGAGTACCTGCGCACCGTCGCCCACCTGCGCCCTCGTTCAAACACCTTTGGCGCTGTCTTCCGGATGCGCAGCGCCCTCTCTCATGCCATCCACCGGTTCTTTCAGGAGTGCGGCTTCCTTTACGTGCATACCCCCATCATCACGGCCAGCGACTGTGAGGGGGCCGGAGAGATGTTCCGTGTCACCATGCTCGATGCGGCCAGGCCGCCCCTTACAAACGGCGAATTGGACTGGACGCAGGACTTCTTCGGCGAAAAAACGGGCCTTACCGTAAGCGGTCAGCTCCAGGGAGAAGCTTTTGCCGCTGCCTTTAGCGACATCTACACCTTCGGCCCCACCTTCCGCGCAGACAACTCCAACACTAGCCGCCATGCTGCCGAGTTCTGGATGATCGAGCCGGAGATGGCTTTCGCGGACCTTGCCGACGACTGCAAGCTTGCAGAAGAGTTCTTGAAGCACATCTGTCGTTACGCCCTCGAGCATTGCGCAGAAGATATCGCCTTTTTCAATGAACGCATCGAACCCGGCCTGATAGACAAACTCGAGGGGCTCGCCCGGGCAAAGTTTCAGACCATGACCTACACCGAGGCCGTACGGATTCTTGATGCCTGCGGGGAGGCATTCGAGTTCCCCGTGGCATGGGGAAACGACCTGCAGTCGGAGCACGAGCGCTATCTCACCGAGCGCGTAGTCGGGGGGCCTGTCTTCGTCATCGACTATCCGGCCTCCATCAAGGCATTCTACATGCGCCTTAACGATGACGGACGCACCGTAGCGGCCATGGACCTTCTGGTTCCAAGGGTGGGAGAGATCATGGGCGGGAGCCAGCGAGAGGATCGTCATGATGTGCTGCGCCAACGGATGAGGCAAAGCAGGATCGATCCCAAGAGCCTTTGGTGGTTTCTCGACATCCGACGCTGGGGGACCTGCCCGCACTCCGGCTTCGGCCTCGGGTTCGAACGCTTCCTCATGTACATCACCGGCATGCAAAATATCCGCGACGTGATTCCGTTCCCACGCACGCCGGGAAATGCACACTTCTAGTAGTGCATTTCGTAATTATCTTTGTCCGCCGATGGCGGAGCAGTACACCCCCACCCCCCGCCTGCCATCGCCGCGCACAGCATACAGCGAAAATGCCAGCATGCGTGGCAATGGCGGGCAGGTGCCCCACCCCTTGAAGGGGGAGGGTTTGGGAGGGGGTGAAACCGATACGTATTGCAACGTTACTTGAGAAACAGCCTACTAGCGACAGGACTGCCTGAAAATAACGCATTAGGCCAAAAAAAAACACCCTATGCAAGGACATGACTTTTACGAAAAAAAGAAGGTACTGATCACCGGCGGACTCGGCTTTTTGGGGAGCAACCTTGCCATCAGGCTGGTAGACCTGGGGGCATCGGTTACCCTTTACGACGGCCTTATCCCGGATCTTGGAGGCAATTTTTTCAACATCGAGCCCATCAAGGAGAAGGTCAGGCCGGTGACGGCCAATATCGGAGATCGATCGACCATGGACCAACATGTCCGCAACCAGGATATCATATTCAATATCGGCATGCATTCCTGTCACCTCGATTCCATGGAAAATCCGGTTTTCGACATCCAAACGAACGTTGTTCCACAGATCAATTTCCTCGAATCGTTGCGCCACCACAACCCTCGATCAAGAGTAGTCTATGTAGGAACCAGGGCCCAATACGGCAGGGTCGAAAACCCGCCCATTACAGAAACGACTCCTTTAAACCCGATGGACATCTATGCGGCTTCCAAACAGGCCGTGGAATGGTACCACATGCTGTACGGCAAAATATGCGGGCTTCGCCCCACATCTTTGCGGCTGGGCAACACTTACGGGCCCCGGCATCAGATGCGGCACGCCAAATACGGGGTTCAGAATTATCTTATCCGCCTTGCGCTGGACGGGCAACAGATACAAGTCTTTGGCGACGGAAGCCAGAAGCGGGAGATGATTTATGTGGATGATATCACAGAATGTCTTTTGCTTTTGGGTGAAAACGACCAGTGCATCGGCGAAGTGTATGCCATCGGAACCACAGAGCGTGTGACCTTTCTCGAATTGGTCCAAGAGATCATAAGAGCCTGCGACTCAGGCAGCTATACCCATGCCCCATGGCCTGAAGACCGAAAACAGATCGAGGTGGGCGATGTGGTCACAGACTATGGTAAGCTTTCAGCCCACACCGGATGGAGCCCGTCAATACCCTTGTCACAAGGCCTGAAGATCACCGCAGACTACTACCGCAGGAACAAAGAGCACTATTGGTAACGGCACTCGTTACGCAAAGTGCGCGTGTGTTTGGCCCAGGCCATAACCCCTTGAAAATCAATATATTTGTCAGTTCGCCACCTAGGGTGCGCGCAGTCTGCCCTGTCAAGAGTTTGACGGCCAAACTGAATGCAAATTATGCCCCTTCCCGATTCCATCCTTAGAGTCGTCCCGAATTAACGCAACACTCCGGAATTATTGTTATTTTGCCCTTCAGTGAGTCAAATTCCTTTTTGGCACAATATTTGAAGTCTTGAGAGCTTGTTTTGTCCTGTGTTGTCACCGTTACGCGCGTGTGCCCAGACGACACACGGCGGAAATAACCATTCCGCCAAGTTAGTGCCCATCCGTAAATGAACCTTTAGATGATGGGAGCCAACGTCAGTTTCCAATTCGGAAATGAGCAGTTTTTCGCAAGGTCAAGGGCAATTCCGCAGGACTGCGGAATTGGACAGCCGTCAGGC
>JABXJW010000043.1 GCA_013375395.1 Desulfobacterales bacterium
TAACGTGATTCGCTGATTCAATCTTTGAATCTCGGAATCACGCTGCATACTCCGCATTTCATCCCGACAAGAAAAATCGGTGGCTTCTTCGTCTGTCCGGATCTCTTCTTCAAGAGAAAGCCGATCCTTTGGTTCTTCTTCATTTGCCTGAGCTTCTTTTTTTGTCTTGGTCTCTTCTTTGAGACGAGGCTGACCATTTTCATGTTTTTTAGCCATAGATTTTCTCACCATTCCCTCCGCTTGCCTTCGTGATCGTGATGTCCCGTTTGGGATAGGGGATTTCGATCCCCTCCCTGTCAAAGGCTTCTTTGATCTCATCCGTCATATAAGATACGGTATCCATCCGCCTTCGGGCATCCTTAATCCATACCCTCAGCTCAAGGTCCACCGATGATTCCCCGAATTGCCTTACCACCACCACCGGCGGCCGATCTTTCAATACCCATTCCGCAGTTTTTGCCACCCCCAGTATTGCCGATTTGGCCTTCTTTATGTTGGTATCGTATGAAACCCCGATGGGAATTCTAACGCGGATATCCGTTGAGATAGTAGTGTAATTTACAATATCACGCTTCATTATCTCGTTGTTGGGGATGATAATGACTATGTTGTCCGTGGTTCGGATCTTGGTGCCCCTAATGCCGATATCTATCACGTCTCCCCAGGTAGAAGATCCTTGGGGCGCGGACCACACCTCTATCCGGTCACCGATCTCAAAGGGCCGGTCAACAATAAGCAGGATGCCCGCTATAAGATTCGACAGGGTATCTTTGGCCGCAAAGCCTATAGCAATGCCTGCCACGCCGGCGCCTGCCACAAGAGGGACTACGTTGATTCCCAACACATCAAGGGCCAGCAAAACGGCAACGGCAAAGATGATAACGCCTGAGAATTTGTTTAAAAGATCAAAGACAATGTCGTCTATCTTGCTTTCGGTCTTCCTGATGAAATTTGCCTCAAGATACCTGAGCGCAAGCAAGGTGAAGTCCTTGACAGGCACAGCCAGAAGAATAATCAGGCCGGCATAGAAGACTTTTTCCAGGATCGGGATCCTAAAAAGCTTCACCAGATAGATGCCGCATACAAAGATCAGGGCGTACCAGACCGCTCTTTGAATCAGTCCGAAGATCTCATTGTGAATCCGCACAAATTCGTATTTCTGCATCCGCTTGCGGGCCGCTTTCAGCGACCGCCTGAAAAAGGCCCAAACAGCAATGGCGCCCAACAACACCAGGGCCGACTTGGCAAGCAGGGGATAAGCCGCTACTGATTTAGAAAGGATAGCCTCCGATATCTCCGCATAAAGATGCTTCAGATAACCCAACATTTGCTAGACCTGCACCCCATTTTAAAACTTAATCCAATTCATTTTGTTCGGTTTCAACACGATCGTAAAACACATTCCCCTGAAAGATCCTTGCATATTTTGACAGCTTGTGAGTCGTGGTCTTGTCGATGCCCACAATATGAATCACCTCGATTTGGTTTGCCGCCAGATAGTCGGACAGCAGCCACCTGTGGCACCTGAAAGGGAGCGTTTCCGCGCACATTAGACACGTATTCAAATTGTGGGCCAATTCCAAGAGCGCATCAATGTGTTCTTTGAATCCTCTTGTAAGCATATGATCGGCATAATTCCGAAAACCTTCACTTTTTAACGCGACATGCGGGGACTTTGCCCCCAGCCCCTTCTTCCTGTACCCTCCCAGCCCCTTGAACCAGTCGTACGCGATACTAAATTGCGGCAGTTCGGCCTCAAAGGCCTCACGATTGAAATGGGGATTTCTCTTGGACCCGGGATATGATCGGATATCGACAAGTGTTTGTATGTTGTATTCTTTAAGGATGTCAAGAAGTTCGGCAAATCCTTTGTTGCCGTGCCCTATGGTGTAGATCTTTTCTCGCAACTGAAGTTCTCCGCTGTCCCGCGTTGGACTCTTAAGGCTTTTTTTTACGCTCCCGAAGCATCGATTTTCGAAGCCGGCGCCACTTTTCGAGTCTTTCTTTGATAGTGCTCTCATAGCCCCTTGATGTAGGGGTGTAGAAGGTTTTCCCCTTGAGTCTTTCCGGCAAGTATTCCTGCGGCACGTAGGCCTGCGGAAATTCATGGGCATACTTGTAATCTTTGCCGTAGCCAAGATCCTTCATCAATCTTGTGGGCGCGTTTCGTATATGCAGCGGCACAGGAAGTGAGCCTGTCTGGCCGATCTCCTGTTTGACCCTGCCGTAACCTGCATAAAGGGCATTGCTCTTTGGGCCAGTGGCTAGATAGACAGCGGCCTGGGCCAGGGCCAGATCCCCTTCCGGAGGTCCCACAAATTGGAACGCCTGCATTGCGGAAACAGACACGGAAAGTGCTCGGGGATCGGCATTACCAATGTCTTCGGAGGCGAACCTGACCATCCGGCGGGCAATATACAGCGGGTCCTCACCTGCTGCAAGCATGCGGCCAAGCCAGTAAAGGGCGGCGTCAGGGTCACTGCCGCGAAGGCTCTTATGGAATGCCGAGATAAGGTTATAGTGCTCTTCGCCGGACTTGTCGTAACGGAGGGCCTTCTTCTGAAGGGCGGCTTCTGCCGCAGCCCGCGTAATCTTTCTTTCGGAAACATCCTTTTTCCGAACAAGGGATGCAGCCGCCTCCAGATTGTTCAGGGCCGCCCGTGCATCTCCGTCCGCCGCCCATATGATGTGTTCAAAGGCATCCTGTTCGATTTCCAATGAAAGCGAGCCCAGGCCGTTTTCCTTGTCATTTATGGCCCGGTTTAAGATGACAGACAGTTCTTCATCGGAAAACGGGTGCAGAACCATCACCCGCGCCCTGGAAAGGAGTGGGGCAATCACTTCAAAGGAGGGATTCTCAGTGGTGGCGCCGATCAGAGTGATCAAGCCGGTTTCCACGTGGGGCAAAAAGGCGTCTTGCTGTGCCTTGTTGAACCGGTGGATCTCATCCACAAAGAGAACAGTCTTTTCCTGGTGGTAGCGGCGTAAGTCCTTGGCCCTGCCGATGACCTCCCTTATCTCCTTTACCCCGGAAAGCACGGCCGAAAACGTCTCAAAGTGCGACTTTGTCTCATGAGCCATTATTCGGGCCAGCGTGGTCTTGCCCGAGCCTGGCGGCCCCCAGAAAATGACCGAAAAGAGCCTGTCCTCCTCTATGGCACGACGCAGCAAGCTGCCCTTGCCAAGCAGATGCGCCTGCCCCACAAATGCCTCGATGGTCTCAGGGCGCATCCCGTCCGCAAGTGGCCGAGCCGTTTCCCCCGTCTCTTTTTCGACTTGATCAAACAGATCCACTACCTCTTCTCCCGCTTTCGAAAAATCAGCCTGATAGGAGTCCTGTTCAGCCCCAAGGCTTCTCTAAGCTGGTTGACCACGTACCGTTTATAGGAAAAATGAATGCCTTGCGGATAATTTACAAAGCAAACAAACGCGGGCGGCGACGCATACACCTGTGTGGCATAGTAGAACTTGATGCGCCTGCCGCGGTACATATGGGGCTCGTGTTGATTAATTAAAGTCTCAAATACTCTGTTTAGCCGCCCCGTGCTGATGCGTGTGGTATATTGTTCGTATACGGTCTCAACCCAGTCGAAGATCTTAAACGCCCGCTGCCCTGTAAGCGCGGAAATAGTCAGCACGGGAGCAAAACCGAGGAACTTCAGCCGGTCTCTGACCGTATCCACATACTGCTTGGCCGAGGCGGAATCCTTTTCAACCAAATCCCATTTGTTCAGAAGGATGATACATGCCCGGCCCCGTTCAAGGGCGTAACCGGCGATCCTGACATCCTGGTCTGTAACCCCTTCGGCGGCATCCATCATAACAAGTGCAATATCGCATCGATTAAGACTCTTGAGGGCCTTGATAACTGAAAACTTCTCCAGTTTCCCTTTAACCCGCCCCTTTCTTCGAATCCCGGCAGTGTCGATCAACACATATTGCCTGTTGTCAACCCGGCAAACCGTATCAATAGCGTCGCGGGTGGTGCCCGGTATTTCGCTTACCACAAGTCGCTCATCTCCCAGGAGACGATTTATCAAGGATGACTTTCCCACGTTTGGGCGTCCTATAATGGCCAGTTTTATCCTGCCGGGGGCTGCTTCAGGAGTAGTACGAGGCAAAACTGCGCTCAAGGCGTCCATGAGATCGCCAACGCCGTAGCCGTGTTCAGCAGAGACCGGATAGAGAGGCTCGATCCCCAGAACGGAAAAATCAGCAAGTGCCGATTCATGCCTTGGCCCGTCGATCTTGTTGACACAATAAAAGACAGGCTTGCTCAATCGGCGCAGGCTGTCGACCAGGTCCGTATCGACAGGCGTGGGCCCTTGCCTCCCATCCATGAGCATGAGGATCGCGTCGGCTTCTTCTATTGCCTGCATCACCTGGTACCGGACCAGGGGCCCGAATTCTTCCGGCTTAAAATCAGAAAACCCGCCTGTGTCCACCACCGTGAAGGAAACTTCCTCCCACCGGGCATCCCCATAAATTCGGTCACGGGTCACGCCTGGGAAATCATCCACAATGGCCTTTCGCGACCGCGTAATTCGGTTAAAGAGTGTCGATTTGCCCACATTGGGACGTCCTACAATGGCAACAATCGGCTTCATACCTAAATCCGAAGGAGTGGAAACCAAAAAGGCAAGGGACTAATAACGAAAACACGAAATCAGATAAATTCAAATGTCAAATCATACCACACTAACCGATGTCCAAACCTTATCTAACCAGGACAGCACCTCTTCAGGCTCGTAAAACCATCCTTTTTCGTGCTTTCGTCTTTTAGTGATTATCCTCAAGGTCTCTGAAAAATAGTGGTATAATATCTGAATTCCGGTGGAAGGGCAAGATGCGTCGCCAGGCGAGCGGCAGGCAGGTTAAGGTTGACAACATTATCCATATACACTCTACCTATTTACAAAGCAACCAAGTTTTGGTAGAAAATCAAGACTCTACTTAAGAGTCCAAAGAGGAATCCGTTGTCTTTCGTAACCGACAAGTTGGGACTCGGCAAATTCAGGAACTGGAAGCATCTTCTTGTGGTGGGGCTTTTTGTCCTTTCGACCTGTGCTCCGTCCTGTGCTCCTTCAATGAAGAAGGCGCCGCCATCGCCTGAGACCGTCAGGGCCATGAAGCGCTTTGAAGAGGCCGAACGCCTCTTTCAGGAGCGTGCTTACTCACAGGCAGTCGGTATCTACCAGGATTATCTCGGTCGGTTTCCAAAGGGTCCTCTGGTGGACACGGCGCTCATGAAGACAGGTGCGGTCTACATGGCTGCGGAAGACTATCAGCAAGCCCGCCAGGCATTCAAGCGCCTTGTGTATGAGTGTCCGAAAAGTCCCTTTGCAGAAGATGCCAGGTTCAATGTCGTGCTCACCTATTATAATGAAGCGGATTACAGGTCAGCTCTTCGTTATGGAAAATCCTTCTTGAAGATGGCAACAAGTCGTCTCCAAAAATCCCGCATATACAATCTTATCGGTTACACCTGTACGGCCGACAAACGGTTCAAAGATGCGATCAAGAACTATATGGATGCCTATCGGCTGGCATCAGACCAGGATCGTATGGAAATTATGAGGAAAGTGAGGGAGGTCATAATTTACCTGAAGGAATCGGAATTGAATTCTCTTATAGGGCTGTATAAAAAGAAGGCGCCCGGCGGCTATTTACGCCTTCGACTGGCGAAGAAGTACGCATCAGATGATATGCTTGAGCCGGCCATGAAGGTGCTGTCCGATTTTGTCAGCCTATTCCCGCATCACGATGAATTTGAAACCGCCTTGGCCCTCATGGAGGAATTAAAGTCAAGAGCGCTCGTGAAGCATTCCCTGATTGGTTGTATCCTTCCCCTCAGCGGGCCTTACAGGACCTTTGGAACCCAGGCATTGACAGGGATTGAGCATGCTCTTGATCGATTCAATGCACAAGGGCATGTGAATCCGATTCAATTGATTATAAAGGATTCAAAAGGAGATCCCAATGAAGCAGTGAGGGCGATTGAGACGCTTGTCCTCAAAGATGGGGTGGTAGGGATTATAGGGCCGATGATCACATCGGAATCGGCTGCTATCAGGGCGCAAGCACTCAAAGTCCCAATCATGACCCTCACTCAGAAGCCCGATATCACCAAATTGGGCGATCACGTATTTCGAAACTTTCTCACTCTATCCTTGCAGGTAAAGACCATTGTGGAGTACGCGACCGAAGACCTGGGACTCAGAAAATTTGCCATATTTTACCCTCACGAACGCTACGGCGTTTCCTTTATGAATAGATTCTGGGATGAATTAATACGATATGGCGCCGAGGTGGTCGGCATTGAATCGTATGAACCCGACCAAACCGATTTTAGTAATGACATCAAAAAGCTGGTAGGACTCTATTATCCGAGACCCAAGAAGTCCCGTAAACAACAAATGCTGACATCCCCGGAGACTATTGCTCGGCCTTCATCAGATGAACAGGAACCGACAGACCTGTTTCCGGAAGGACAAATGCGTGCAGCTGGTGGACTGGAACTGAAACAAGTCCTCTCATCTTTTTACGGTACGGCCCCGGATCAAGATGAGTTTCCGAGCAGCAACCGGGGGGAGTCCGGACCGATCATTGATTTTGAGGCTATTTTCATTCCGGACAGTTTCGAGAAGGTGGGCCTCGTCGCGCCACAGTTCTTGTATCATGATGTGGCGGATGTCGTGCTGCTGGGAACCAACCTGTGGCATTCGGACAAACTCATAAAAACGGCTCGCCGCCATGTCCAAGGAGCTATTGTTCCGGATGGTTTTTTTATGGATAGTCCGTCACCTGATGTCCAAGATTTTGTCAATAGCTTTAAAGAGGTCTTTGGAAGAACTCCGGCATTTCTGGAAGCTCAAGCATACGATGCAGCCTGGATTCTCTTTCAAGCAGCCAACCAGCCACAAGTCCGGTCCAGGCAGGCCTTGAAGGCGGCCTTGTTGGAAGTCAAAGACTTTTCAGGGGTGACGGGCCTTACCTCATTTGACGAAACCGGAGACGCGGAAAAACAGCTCTATCTCCTCAAGGTGGAGGGAGACCATTTTGCCCAGATAAAGCCGTGAACATTCTTTACGGAGCATAAACTGCCGTCAGCTGCGGCCTGTTTATGTCCCGTCCTCCGCCCCTTCCGGATCTATACTCGTTCTTTTTTCACCCGCTTGCGTTCGGTGATTTGTTCATTTAGTAGAGAAACATCGGTTTGCCTACAATCGATCGGGCTTTTGGCCTATATTGATCTATGTCATAGAGTTCCCTGACATCCACGCGCTTTTGGCCCGATGTAACGGTGCTTATGGGCACATCCGTATACGATCCGCCGGACAATGCGACCATACGGCCCAAAACTCCTTTTTTTGCAAGGTTGACCGTCATATTGGCAAAATTGATAGCAACCATGAGGTCAAGAGAGTCCGGAGCGCCGCTTCTCATAAGATAAGAAAGCTGTTGAAAAACAATCCCTTGGCCGGTCAATTTTTTCAATATGTCTCCTGTTGCAATTCCGATTCCGCCAAGTTTTCTGTGGCCGTAAGCGTCCTTCTCGCCGTACTCGAGGACTTTGCCGCCCACCATTTTAGCCCCTTCGGAGATAGTCAGCATGGCATAGTTGCTCGGATTTGCGCGCTTATCTTCCATAATGAGTTTTGCCAGTCTTTGCGGATCATAGGGAACCTCTGATATGATAGCCCGGTCAGCCCCTGCAAGGTATGCGGATATGAGTGAGGTCTCGCCGCAATTTCTTCCGAATAACTCAATAACTGCGATCCGCTCATGAGAACCGGTAGACGTCCGCAGCGCATGAATAAAATTGACCGACCGTGTCACTGCAGTGGAAAAGCCAATACAGTAGTCGGTTCCAAAGACGTCATTGTCCATTGTCTTCGGGATGCCAATGACCGGGAAGCCTTCTTCGTCCAGCCGCTCTCCGTAGCTCAAAGTGTCATCGCCACCAATGGGTATCAGCAAATCAATGCCAAGATGTTCAAGATTCTTCAGGATATGTGGAGTCACATCGGTTCTCTCTTTAGTCGGGTTGGCATCCAAGAAGGCAGGCAGCTCGCTCTTTTTCAGCGCACCGGGATTTGTGCGTGATGTGTGCAAGATGGTGCCGCCTGAGCGGTCAATCGTTCGCACCATTCCTTTATCCATATGTACTACGTTAAGATTGTGAGTGCTTTCATCTTCAATGTTGTATTCGACAAGCCCTGCCCACCCTCTTCTTATGCCGGCAACACTAATCCCTTCTTCAATGGCCCGGTAGACGACGGCCTTGATACATGGATTAAGGCCCGGCACGTCACCGCCTCCTGTAAGAATTCCGATTGTCTTGATCTTGTCTTTTCCCATCATCGCTCTCCCTGTACGTATCTCAAGTCTTTGCTTGTATCATTCCAGCAATTGACCCTGGCGCTTGGCTTCAGGGTTAATTGCTGGATTGTTGCCTTTGGTTCATTTTCTAATATGGACGCAACAGTTCACGGTTCACCTTGCCCAGGGTGGTAAACTATTGCAGAAGGATCTTTTAGTACTAAAATATATTCAGAAAAAGTCTGAGAGTCAAGAAAAACCATGCAGGACTTCTCCCGGCATATTGTGACTTTTTGGGCCAAGGAATTGGTAAACTCCGGTTTTTCATGGTCAGGGTGAATGGATAATGTTGTTTTCGGATTCCATGTCAAAGATGTGGCATTTTGTCATATCAAAGACAACGGTCATCGGTTGGTCCGGCGCAGCGTTTGTTTCCGGTTCGAGAAGTGCGGTAAAGCAGATTTTCTCTTTCTTGACCTCTACAATATCTCTGTCGCCCAATGGTTCAACAACGTCGATAACTACATCCGTCGTATTCCCCAAATAGCTTTCTGTCTTGGATAATCTTTTATCGTAGATATGTTCCGGCCGAATGCCAAGAATAACTTTCCTGCCCAGGCAGCCCGTGCATTTTGATCGGTATCTTTCGGGCAGCACTAATTGAAATGTCTCAAGGTCAATTACCAGGCTTTCGTCCTTTCTCACTAGCCTGCCGTTAAAAAAGTTCATTGAGGGGCTTCCCACAAAGCCCGCAACAAAGATATTGTGAGGCGAGTTATATACTGCCAGCGGGGCGCCTACCTGGGCAAGCCTTCCTTCGTGCATTATCGCCACTCTGTCGCTCAGGCTCATTGCCTCAACCTGATCGTGTGTGACGTATATAACGGTTGAGCCCAGTTTTTTATGAAGTCTTTTTAACTCGGCCCTCATCTTGAGTCTCAATTTTGCATCAAGATTGCTCAGTGGCTCATCGAGTAGCAAGACTTGCGGCTCTACGACCAGGGCCCTGGCAAGGGCCACCCTTTGTCTCTGGCCCCCGCTGAGGTCTTTCGGCAACCTTGTTGCCAGTCCTTCCAGATTCAGCAAACTCAAAGCCCAGTCTATTTTTTCCAGAATATCGCTTCGAGGATATTTCTTGATCTTTAGTCCAAAAGCGATGTTTTCAGAGACCGACATATGAGGGAAGAGGGCATAGCTTTGAAACACCATTGAAATGCCCCTGTCCTTGGGCGGTATTTGGTTTGCCGGATAGTTGTCAATGTACAGCTCCCCGGAGGTAATCTCTTCCAGTCCGGCGATCATTCTCAGAGTGGTTGTTTTTCCGCATCCTGACGGCCCGACCAGGGTCACGAACTCGCCATGCTCGACCACAAGGTCCAGATCCTTTATGACCTCAAGGCCTCCGTATTTCTTTCCTATTCTGTGCAATCTGACTGTAGCCATATGAAACCGGATGCAGGGCAAATTCCAACTTTTTATCAGTACAATATGAAACCAAAGAGGCAAAAACTTATCACGAAAGCACGAAAGTACGAAAACACGAAAACCAGGTAATGATTTTTTATACTTGCTTTTGCTTCGTGTCTGGAAATGGCCTGATTTGTATGAAATGGAATCTAACTATACCCATATTGCTGGTCTCTTTCGTGCTTTCGTCCTTTCGTGTTTTCGTGATAGTCTCTATATTCTCCAGGCAATTATCTGTTTTGTTTTCTATACACCGTCATTTCACGGCCCCTGCCGTAGCCCCTGCCTGCATATACTTTTGCACGATAAAGGTAAATATGATGACCGGGATCGAGAGCATCACCGAAACCGCTGCAAGCAAATTATGCTGAGGAGTCCAGGAAAGTATCTTCTGCAATAGCACGGGCAGTGTGGACAGATTGCCGAAGGCAAGGAGAAAGTATGCAAATATGAATTCATCCCAGGAGAGCAGGAAAACATATATGGCTGCGGCCGCCAATCCGGGCAGGGCAACCGGAAGAATTATTCGGACAAAACTGTACAGTTTGCTTGCTCCCAGGATCTGTGCCTGCTCGTCCAGATCCTTGGGTATTGTTTCAAACACGCCCATTGCGATGAATATGACGTACGGCATTGAAAGAAGGGAGTGAGCCAGGCCAACGCCCCACACGCTGTTAAGCAGGTTTACTTTCGTGAAAGTCTCGACAATCGGAACAACGGAGACGATATCCGGAAACAGACGAACCGATATGAGCAGCGTAGCCAGAACCATCATGCCGGGGAATCTGTATCTCACCAGGGCATAAGCCGCGGGAGTTCCGATCGCAAGCGAGACAATCACTGCAAGCAGTGCCGCCTCCATGCTGGTGAGAGCAGACTTGACAAAGGCGTCCATCGCGGCCAGGCCTCGAAACTGTTCCGTGGTGGGATGATACGGCCATAGAGGTATTGGCATTCCCCCTGTCACCACGCTTGCACGATCGCTGATGGAATATTTAAACATCACAAAGATAGGGGCAAGGACCATGAGAATCATCAATACCATGCCGATGAACCAAATGAGCCTGCCTGCATTAATCTTTGTCCGGCCTTTTTGCTTCATATTCTCACCAGTCGCATTCTGAGCCATTTCAAACTATGAAAAATCAAGATGGTAGATACGATTATTAAGGCCAAGAGGATCAGGGCAATGGCGCATGCCTCGTTGGGATTTCTCCATTCATGGTATGCTCTTTCTATGAGCGTGGCAAGGAGCGGGTAGCTTCCCGCCAGGATAAAAGGGAAGATAAACTCCTTCCAGACCTCGATGGATCTCAAGACAAGCACCGTAGACATGGCCGGGGTCAACAGCGGCAGCGTAATCGCAAAAAACGTCTGCCAGGCATTTGCCCCCATTGTTTTTGCCGCCTCGTACTGGTCTTTGCTTATGGCTTGAAGGCCGGAAAGGATGATCAACATGGAGATCGGCATATCACGCCATACTTTTCCGAATATAGAGACCATAAGAGCAAAGAAACCCGAACCCCTCCAGTCAACAGGGTAAGAAATCACCCGGAAAGGGAAAAAAGCGTGTCTGCCCATAAGGATGTCATTGATGTGGCCGCCCGGAAAATCGAACATGATATAAAGTATGATCGCAGTCACTATGGTAGGAATGGCCAGTGGCAGGATGAACAGACTTCTTACGATGCCTCTTCCCTTAAATGCCTCAGCCACAAGAAAGGCCGCAACCATCCCTATGATCAGCTCCAGGGGCGTGCCGATCATGGTAAACCAGACGGTTCTGACGAGAGCCGCCCTGAATTCAGGATTTTTTGAAAGCTGGATAAAATGAAAAGCCGTGGGGAAAAGCGCGCCCTCCGGGCTCACATGGGTTAAGGCCAGTGCGGTGACCTTGAACAAAATGATGAGCAAGAACCCAAGCAGGTACAGGACCGCGGGGGCAAGGATGATGATGCAAAAGAGATTCTTTCTTATGAGGTTTATGGCTTTGTTCCTTAGTTCCAAAATTCGCGTTTTTTCTGGTAGAATATTTGTTTTTCGTATTCAAGTTAGAGTGAGCTAAAGTGAGCTAGAGTGCCTAAAGTGAGCTAAAGTTGTGGAACTTGCCTTCGGCAAGAACAATTATAAAATAGGCAACATACCTTAACTTTAGGCACTTTCAACTTTAGTTCACTTTAGGCACTTGTTTGAGTCAAATTTGACCTAATTTTACAAGATCTAACCATCCTTGTTTTGTTCCGGCTTGTCCGGGTTAGGATATTTGTCCCCTACGACTTCCTTTATTTTGGGCACATAAATCGTTTCAAGCCTTTGCTCTATATAATCCCTTTGGACTCTTCCGCCGTGGCCGTAATTTCCCCCGACGACAATATCATACCAGGCGCTGAGATAGATCTTGCCCACATCGGAATATTCAGGGAGCAAAGGCATGGTCGCATCACCATTCAGTTTTATCTGTCTTGTGGAAACATCAAACACATCCGCCATCCAGCCTTTGGGAAATGCATTTTTCAGGTCAGCCAATATGTCCTTTCGTATGGGCATCATCCCGAATACCTTGCATTCGGCCAGGTGATTGTCATAATTTGTTATCCATTTTGCAAGCCCCGCGGACAACTGCGGATAAGGGGCACTTTTAGGGATGCCCCACCACCAGCCCGCAGTACCGGCCTTTTTGCCGGCTGTGCTCAGGGGACGGCCCTCTCTGTCCAATTCAAAGGACTCGCCCTTGGGCATCACTGCCGCACCCATATCATCCGGGGCCACAAGATACCCTTGCATGTGCGGATGACTACCCCCGTGGATAAAGAAAGAATCGATCTGGTGCATCATGGCCAAAAATACCTTGCCGTCCTTCATGGCGTTCCAAATGCCGCCGCCGCTCCAGGGGTCCTGCCACATGCCCTGGTTATAGAGCCCGTTCTTTCTGTATATGGACTCCCACACAAACATGTCTACAACAGGGCCGGCGGACATCTTAAGAACATCTTTTGCAGTTCCTCCCATCTGGTAGATTCGATCAACCAGCCCCACGACCGTGCCTGCGTATTTCTTGCCCCGGTGGGCCATGCGAGGCATCTTTATCCCATAATAAGGCGTATGTGCCCAGTAAAAGGAAGCGACAAAAAGATCATAATAATCCCACAGGTTCGGGTCCGGCTCCAGGCGGTAGCCTGCGGGAAGCCCATAGCCGTTATCTTCCTTTAATGCGGCATTGATCCTTTTCTCAAACTGTTTCCAGCCACGGACTGCCTCTGCCGCCTTTGACTTCATATAGATCATCATCCTGGTTTCGAGCTTTCTGGGCAGATAGTAAAGCCTCCCGTCGATGGTGGCAAGCTCGACTGCTCTTGGGTCATACCGGGATTTCACTTGCTGCAATTCTTCTTTGCTCATCAGCTCATCATAAGGGGTCATAAATTCGGCGAGCGGCCTTGTCATCTCCAATGGAACCTTTACAAGGCCGATGGAATGCCTTCCGCTGTCACGCTCCAGTTTAAGCATGACCTCGAGGTCCCAGAATCTGTCAAAAGAGGCAACCGTGACCCGTGCACCATGCTTCTTTTCAAACGGGGCTACGATCTTTTCCCGGAACCACCTGTCCTGCATGGACATCATCCTGATGAGCAGGACAAAACCGGGTTTTTCCTTTGCCAAGGCCGAATGCGGAAGGATAAGGATCGAAAAGGCAAGCGCGAGACATACGACGATTATTTTTTCATATGACACAAACTTTGTGACCATGGACCTATCCCGGACAAGCTGGAACCAAGCAGGTTTAAGAACACGTAACAATTTGGTCTTTGGAAATACGGTCGCTCCAACGACAATCAAATTTTGAACCGTGTAAAACTCGGGCCTAAGTGAGCCTAAAGCCTGCCTGTCGGCAGACGGGAAAGAACGGCTGAAACTACTCAGGTTCAAAGTTCCAAGGTTCACGGTTCAAGGTTAGAGAGCGATGAAGAACAACTACTTAGGTTCAAGGTTCCACATTCGGAGATTCACGGTTCAACGGTTGGTTGGGTTAACCTCTGAACCTCTGAACCATTGAACCCCGTTCTGGTGAACCCTGAACCTCTGAACTCTGAACCCGTGAACGTTTACTCAGACAGTTCCCCGGTTCAAAATTTGATTGTCGTTGGAGCTCCCTCGACCCGTTTGTTTCATAAGGCTAAAATGATACTGAAGGAGAAGTATGCATATGAGCGCAATTGAGTGGATCAAGGCACAGGAGTTTGAAGACATTGAGTATGAAAAGGCGGAGGGGATCGCAAAGATTACGATAAACCGTCCCCGCGTGCGAAACGCTTTCCGGCCTTTGACGGTTAGGGAAATGCAGCTTGCCTTTGAGGATGCGAGGGAAGATCCGGACACAGGCGTCATTATCCTGACAGGCAAGGGCAAAGAGGCCTTCTGCTCAGGCGGTGATCAGAAGGTGCGTGGAGATTCCGGGTATAAGGACGACAGGGGTGTCCACAGGCTGAATGTCCTGGACCTTCAGAGGCAGATCAGAACCATACCGAAGCCCGTAATTGCCATGGTTGCCGGATATGCTATCGGCGGCGGGAACGTCTTGCACATGCTGTGCGATTTGACCATTGCCGCAGATAATGCCGTTTTCGGCCAGACCGGACCAAAGGTAGGCTCTTTTGACGGCGGCTACGGTGCGAGCTATATGGCCAGAATAGTCGGCCAGAAAAAGGCGAGGGAGGTCTGGTTCCTATGCCGACAATACAATGCGCAGCAGGCACTGGAGATGGGCCTGGTAAATCATGTCGTCCCGTATGAAAAGCTGGAAGAGGAAACCGTGAAATGGTGTAAGGAGATTCTGTCGAACAGCCCAATGGCTATACGATGCCTTAAGGCCGCATTGAACGCGGATTGCGACGGCCAGGCAGGGCTTCAGGAATTGGCGGGCAACGCGACCATGCTTTTCTATATGACCGAGGAGGGCAGGGAGGGACGCAATGCCTTTTTGGAAAAGAGAAAGCCCGACTTTTCCAGGTTCACCCGCAATCCTTGACGGCTTTAAGAGAGGTGCGCGCCTTGAATTTGGAGCTTTTTACTTTGCCGTCTAATCACGAAAGTACGAAGACACGAAATGAAAATCTCCAGGTTTTCCTTCATAGATTTTGAGCTTGCCTTCAAAATCCCCTTTGTGACTGCGCGAAACCTGTGGAACAGTCGAAAGGGGCTGGTTGTCTGCGCCAAGACAGACAACGGGCTGACCGGTATCGGGGAGATATCGCCACTTGACGGTTTCAGCAGGGAAAGCCTTCCTCAGGCGAAACAGAGTGCACAGGATGTGGCCTCTTGGCTGGTCAATTCAGAGGCGCCGGAGGAGCCAAAAATTCTGGAACAAGTACTCGGTGAGTTGGAATATAGATTCAGCGCGCCGCCGTCCGTATTATTCGGCTTTGAGATGCTCCTTGCAGACCTTGCGGGCAAAAGAGCAGGCATTCCGCTTTCAGGCTGGTTTTGGGGCAATGCCGAAAAGAGTGTTCCGGTGAATGCGATTCTCACCGGATCACCGGAAGATATTCAAAGACAGTTGGCCGCGAAGGCGGCCAAGGGTTTTGGGGTCTATAAAATCAAGATTGACGCCGGAGGCATGGAACGGGCTCTAAAAAAGATTAAGGCGGTCAGGAACAACGTGTCGGATGATGTAATGATTCGCCTCGACCTCAACAGGGGCCTCGATTTTCAAGAGGCGACGGCCCTGCTAAGAGAGTCAAAGGAATTCGGGATTGAATATGTGGAAGAACCCTTGAAAGAGCCCACGAGGCAAGGCCTGATCGCATTGCGCGAGAAAACGGGTTTACGGGTTGCCCTGGATGAAACCGTGGCGGAAGCGGAAAGATTTTATGACCTGTTGGATCATAAGGCTTTTGATGCAATTGTGCTCAAACCGATGGTGCTGGGAGGCATTGGCAAGTCGGTCAGACTGGCCGGGAAGTCAGCAGAACAAGGAATCAAAACAGTAATTACATCCACGTTGGAATCCGGCATCGGCATTGCCGCCTGCTTTCATGCAGCGGCCATGCCGGGCCAAAATGTTCTTCCGTGCGGTCTGGACACACTCGACTTGTACAGGGATACAATTATTAACGAAACCCTTCCAATTGTCTCCGGCAATATGAGTGTGCCGGAAGGGCCTGGGCTGGGCGTCACACTGAAGGATTCGCTGATATCTTCTGCCGGCAGTTACACAAATTGAGATTTAACCGCCGTTTCAGCCTGTTTCATTCTGTTTCTTTCATAGGGCGTAACAATTTAGGTCTTTGAAAACACGGTCGCTCCAACGACGGTCAAATTTTGAACCGTGTAAAACTCGGGCCTAAGTGAGCCTAAAGAAAGAACGGCATCCACTTGTAAAATTGTACTGAGAAGGTTTGCTACTTGTCGAGAACTTGGGTACGATCCTCTAATTTCCCGTTCTTTCTCAACGCTCACTAAGCCCCTCAGACAGTTACCCGGTTCAAAATTTGACCGTCGTTGGAGCTCCTTCGAACCCGTTTGTTTCATAAGGCTAAAATGATACATGATACAATCATGGAGAAAATCACCTGCCCTTTTCATACGAACAGTATGCGAAACCCCGACCGGATCGCCTTTTATGATTCACTGCATAGTATAACCTTTCAGGAAGCGGAGATTCGGGTCCACCACATGGCCCGGTGGTTGATAATGCTTGGCGCAGAAAACGGCGACAGAATCGGAGTGCTTTCACAAAATTCGCTCGATTATGCCGTGGCAGTATTTGCCGTAAGCAGGATCGGCGCATCTTCCGTGTTGCTGAATCTGCGTCTGACGGAAAGAGACTGGAAAGAGCAATTGGCTTTAGCCCAATGCAAAATGATTCTCTGTGACAAGAATCACCATGACAGGACAAAATTATTTGGATTGCCGGTCCGCGTGTTTGCAGATGGCCCTGAAACAGTGGTGAACAGCAAAACAGAAGAGGTCGAACAATTAATTTCAGAAAATCTTGTTATGGACAAGGAAGCCTGCGTGATTTTTACCTCGGGGAGCAAGGGAATTTCAAAAGGAGCTATTCTGACCAACGGCAATTTGTACTACAGCGCGCTCGCATCGAATTTGAAACTCAAGTTGGCGGCCGGCGACTGCTGGCTCCTGTTGCTCCCACTTTATCATGTGGGGGGGCTGTCCATCCTGCACAGGTGCGCGCTGGCCGGGGCATCGGTTTATGTGACTCATGGTTTTGACTATGAGCAAGTAAACAGCCTGATGGATGCATCCAGGATTACCCACCTTTCTTTAGTGCCGGCCATGCTGCAACGGTTGATCGAATCAAGGGCAGGCAAACCCATCCCGGACACCGTCAAGGTGATTCTGCTGGGCGGGGCGCCGGCCCCGGGGAAGTTAATGGAAAAAACCAGGGAGGCCGGGCTGCCGGTGCTCACCACCTACGGCATGACGGAATCGGCTTCGCAAATCACCAGTATGTCCCCCGATGATCCGGCGGACAAGTTATCCACTTCCGGGCGTCCATTAAAGTATGTAGAACTCAGGATAGTCGATCCCGAGTCAAGAGACCTTCCTACGGGCGCAGAGGGTGAGATTGCAGTCAAAGGCAAAACAGTCTTTGGAGGTTATCTCAATCCCGATCTTGGGGAAAACCGGGCAGATGATCAGTGGCTTTTCACGGGAGACAAAGGATATCTGGATTCCTATGGATATCTCACCGTAACAGGGAGAGTAGACGACATGTTTGTCTCCGGCGGCGAAAATATTTACCCCGGAGAAATCGAAGCCGAGGCGGCATCTTGCGCAAGCGTCAGGGCATGTGGCGTAATAGCCGTTGATCATGCTCAGTGGGGGAAAAGGCCCGTGCTCTTTGTCGAAGCCGCACAGGCAGAATTTGAGGAAAGGGAGATGGCCCTGTATCTAAAAGCGAGGCTGCCCAAGATAAAAATACCGGATAAGATCATTTCGCTGGACCGACTGCCGCGAACCGCTATCGGAAAAACAGATTACGCTGCCTTGAGGAATCTTTATCAAAAGAGATATTCTTCCTAAGTTCTAAGATTCGTGTTTTTTCCGGCAGAAAATTCCAAAAGACAATGGAGGAAAACCGGAAGGTTTTAAAATGAGATTTAATCGATTTTTTTCCCATTTTCAAAAAGACATAAAGCTCATGTTGATTTGCATGGCATGTTTAACCGCTTATAGGACGTTTTTGGTTACGCGTTTTTCCGGCCACCTTTCAGATACTGTAACATCAGGTGATATTTTTCTCGCCCTTGCAATAGGTACACGTTTCGATTCCTTTGTTTCCGGTTATGTTGTTTTGCCCTGTCTGATATTCAGCATCATTAGTGGAATAGTCGGCATAGATCGCATTTGCAACGGTTTGCGCAGAACCGTGGCCGTTGTTTTTCTGTCTTTAAGCTCTCTATTATTCGTGGTCAATTATCTGTTTTTTATCGAATACAAAGACAATTTCAATCAGTGGATATTCGGTGTAATATATGATGACTTCGGCGCAGTGGTGAAAACCACATGGGCTGAATACCCGCTTTTTACTTTATCGGCTGTCGCCTTCTTGACAATAGCAGTAATTATATACGTTAGTTTGAAGTTTTTAAGAGATCCTTGGCTGGGAGAGGAATTTGTCACTGAAAAATTCAAAAACACGGCGGTAAAAGTCTTATCGACAGCCTTCCTTCTCGTACTTTTTGTTTTTGCCATAAGAGGTTCAGTGGGAAAAAGACCTGTAGCGCTAAGAGACGCCGGCATTACCCCGGATGTATTTTTGAACAAATTGGTGCTCAATCCTTATTCCGCCCTGGTATACGCTATTGAGCATTATCACAAGTTATCCACCGCAAAAGGGATTAGAGAATACTTGCCGGATGGAGATATTGAAAAGGCCGCTCAATTGTTTTTTAATAAGAATGAGTCATTACCCGATTTGGATGCTTATATGACAAGGCGCGCAAAAGGGTATAACGGCCTCCCGCCTAGGCACGTTTTTTTGATAGTTATGGAAAGTTTTAGTTCATGGCCGCTTTTGAAAAAGTATGAATCATTTGATTTGCTTCCTAATTGCAAACAATTAGGAAAAAAAGGCATCCTTGTCAAAGCTTTTTTGCCTGCTGCAAGCGGAACGATGACTTCTTTGGCCGCTCTGGTAACGGGCTTGCCGGAAGTTGGTGTTTTTACTAATTATCAAGAATCTGCTCGCCGGCCGTTTCCAACCTCAATAGCTGTTCAATTCAAGAAATTGGGATACCAGACAAACCTGTTCTACGGGGGGTATTTGACTTGGCAGCGCATAGGCGATTTCTGCGGAGCACAGGGTTTTGATAACGTATATGGCGGCGGCAACATGGGGGCGTGGTCAAACAATGAGTGGGGCGTAGACGACGGTGTGCTTTTTGAGTTCATTTTAAAAACGCTAAGATCCGATAATCCTTCCTTTAATTTGATCTTAAGCACTTCCAATCATCCACCCTATGATCTTCCTGTTCACGAACTGGGGTTTAGTTACGAGCAAATCCCGAAAAATCTGAGAACTGAATATGATGGAGATGTTCCGCTCAAGGTCTTCGGTCACTTGTGGTATTCAGATAAGGTAATTGGTGAATTTGTATATGAAATAGAACAGACTCTTCCTTGTCCTGTTTTCGCGATAACCGGTGACCACTGGTCGCGAAAATTCTTGAATTCCAAACCTTCACTGTATGAGCGTTCATCCGTTCCATTGCTGCTATATGGCAAGGAAGTCATAAAAAGCCCCACCAGCTTCGAACGCTTAGCCGGAAGCCACTTGGATATTATGCCGACATTAATTGAATTGTCTGCGCCTCAAGGCTTTGAATATTTTAGTGTAGGCAGTAATCTATTGGATTTTGACGGGCAACGGATAGGCCTGGGAGTAAAAAAAATAATTACACCTGATTTCGTGATGGACAAGACGGGAAAAATAGAGTTGCTGCCTTTCGCCCAATCCGGTGCTGTTGCTCTGGATATCGAGAAGATGAAAACCCTTCTAAATGCTTATTGCGGTGTTGGTTGGTGGCGCATTATGAAGGGCGCGAGCCCTAAGGGCTCGCGCAAAAATAACTTCACATTTTGATGAGCCGATCCATCCCGCATGGCTGCGTTGCTCGTCGGTTAAATAGCCAGCTATTCGCACTCCTCGCGCCTTGCCATGCGGGCGCCTCGACCCCTGAAAATGTAAATTTATTTTTTTGCGAACCCTAAGGTGAGTAAGTCAAGCTAGTGAATAACGCTCCCCTTTATCCCTCTGCTATCCCTCTGCTATCCCTCTGCATTCAAGATTTAGAGCACTGGGAGCCAAAAATTTGACACATTAGGAGCATCTGAAACAAGTGTCTCCAAATTTGAATGTCCGGATGCTTCAATAAAAAAAGCTTGCAATTGGTTGAAAATATTAGCAATTACGTTTCTACAATATTTTGGCACATTTGTTGCAGTACCAGGACATCATGTTGAAATAATTGCCATCTTTACACAGTATGCCGGTATAGAGGGTCGAAATGGGTGGATGCCTATTTCCAGCAATTTTTCTTGCCCGATTGGCTGTTGCCAAGAAGATAATCGCTCCTTCTATTGTGTCAAAGGCGGATATGGTTCCATGGTTCCATCTCTTTTTTGCGCTTATGGGCGGCGCAAGAGGGGTTTCCGATGTCCAAAGAATTAAGCTATAAACAATTGGAGCAGAAGGTCAAGAAGTTGGAAAAAGAGGCCGTTGCACTCAAGCGTGCGGAGCGGGAACGGCTTCAAAGAGAAAAGTTGCAAGGCGTCCTTGAGATGGCAGGGGCTGTCTGCCACGAACTGAACCAACCAATGCAGGCGCTGACTGCATATTGTGAAAACTCGCTAAAAGTCATGTTGGAAGATAATCCGCTCTACGGCCACGTATTTAGAATCATGGAAAAAATTGAGAGAATGGTGAAGATCACCAGAAAACTGCAGAATATTACAACCTATGAAACGAAAGACTACATTCAAGGGACAAAAATCATCGATATTGACAAGGCATCAGGAGCTGCGTGATGGAAGCACAAACATGCAGCCTTGGCGGATTGCATGTTCCCGGCCCTTGTCCTTGAAATCTTGCCCTATAGGAAACAAAAAAACAAACCTCACGACCCACCTGTTATCCGTCGAATAACAGGCATATTCTCTCCTTGTGTATCCAATAATACGGGATTTATTAGTATTTTCAATACCCCGCTGCTTGCGGCGGGGTTGCCGCTCAGTTCCCTCTCCCCTGGAGGCCTCCGGCTCGTAGAGCCTACGCCTTGGACAGGAGAGGGTCTGCCCTGTTAAATAAGGTTCCCTTTTGGACACGAAGTGAAGCTTGCGCCAAATTTAACAGGGTGAAGGTGAGGGGGTATAAAAAGGGTGTTTCCTTATGATAC
>JABXJW010000305.1 GCA_013375395.1 Desulfobacterales bacterium
CTCAAGGTCGTAGATCCGCCCCTGAAAGTCCGCCGTCAGGTTGGCGGATCAGTTTGGAGGGTTGTTTTGGGTAAAAAATGCCGGGAGACGGGGGGGCGGGAGGCGCAACTATTTCAAGACTGAGTCCAATTCTTTCTTAATATCCTCTGCAAGCCAATGCCTGACCAACGTCTGATAAGGGATAGATTTCATGGTAGCAAGCTTTTTGATTGCCTTAACATGAAGAGGATCGATCTTAATGGTGATGTTTTTAAGTTTCCTTTTACGCTTGCCTGAAAGTATATCCTGGCGAAGACGATCGTCTAAAGTAAGGTCAACCGACTCGTCCGTGATGTCATCCAGGATATTTTCCTCTTCGTAGTACTTAACCCATTCTTTTGGCAGTACTTTTTGTTTTGTCATTCTTTATCTCCTGTGTTTCTTGTAATATTGAATTTCTGCTCGCCTCATGTCCCAGCCGGTGATGGGTCGAGCAATACCTTTGGATTTTAGCTCGAAGACAACAGTAAGATACCTTCCTTCAAACGTTGGGCCAAAAACTGCATAATGGCCTTTTTTTGTCCGCTTGAAAAAAGGGTTGTTGGCGAAGACCTCTTCGGCCTCTTCAGGCGCTATGCCGTGACCGAGTTGAAGATGCAAGGCATTGCCCTCATCCCATTCGAAATCATTAATTCGCAAAGATAGCCCCCTATTCTGAGTCGTACATAGTATTACATAAATTGTTCGGACTCGTCAAGAAATCAGGCAAGATGAAGGGTCTACACTCTTGACAAGCAGACAATGACTTTTTACCCATTTCAGATCAAGGTTGTAGATCCGCCGCTGAAAGTCCGCCGTCAGGTTGGCGGATCAGTTTGGAAGGCTGTTTTGGGTAAAAAACCCGCCACCCGTTGAAAGACAAAGAAATAAGTGATATTCTCGATTTGTCAAAACGCAGAACAATTTGGTCAGATACATTCGACCCTTGCTTACTACTGGGATCACGCGGAGCAATTTGACGAGGAGATCGCCGAACGTCTGAAAAAGGTGGAGGAGCTTAGGGATAAGGCCAAGCGAGGGGAATCACCACTTGTCGCAAGATTGAAAGCTAAAGACCTTCTCTAATGCCGATCACATTTTGATCATCCATCTTTGCACACGAAGCTCGTACGTCAATTGCAAAAAGTCACAAATAAGTTGATCCTGATGCTCATTTGAGGCATAGTTTTATACAGGTATTAATACTGGGTGCAGTATCAATATCTACGGAAAGGTGAAAAGTATGGAAACAGTAAGAGAACGAATCGGAAACAAAGGAATGATTCAGATTCCCAGAGAAATCATGCAAAAGCTCCGTTTATCTGAAGGCGATGAGATTGCTTTGCGGATCGAAGCATCAAAGCTCGTGATCGACCCTGTGACAGCCCGAAAACGAATGCGGCTGAGCACTGAGATTGTGGACGAGTTGGTAGAACGCGAAGAATTCTTTGAACCAGAGCTAACATGATTGCAATCCCGTCTCACAGCCAGGTGTTTCTGGACACAAACATCCTTCTATACGCAGTGACTGACCATCCGCGATTCGGTCAATGGTGTAATACGCTGTTGGATCGCATCCATCGCGGAGATGTGATAGGCCATGTCTCTACGGTTGTATTAAATGAATTTATCCATAAATTGATAATCGGTGAAGTTGCCCAAAAGACCGGACTCAAGCCGGGCCAGGTTATTCAACATTTAAAGCGTAACCCTGAAGCGCTTGAACAATTGGAAGCTTATGCGATCGTTGATGAGGTTGATACAGGATACGATTTGATCATTCTGGAGGTAACAGCAGATATTTTTCGAACGGCTTGTCGACTCATGCAAGCCCGCCGCCTGATGTCTAACGATGCGTTACATCTTGCAGTAATGCAAAGGAGTAACCTGCAAAACCTTGTAACAAATGACTCTGACTTTGATGGAATCGAAGGTGTCCATGTTTGGAAGCCTCAGGAAAGTACTTAGTTAGTGCCCATCCAGAAATGAATTTCACAACACTGGGTGCCGGCGTCAGTTTCCAATTCAGAAATGAGCAATTTTTCGCAAGGTCAAGGAAATCAAGGGATTGCGCGGAGACGTACGTCGGTACGTCGCACAAGCGATCCCGCAGATTGACGCCGAGATTGCGGAAAAGGGCCATTTCTGGATGGAAACTAGTTAGCTTACCTGTTTCGCGATTTGTACACCTTTTGAACACTGCTATCAATTCCCTCTATTCTACAATTCTACTTTACTATAAAGAGACTTTTTTGCTGCTTTGATATCTTTCTCACTGATCTCCACGCCCTTTAGAATACCCTTGAGAGATACAACATTTTGTTTGAGGGAATTTTCTTCATGACGAGGGGAAGGCGCAGGGTCGCGTCTACACTCTTGACAAGCAGACAATGACTTTTTACCCATTTCAGCTCAAGGTCGTAGATCCACCGCTGAAAGTCCGCCGTCAGGTTGGCGGATCAGTTTGGAGGGCTGTTTCGGGTAAGGTACGTTTTCCGCCTCGGTTTTTTGGACGGCAGGGCGGGGTTGATCTTCTTTGTGCTGCAAACTTTTTGGTTCCGCTTTCTTGTTGACGCAAAGTTGTTTGAGAGGAGGATGGACGCGGGAACGGCGAGACGGGCGAGAGGGTCGGGAAGGGTTGATTGAGTTAAGAGATGGCTATTTGTCCAATAAACGCAAGAATTCGTCAGGGTTAACCACCTTTTTGCTGCGTGGCTTCAGGAATGCGGAGACAAACACGTTTGTGTCGAGAACGATCTTCAAGATCCCTTCTCTTTTCGAACGGCATCAATTTCGGATTGGATTTCGTTGGTGGTTATTCGGTGAGTTCCTTTTATTACCGAGTCCTTATGGATACTGTCCAACGCTTTTAAGGCTCGTGCTCTTCGGATGGCATCCAGTTCTTCCTCCAAAGTATTCTCGTTGACCCCGGTTAGTATGGCGACTGGCCGCCCATTGGCAGTGACAATCAGATCTTTTTCCTGTTTTGCCAGTTCCCATATGTGACCTGGTTTTAGACGCAAATCTCGAACAGATACAAATTTCATAGTTACCCTCCTTTGTAAGAGTGAACGCTGAAGCTAACAATTAGTTTACAATTTATCATACAAATAGTCAACAATAAGAGGGGTAGCATGCACGGAAATTGAATTGGCATGGTCTTATATCATTGATTATGATGAAGACAAGGGGTCGCGTCTACACCCTGATACGGCCGATTTCTCCTCTACAGGGCAGGCAGAAAAAAGCTGAGTTTCTTTTCTCGGGCAGGGGCGGCCTCTAATGAACCGGCTGTCGCAATCCTCTACACCATGCTGCTTCTTAAGGCCCACAGCCAAGCGGGGAGGATATGTATATGACCGGATTCGGTTTCCAGGCGCTCTTCCAGATTAAGGGTAACCACGGTGGCCTGTTTTAGTTTACATTCCTCCATGGCTTCAAGAAGGGCTTTTAACTCTCGCTGGCGGGTAGCAGAATCATGCATTTCCACAGTCACCTGTACCAATGATTTTTGGCCTGAGCGGTCAGTTACCAGAAAATCGACTTCACGTCCGCCTGCCGTTCTGTAATATTCGATGACTTGGTAGGACCGGCGTAATTCCAGAAAGACAAAATTTTCCAGCAGATGCCCCCAGTCCGGTTGTATGCTGCGGGAACAGGCTCGTATCAGTCCGGGATCAATGGCGTAAATCTTCCGTGGATTAACCATGCGGGCACGCTCAGAGCCTGTATGCACGAATATGGGGAAAAATAGATAAGCATCGGAAAGGTGACCAAGATATTCATGGAGAGTATTTTTCCCGCAAGGAATACCTTGTGATTTCAGATTGTTGTAAAACTTATTAACGCTAAAAAGACG
>JABXJW010000306.1 GCA_013375395.1 Desulfobacterales bacterium
CTAAAGTTAAGGAATGCGCTTTCAGCGCAACCTGTTTTTAAGACTGACCACGCCGAAGGCGTGCACATTAACTTTAGTTCACTTTAGCTCACTTTAGTTCACTTTAGCTCACTTTAGTTCACTTTAGCTCACTTTAGTTCACTTTAGCTCACTTTAGACACTTTAGCTCACTTTTTATTGAATACGACAAAAATTTTCTGCCGGAAAAAACACGAATTCTACTATCTAGTGTCCATCCATAAATGAGATAGTTTTCGCAAGGTCAAGGAAGGCGAAGATTTTAACCGCAGGAATACATTGAGTATTTTGAGGATTAAAATCTGAGCCTGACGCAGAGATTGCGAAAAATGGCCATTTATGGATGGACACTATCTAATATCACCCCAGCGCGGTCTTTACTGCGTCGGCGATCTGTGTGCAATACTTTTCGGTCAGATCATCGGTCTGTCCCTCAACCATTACGCGGCAACAGTTCTGCGTGCCCGAATAGCGCACCAACACACGGCCATGCTCGCCAAGCTCCGTTTCCACCTGCTTGATCGCTTCCGCCACCAACGGCACCGTGGAAATTTCCGGTTTGCTCGCGACCTCAACGTTGATCAGCTTCTGCGGGTAGATATCCATCATCGCCGCCAGTTCCGAAAGCGGCTTGCCTGTTTTGATCGTTGCGGCGATCAGTTGCATCGCGGTGAGAATGCCGTCGCCTGTCGTGTGGTGGTTGAGGAAAATCAGGTGGCCGGAATCCTCGCCGCCGATCACCGCGCCCAGCCGTTGCATAGCCTCCAAGACATAGCGGTCGCCGACTTTGGACGCATGGTGTTTGAATCCGTATTTCTTGCAGGCAAACGTCAGGCCGAGATTGCTCATGACGGTGCTCACCAGCAGGTCATTTTTCAGCTTTCCCAGGCCCTTGAGCACATTGGCACAGATGATCAGAATCTGATCACCCGTGATTGTGCGCCCCTTTTCATCCACGGCGATCAAACGGTCTCCGTCGCCGTCAAAGGCCAGCCCAATGGCCGCACCGGTCTCAACCACGCCTTTTTCAAGATCCTGCGTGTGTTGCGAGCCGCAGTTGTCGTTGATGTTAGTCCCGTTCGGGCCGTTGTGTATGACCTCGACATCGGCGCCCAGCTCGGTGAACGCATTTGGGGCCGCCTTATAGGTGGCGCCGTTTGCCGTATCAATAACGATCTTCATCCCTTCCATTGACAAGTCGCGCGGAAAGGTATTTTTCAAAAAAACTATGTATCGCCCCGGGGCATCTTCCATGCGGTGGGAACGGCCCATCTCCTTGGCCGGGGGCACCATCTCTGGGAGTTTGCCGCCTATGATGAGGTCTTCTATGACCTCTTCCTGCTCGTCGGACAGCTTGAAACCATCACCACCAAAGATCTTAATGCCGTTGTCCTGATAAGGGTTATGCGAGGCGGAAATCACGATGCCCGCATCCGCGCGCATGCTTTGCGTGATGAAAGCGATGCCCGGAGTCGGCAGCACGCGGACCAAATAGGAAATGCCGCCCATTGAGCTGACGCCCGCTTCAAGCGAGCTTTCCAGCATATAGCCGGAAATGCGCGTGTCTTTGCCGATGACTACCCTGGTGCGGTGATCCGCTTTTTTGAACAAATGGGTGACCGCCTGGCCCACGGAAAAAGCCATCGCCGCATCCATCGGGTGGCGGTTGGCTTCCCCCCTTATTCCATCCGTACCGAAGAGTTTTCCCATAACCTGTGCTCCGTTACTAACTATACGTCTCGGAAAGTCTACAACTTGTTGAAATCATAAGCTATTTAATGGTAATATATTTTTGCCATCCACATGGAATGATGGAATGTTGGAATAATGGAATAGTGGGAATAAAGGCAGACACGAAGTGAAGCCACGCGCTAAAAAAGTCATTCTTAAATTGTTTCATTCCTTTGAACCCATCATTCCAGTATTCCATTATTGCGCTATGCTTCACTTCGTGCCCAATATTCCAATTGTGAGCGAAGCGAACTAAGTTCTTTAGTAAGCGTTCACAGGTTCAGAGTTCACCCTGTTAAATTTGGCGCAAGCTTCACTTCGTGTCCCGAAGGGAACCCTATTTAACAGGGTGAACCGTTCAGGGTTAGCTTTCTTGCGTTGACCTTCCTGAACGGTTGACATTTTCGGTGAACCCTGAACCTTGAACCTCTGAACCCTGAACCTCTGAACCTTGAACCTTGAACCTCTGAACCCTGAACCTTGAACCTCTGAACCTTTTATGCCATTTACATGGAGTAATGGAGTGTTGGCCCGCCATCTACCTGAAAGACGGTATAACTTCAAGGGCTTGTTGATTTATCGTATCAACAATGCCCTGTAGCCATTCAGTCCCCTTGGCTGACCAGTTGGCCCCAAGGCCCTGGATGACCGGCACGTAGCTGGAGCCCTTTTCTTTGATGAGCTTTTCCATCTGCTCCAAGAATGGTTCCCGCAAAGAGGGCTCTCCCGGCTCTTTGCGGCCATCTGCAAATATGGCCTCGATCTCCTGCCATCTGTCGAACAACTCCCGTTTTTGCATCAAGAGTTCCTCGTTCGCCCTATTGCCTATCACTTTGCGGTACATCTTGACAGAGTCCGGCATCTTGTCGGCAAGTGCCTTAAGACGCTTGATTCGCTCATCAAAAGTCATATCCAGCTTCTCTAAAACACCTTCGTACAACATCTTGCCCATTGGGTCGCCTCCGAAGAAAGGGCGGCGAACCACAGCATACCACTGTCTGAGCGCCAAGAGGTTGGCAATGTAGTTGATGTTATTGACCACGCGACTCTTGACTCGCCAATATGTGCCTGGATAAAAATTCGAGGCGAAGAAGGACTCCTTCGCCTCCTTGTGCCACGAGCCTTCAGCCAGCACCAGCCTGCCGCCGTCAAGAGTGTCTTTTCTGCACACTACTCCCGCAGCAATGACAGTGCCGTATTCCAATCGCACAGGCCCTACCAGGCCCCCCTGGCCTCCCAGAAAGATGGGAAGCTGATTCAGCATTACACCGCGAGGGACGTCTCCGATCAACGAAGGCGTCGCTTTATCCTGATTCGGGGTATAGTTGAAATGTATGTAAGAGCTGCCCACCTCACTGTGATTCTTTCGGCTTGTGCCGCCTGCCATGAGGCAATCGCAAAAATTTATGAGACTTCCCAGAGTCACAAAAGGAAACAGAATCGTCTGCTTGAGACCCACCGTGTGGGCGCCGTTGGCTTCTTCTTCAAGAATGCAACCCTCTCGCACCTGGGCGCCATAGCCCATATTGGCCTTTTCAAGAAATGCGGAGCGATGGAAGAACCCGCCTTTCAATTCCACGTCAGGGCCTATCTGGCAATCTTCGACAGTCACCGGCTGCTCGTAGCCGAGTTTGGCGCCCGGCATTATAAGGCTCTTTTCGCCAAGGATCTTGCAGCCGGGATAGATAACCACACCGTCTGCCGCAATTCGATCCAATTGGACATCATCCCCGATAAGCACACCATGCGGGTTGGGTATCCTGACCCCTTTTTGAATGAGACTGTCTATTTTGTGTTTGTGCTCAATATTCATTGTTTGTCTGGGAACTTATTATTACAATTGTTTTGATTGTCAAGTGCTTTTGTGGTTATGCTTTTATTCTCGCAGGTTATGGCCTCGAGGTTGACACTATGTCTGTTACAGGCTATAGGCGAGGGACGAGAGGTAATGGGCTATTTCTTATTTTCCATTGCCCCTAAGCCCGTGTCCCTAGCCTTTCGCCTATCCCTTCGATAGAATGGAGGTATCATTTTAGCCTTATGAAAGAAACAGAATGAAACAGGCTGAAACGGCGGTTAAATTTTAATTTGTGTAACTGTCTGAGCGTATTAGTGAGCGT
>JABXJW010000307.1 GCA_013375395.1 Desulfobacterales bacterium
AGTATGATTAACGCCTCATTACGCTTCATATTCGCGAGGAAAGCCTTCTGCTTGGATATAACTCGTCTCTCCCATTCTAGACAAGCTAGAAAAACTGGCTCGTTAGATCCGAAAGGAACCTGCCTCCCATTGGCGACATAACTGGTTTCAAAGCAGACTGGATGAATCAAAAAGTATATTTTATCTATATTTTCCATAACTCATGCACCACATACTTTACCAGTAATTTAGTTAACTATTTTTATGGATGATGCCCCCAAATTGGATGGTATTTATAGCCTTTGTATCCAAAAAGGGTCTTAAGTGCCATAAGCGTCAATTCAGGCTCTTCTTCCAGTTTAGTTTTAATCTCCTCTAGATGACCTAGCCTTCTCAGGGTACTCCACTGCTTCGTTAATCTGGCGCGACCATCACTATCCCAGAAACATAGACCATCTGCTCCCGCTTCATAGTACTTTAGCGCTCCAAATGGCATTAGAAATCCTTCTCCTCATCGAATGTAGGATAGTTCCTCGCAATTCTATAGCACACAAGTAGCTCCACATCGTGTAGGACGAGCCTGACTGCCTGATCTATTTTCGGATTCCTCTTCTCAACCCTTACGAGAAGATTGTTCAAACCCTTGATAGGAAAGGGTTTATTTGTGAGGTCAAACTCGAAGATGTAGTGTGAGCCTAGGCGCCTTTCAACGGATCTGGCTGGAGACAAGAGCCTATAGGTGAAGTCCCTCATTCGGCACAGCTCCTCTGGGAGTGGAGTTCCGTTGAGACTGAAGCTCAGCCTATCGTTTGGCGTAACGTTCTTGATCCTCAGCCTGAGCTTTACCATCTTCAAGGTGCCAGCCTTAGAAGCGGCTTCTAGATCATCGTTTGCCTTAAACTCGACGGAGTTTTCAGACCCATCCTTTAGAAGCAAGGGAAGCTTGCGTGGATATAGTATGGAGGGGTCTTCACGTGTTCCAGTACGCACCCAGTAATGTTTGTCCTTGAACCTTATGACATCTATGTCTCCCACTTCCCTGAGGATCGTGTAGTCCTCCTCGTTGAAGGGCCACCCCCTCACGTAGAATTCTACTATGTATATGCCGTCGACCCCGGCATTTAGGTAGTTCATGGCGGCGGCTCTGTACATCTCCACCGTGGCGGCTATCCTTCTGTCATCGTTGACAGAAGCACCTATACATGGGTAAACTTGGCATCCAGATCCCTTGGTTGCTCTAATCCATTCTTCTACGGGCATATCAACATCTATGAGTCTATCGGACACGGGTGCTAATATGTTCAAAAGTCCCTCTTTGATCCAAGTTTCCACGTCAAGCCCAAGTGTCCTGCAGATCTCTATCGTAGGAGGAATCCTAACCGCGAGGATTAGCTCCTCTTCCTTCGCATCCAATATACGCCTCACGTCCCGAACAAAACTCGTCATTATGTGACTCTTCCTCTCGGCCTCTTCAGGTTTAAAATAGTTGGTGAAGGGAAGGACTTCTGGGAACGCCATGTTAAGCTCAAAGCCACCGATAGGATAGTTTCGGCAGATCTCATCGATTATTCTAAGCCGTTCCTCTCTAACCTCCTTTTGAGAGAAGTCGAGCTCTCTTCTCCTCCTTGCCTCTGAAAATTCAATTTGGTATTCAGGATGATTCCTTCTAAACCTGTCAATGCGTCCGTCTCCCAGCCTGTTCCCCGCAGGAGCGTTCGTCCAAAGTGAAACTATAAACTCTAAACCCTTTTCATGAGCCCTATCGGCGAGGACTTGAATCTGATCGTAGCCTTGTTTATGGAGCTGTCTTACGGTCTCAGCTGTACGGTACCAGATAATATGTCGCCAAACACCTTCACCTTTTTCCTCTTCCAGCTCGCCCCAAAGGGTTCCAACCTTCGTATTATGGAGAAAGGTGGTTCCTCCTCCAGCACAGAGGACAAAAGTGTCAACCATGGTTCCGAGAACTTCATCCACTGGTATGCATAGTTGCTCAAGTGTGATTGGAGGCTCCAGCTGATATAAATGGGAATGCCTCCCATCGGTATAATATAAAACTCTCCTCTTATGTCGTTTCAACGCCATCCTTTATAGTATTAATTGTAAGACAATTTATGTTTTTCTATTACTTTTGTTTTTCAGGAAAGTTTATTTGTTTGATATGACGAATCTGGCACAGAGTAATTTCATCCTTTTTTAGGCATCACGCGCGGCGATAATTTTTTATATAATAAACTTCCTGTTATATAAAATCGATTAAATGGAGAATACCTGAATGGAGTATAGAAAGTTTGGTCAAAGCGATTTAACCGTGTCTGTTATTGGGTTTGGCTCAGGCTTTCGTAGTGGCATTACAGATTATTCCATTAAAATAATACAAAAGTCTCTTGACCTTGGTATAAACTTCATAGATACTGCCGAAACATATCAGAGAAATGGACGTTACTCTGAAGAAGTATTGGGAAAGGCCATCAACGGTAGACGGGGGGACGTAATAATAGCAACAAAAGTCGCCAGAGAACACTTAAGGTATGATGACGTTTTGAAAGCTGCAGAGGGCAGTCTTAGAAGACTTAATATAAAAACGATTGATCTACACCAAATCCACGGACCTAACCCCTCAATCCCCATAGAAGAGACCATAAAAGCAATGGAAAAGCTTGTAAGTGAAGGAAAGATACGTTACATAGGTGTAAGTAATTTTAGTGTATCCCAAATGATAGAGGCGCAGGAAGCTCTACATAAATCAGAAATCATTTCAAACCAAGTATATTATAATATGCTTAAAAGAGATATAGAAAATAAACTTATTCCATACTGTAGAAGAGAGCATATTGCAATAATCGCACATAGTCCGTTGGCCATGGGGTTATTAACCGGTAAGTACACAGAGAAAAACATTACATCTGGGAATTGGAGATCAAGAAACCCCCCTTTCAAGGGAGAGAACCTCAAAAAAGGCTTAGAGGTTGTTAAAGTTCTAAGAGAGATTGCCAAAATCCATGGAAAAACTCCGGCTCAAGTAGCATTAAATTGGATAATATCAAAGCCACAGACCTTTGCGATACCCGGTGCGAGTAAACTAAGTCAAGTCGAGGAGAATGTCGGTGCCACAAACTGGAGATTAACTAAAAAAGATCTCGAACAAATCGAACGCGTAATTAAAGTGCTTAATCGATGTTGAGTAGCATGGTCTAACAGGTATCTACCACATCTCATTTGTTGTGGACGATGTAGATACCTTGTACAGAGAGCTGAAGGTGCGGTTCAATTTGAGCCTTGGGAAGGGGAAACTGTCTGGTTCGCTAAGGCATCAGGTAGGAAGGCTGTCAGAGATTAGCCTCTCCACGACCTGTTTCAGAAGCTTTGAGACGTCGCCGTCGGGTGCCATCTGCCTGAGCCTCTCGTAGACCTCGGGCTCGACGCGTATGGGCACCAGCCGCCACTTGAGCGGCTTCCCCAGAATCTCCCTGACCCTGTCCCTGGTCTCATGCATCATCAGCCCCTTCTCCACGACCTCCTCGGCCAGGGCGATCTGCTGGTAGGGCTCCAGCCGGAGCAGGGCTAGGGCGTTCTCTCTTGGGAGCGTCTGCTGCCTCACGGCCGCCCTGACCTTGGGGTGCAGCCTCAGCAGCCTCATGGAGTGCGAGACGTAGGGCCTGCTCTTCCCGACGCGCTTGGCGATCGCCGAGACCTTGACGCCCATCTCCCTGAGGGCCGCGTAGGCCTCGGCCTCGTCGATGGGGTCGAGGTTCTCCCTGTGGAGGTTCTCCACGAGCCTCATGGCGAGAGACTCCTCTGTGCCGAGGGTGCTGTCGAGGACGAGGGCCGGCACCGTCTCCAGTCCGGCCATGCGCGCGGCTTCGAGGCGCCTGCGGCCTATCTGGA
>JABXJW010000044.1 GCA_013375395.1 Desulfobacterales bacterium
GGCCGGAATGACCGGCACTGCCGACACCGAGGCTGCTGAATTCAAGAAAATCTACGACCTGGACGTCATTGTCGTTCTTACCAATGAGCCGATGATCAGGCACGACTATGCGGATGTCATCTACAAGACCGAGGCTGAAAAATTTCGGGCTGTTGTAGAAGAAATCAGGGATCTTCACAGGATAGGACAACCCACCCTCGTCGGCACGATATCCATTGACAGGTCGGAGAAGTTGAGCAGCATGCTTGCCAAGACAAAGATCAAACATGAGGTCCTGAACGCCAAGAATCACGAAAGGGAGGCGGAGATCGTGGCCAATGCCGGACAAAAAGGGCACGTAACCATATCGACCAACATGGCCGGCAGGGGTACCGACATTGTTCTGGGAGAAGGGGTCAAGGAACTCGGAGGGCTTCATATTATAGGCACCGAGCGTCACGAAAGCCGCCGCGTTGACAATCAATTGCGGGGCCGGTCCGGCCGTCAGGGAGACGAAGGTTCCTCCAGATTCTATCTGTCGTTGGAAGATGACTTGCTTCGCATATTCGGAGGCGAGCGTATGTCCTCGATCATGGAGAGGCTGGGCATGGAAGAAGGTGAGCCGATTGAACATGGCATGATCAGCAAGGCCATAGAGAATGCCCAGCGCAAGGTCGAGGCCCACAACTTTGAAATCCGCAAACAGCTTATCGAATATGACGATGTGATGAACAAGCAGCGCGAGGTGATCTACAAACAGCGCCGAGAGGCATTGAGCGGGGAAAGCCTCAGACCGGCTATTGAAGAGATGATACGGGAGCTGTCTGAAAATATCGCAGATACTTTTGCCGATGAAAGCGCACCGCCGGAAGAATGGGATATGAATGGTCTGAGAGATGCGGTCGTTCGTCAGTTTGGTTTCAGACTCAAGATAGACCGCGATACCATGGACGGCCTCACGCGCGATGGGCTTTCCGAGTTGATCTTCGAATCGGCCTCAAAGGGATATGAAGAAAAGGAGATGCTGTTGGGGGCCGAGGAGTTTAGGGACTTGGAAAGGATGGTCGTATTGCAGGTGGTAGACAATCTGTGGAAAGAGCACCTGCTGGCCATGGACCATCTAAAAGAAGGCATAGGGCTTCGGGGCTACGGTCAACAGGATCCACTGGTCGTCTACAAAAAAGAAGGCTTTGACATGTTCATGGAGATGATCGAACGGGTCAAGGAAGAGACGGTCGGGTTCTTGTTTCGCATCCAGGTCGCTCGACCGGACGAGATGGCTGTGAAGGAGCAAGCCGGCCAAAATAGGCTCACTTATTCACACGGTGGAGAAGGCGCCAGAGAGCCGGTGCGCCGGGACCAAAAGAAAGTTGGCCGCAATCAGCCCTGCCCGTGCGGCAGCGGAAAGAAGTATAAAAAATGTTGCGGCAAGTGATGAGACTTCTGGTTCCAGGATTTGTTGCCGGCTCTGTTGCCGCCGGGCTGAAAAAGGATGAAAAAAAAGACCTGGGGGTTATCTTTTCTGAGGCGCCCGCCTGTGCGGCCGGTGTGTTTACCACCAATCAGGTCCAGGCCGCACCTGTGCTCCTAGACAAAGAGCGGATCAAATCAGGTCGCTGCCAGGCAATTGTGGTCAACAGCGGAAACGCCAATGCCTGCACGGGTCCTCACGGCATGAAAGACGCCAGTGCCATGGCTCGTGCAGGTGCAAATGCCCTGGGCATAGCAGAAGAACTGGTCCTGGTGGCCTCCACAGGCGTCATCGGCGAGCGCCTGAACATCTCTGCCATCGAAGCGGCCCTGCCGGGCCTTGCCGGGCACTTGAGCGCGAGCGGGCTTTTCGAGGTGGCCCAGGCCATCATGACGACCGACACACGTGCGAAGGCCGCCTCAAGACAGGGCAGAGTTGGCGACAGGAGCTTCACCGTGGCCGCTGTTGCAAAAGGGGCAGGCATGATTCGACCGGATATGGCCACCATGCTATGTTTTATTTGCACGGACATGGGGGCAACACCGGATGCATTGAGCGAGTCGTTAAGGATAGCGGTAGCCGGTTCGTTCAATGCCATCACGGTGGACGGGGACACCAGCACCAATGACACGGTCCTTGTGCTTGCCAACGGGATCTCTGGCCTGAATCTGGGAGAGGTTTCTTGCACCAAAGCATTTCAAGAAGTTCTAAATGAGCTTCTATTCACACTTGCCCTTGAGATCGTGGCCGATGGAGAGGGGGCTACCAAACTGGTAAGCATCGAGGTGAAGGGGGCATCAGATGAGGGCGATGCCAGGCAGGCGGCTTACACGGTTGCAAACTCTCCTCTGGTCAAGACGGCCATTTTCGGGGAGGACGCAAACTGGGGCCGGATCATGGCTGCCATAGGCCGGGCCGGCGTGCCGGTCAATCCGGAAACAATCGATATCTTTCTTGACGATGTATGCATAGTCAAGGATGGGCATGGCTGCGCCAAGTCTGCCGAAGCGGCGGCCAGAGTATTGAAGACCGATCGCTTCAAGATTACTATTGATCTGAATTTTGGCGGCAAGGCGGCAACTGTGCACACTTGCGATCTTTCCACCGATTATGTTAGGATAAATGCCGATTATCGGACATAGTGGGCGAGAACTTAGTTTCAAAAGGACTCAGTCTCTTTATGCAAAGGGAAGGGAAGAGGAATGGAAAGAAAAAAGAAACTACTCATAGCAGATGACGACAATTACGCACATGATTTACTCGTTGAGTTCCTCCCTGTTAACGAGCTTGACATAATCCATGCCTATGACGGCGAAGAAACCTTGAAGCTTGCCGAAGAGCAAATGCCGGACCTCATTGTTTTGGATGTCATGATGCCTCTCATGGATGGGCGCGATGTATGTAAAAAACTCAAGAATGACCCCAAAACAAGAGATATAAGAATTATTATGCTGACAGGCAGGGATCAGCAGTCCGATAGAATACTGGGGCTTGAGCTCGGCGCCGACGATTATGTTACAAAACCGTGTTCCATGACTTATTTGGCCCGGAAGATACAAAGGGCTTTATCCGAGCCTGTCGATTAGTAACATGGCTTTCATTCGGCCTGAAAGATCATGCTCACAGCAACAAGCTTACAATCATAACAGAGCCAATGAAAAAGTAGAGCATCCGCACGTACTTGCCATATTGATCCAGCTCCACCCAGTTGCGGGTTCCATTGACTAACTTGAGCACTTTTACAACAATCGGTATGCTGAGCAGCGAAGCGATTGCAGGCCAGGGCAAATGTCGGGAAAGAATCAACGCAAGAATGCTGAGATAGATAAGGCCCCACAACACAATAAAGCCGACAAAGGCGTTTTTCTTGCCAAGACGAACAGCCAACGTCCGTTTTCCTGATGCTTGATCGGTCTTCAAGTCCGGCAAATTCTGATAATAGAGAATCGCCGCCACCATCAACCCAACAGGCAAAGAAACATACAGCGCTTTCCAATCCGGCCTGCCGGCAATGACCCAGTATGTGCCAAGCATCATTACGGGTCCCATATTAACTCCCACAAATACTTCACCCAGCCCGTGATACCCGTAGCGTATTGGGGGCGCCACGTAAAAAATGCTGCTGAAAAGTGCCAGCAAGATGAGAGGCAACATCGCCCAAAGGTGCAGGGTGCTCATCAAGTACACGGCGACCATGGATGCAAGGCCGTAGAGAATAAACAGGGCCCCGCGCAATGAGGCAGGAGTGATCTTTCCTTCCTGAATGACCCGAGATCCGCCGATCGACTCACCCGCATCAGCGCCCAGAATGTGATCGAAATAATCGTTGGCCAGATTTGTTGCCAGATGCACTAAGAATGAGCCAAAAACGACCAGAAAGAATCGTCCTGGGCGCCAGGCGCTGTCTTTTGCGCCCAGAATCCAGCCGATCGTCACGGGAACGAGCGTGGCTATGAAGAACGGTGGACGGCTGGCCTGTACCCATGCTTTTAATGTGTCGGTATTCATTGCTATTGAACTTCAGGCTTCACGCCGACGTGCAGATGAGTGATTCCCAGGGTGAGTGAATGCTTTTCCACATTTGTCAGCCCGGCCTTCTCCATCAATCCGGCCAGGGCCTCTGGCGAGGGGAAATGCATGATCGAGTCCGCCAGATAGTGATAGGCTCCGGGGTTTGCGGTAAAGGTCCGCGCAACATACGGCAATATCCGATTCAGATAAACATTATATAGCTTTTGAAATGGACCGTTTTGGGGAAAAGTCATCTCCAGTATCATTACCTGGCCGCCAGGCGCCACGATGCGCATCATCTCCTTGATTGCTGCGATCTTGTCCGGGATATTACGGATGCCGAAGGCGATTGCCGCCACATCAAAACAGTTGTCGGCAAAGGGGAGGCACAAAGCATCGCCGCGTAGCATCCGCACCCTGTCCGACAGGAGTTTCACTTGGATCTTTGCTCCGCCGAGATCGATCATTTCCTTTACAAAATCAAGCCCCGTTATACGTGCGTTCGGGTGTCTCCGGGCAACATCAATAGCCAGGTCTGCCGTTCCGGTGGCTACATCGAGCATCCGGTATGTGTTGAAGAAACGCATTTTTCCGGCAGTAAAACGACGCCATGCTATATCCCGCCGCAAGCTCAGGAAGTGATTTAGGAAATCGTACTTTCCGGTAATGGTGGAAAAGATTTCCTTTACCATTTCTATCCGCTCGGCGTCTGTTACTTTCGCGACCCCGGGATATTTATCAGCGCGTTTTTCCATGGTGAACCTGGTTCCGCTCCGCAATTGGAATAATGGACACTAAGCGCCAAAACATTGCACTTCGTGTCCATCATTGAAAACTTATACATAGAATAAGCTCGGCACGTCAACCATTTCACACTGCGCACCGAGAGCCCTCTGTCGTGATTTGGATGCAGCGCAACGCAGAAGTTGGACTTTTTACGAAGCCGTCACCTTTGCCTTGGGATCAGTTCCCATATGTCAGGGGTTTCCCTTACAAAAATAGATTCCCGGCCCTATGGACAAATCGAGCGACGTCGACTTTGTTACAAGAGGCGGAGGTGTAGCCAAGGGGAATCCGAGCACCAGGGAAAGGAGGTCGAAAATGGCGATCTTCGTAGTGCTGAGCAACCTTACTGATGAGGGGCGCAAGACCATAAAGAAGCACCCGGAGAGGATCAAGGAGGTCAACAAAGAGATTGAAACAATGGGGGTGAAAATACTGGCCCAGTATGCCGTCCTCGGCCCGTATGACTTTGTAAATATACTCGAAGCCCCTGACAGCGAAGCGGTTTGCCGTTTGGCAATAGAGATGGGCTCGCGAGGTACCCTTCAGACCATGACCATGGCCGCTATACCCATAGACAAGTTCATCAGCAGCCTGACATAGTAGCCCCTTAGGCTGCCCTTCGCCAAGCCCCTGGCCTTTTTTTGCCCTTCGCCTATGGCCTTTCGCCTCCCACTGTGTAATATCTACACATTTTTTCCGCCTGTTTTTTCAAAACTGTTACTTTTTGTAACCGTTGGCCTTCAAAACCAGCCCACAGCGGCCAAAATCAGACCGTCATCCTAAAATTTTTTGACAAAACAGCACCTTGCTGATACCGAAACCTCAGATCCCTCCATGATCCATTAACCCCAATCAAAGAGAGTGCCATGCAGTGAAGTCCAAGACTTCGTTTCTTAGGCAAAGAGAGGGAGTTTTTTGGATTTCAGCTTTGAGCTTATTATGGCGATAAGTCAACGAATTCAACAAAGTTTCGTTGGGTTTTTGTGGATCTCCGGACAAAGCGCACTGGCTGGATGAAAAAACGGCTGAAGCCCTCCTTTTGAACAAGCCTGATGTGAACATCACCCCTGACCTTGCTTCTAATGCAATATCGAGGATTGTCGATGGGTTTGATCATCTAAGACCGAGGCTGGAAAAAGAGGCAAAAAAACGGGCGGAGGAACTTCTCCAGGCACACCGACGGGTCAGGACAGCAGCCCGCCTTCGCGGCCTGCGATACAAGGTCGAGCCACACCTTCCGCCGGACGTATTGGGGATTTACCTGTATTTGCCCGTGATAAAAACGATATTTGAAAACCCAATCTTAAAATGTTATAAAGATTTCGGAATATTATCAGAGAGCCATTTTGATTTCATGAAAACAAAGAAGGGAGGCGGATAGAATGGAAACTCTAAAACAAGAAGCCATAAATGTAATTTCCAAATGGCCTGATTCCGCTGATATTAATGACATAATGTAATGGTCCGGAAACCTAAGAACAAGATTATGGCCCAAGGAGGTCAGACTATGCAGACAGCAAAACAAGAGGTGATTGAGCTAATAAAAGTGCTTCCCGATAACAGCACACTCGAGGAGATTCAGTACCATCTGTATGTGCGTCAAAAAGTTCAACGAGGTCTTCAGGATGTGGAAGAAGGCCGGATTTATTCCCAGGAAAAAGTCGAAAAGCGGATGGGAAAATGGGTCCTAGAGTAATTTGGGCACACGCTGCGGAAACGGATTTAGAAGCAGCTGCTGAATACATTCACCGGGATTCCCCTGCTTATGCTGCATCTTTTGTAAACCGCGCTTAGAAGCCGGTCGGTCCCTGACTGATTTTGCTGAACGTGGTCGTATTGTCCCGGAGTTCGAAGATGAAAATATCCGGGAGATTTTTATTTACAGCTATCGTTTAATCTACCGTGTCGAAGATGATCGAGTTTCTGTTGTGGCCTTAATTCATGGGCGACGGGATTTTCAAACAGTCTGGGATGAAAAAGACCGGTAGCAAAATAAACCGCAGAAGCACGCAGACGGACGCAGACCTCTTCTACGGATATTAATGACATTACCTATGCAATAAATGGTGCAATTTTCGAGGTGAATCGAATCCTCGGCCCAGGTTTCTTGGAAATGGTATTGGACCTGCCCGAAGGGTATGACAGTAAATAGTTCCGCCGCTGTCGGCGGAACTATTTGTCTGCGTCTGTCTGCGTCTGTCTGCCGTTAGATTAGAGATTCCCATATGCGCCAAAAACACCGAGAAACATTCACCACTATCAAAACAGAAGGAGCCTTGCTTCCCGTAGAGATCCTTCAGCGCATTGCAGAAGGGGACCGTGATCTTGATGGTCTCTCTCCTGAATCCTACCATCTCTCCAAAAACGAAAGACTCAATGAGGCAATCAACCGGCCCTGGAACCGCTGTGATGGTGCATGGGGAAGCTTACGTTGTTGACTATGTTGAAAACTCGATTGCGGTTGCAGACAGAATGGAGCCAACTATTCAGGAGAGCAAAGGGGAAATAAGTCAACATAGTCAACAACATCCCGTAAAAATCCCATTTACTTGACCAGATCAAGGTGCGACCCCATTTACTTGACTAAAAAACGCAATTGAGTTCTGTGAGGGTCTCTTGAGTGAGTAGAATGAGTTATCCAAGATTTGATGAGGTTTGGAATGATCTAAGTGACACTATGGAAAAGCAAGCCGTTGTCTACACTCTTTCCGATAATAAGCCAAACAGGGTTGTTTCCATTGGCGATGCAGGACTTGAGGTTATAACAGAGAGAAGTTTTCCAGAAAGCCGCCCTGTTCCCAAGTCCATGTTCAAGAAAGCATGGAACTATCTGATTCACCATGGACAGCCGTCTCAGACAACCCTCTTGAAGTATCTAAAGGTGATGAGATCAGCTTTTGTAATAGCAGCATTGTCAAGATTACAATATGTTCACTATGATACAGATCCAGTAGTAATTCATCTCGGCGCTTTCGACGAAAAGAAGTATCAGCCAAAACCCAGTGGGCAAGAGACAAAAAAAGCCAAGCAGACAAGTGCGCCACAGAAGGCAATCATGGTCGCGACGTCGTGTGGCAAGGGGAAAAGAGACGGTATATGGCCAGCGTGTCAACTATATAAGTCACCGCGGATAAAGGCTCTTTGCAACAGAATAACAGACTATCCATTCTATATCCTAAGTTCTGAATATGGCCTTGTTAGGCGCGACAAGAGAATAGAGACTTATGACAGGGTTATGGATCAGGAGCGAGCGGATTATTTGGCTCCGCAAGTGGGGAGCGTAATCAAGAATTATGACTTCGTGGTCTATTTCAAGGGTGGTGCCAGACAAACCTACGTTCAATGCATGAAACTTGCTTCAGACAAATACAAAGTTCCGATAGCCTTTGTAGGACATCGGAACATGGGGGACATCAATGAAATACATAATGTCGTTGACGCTCTCCTGGAAAGGAACGTCGCGCGACTGAACATCGGAAGCTTGAAACTCCATAATTTCGCAGAAGATCAAGAAGATGCATTGCACGACCCTCCCAGCGAAAAAAGACTTGAGCGCGAAGATTTTGCCGGCGTTGTCGATGCACTGACTAAATTGGGACAGAGAATAACAACCGATTACAGAAATGGCAAAATCACTCTGTTTGCGGACTCACCCGAGGCAGACCGCTATTTGTTTGGCCATCCATTAGCCTACCTCATTGGAGTCATCTCTGACTATGGTGTTCGAGCGGAAAAAGCCTGGTCACTTCCCTACCGGCTATCGAAAAGGCTTGGCCATCTGGACATATACTCAATTGCCACCATGAAAACTGGTGAGCTTTCCAAGATAATGAAAGGCGAACCTTCTCTTCACAGGTTTCCTACTGAAGTGGCCAGGTACATTATATTGGCATCCCAGAAGGTCGTAGAGGAATTTCATGGTAAGCCTGAAAACATCTGGTGGCCAAAAAAGACAAGTGAAGGCATTTACAAGACCCTAATAAAGTTTGCCGGAATCGGACAAAAGAAAGCGTCAATGGCTGTCAATCTGTTAGTAAATTTCTTGGATTTGGAAGTAGACGATTTAGAGAAAATTGACGTGTCAAATGATGTCCACGTGCGGAGACTGTTTCAAAAGCTTGGAATCTCGAAGTCGCGTAAGGAAAAAGATATCCTGCAGGGGGCGAGGCGGTTGTGTCCATCTTATCCCGGAATCTTGGACCTCCCTGCTTGGTACGTAGGTAAGTACTATTGCCGACCCAGTAATCCAGCTTGCAATTCATGTCCCCTAAATGCTGTTTGTCCGAATTGAACAGCCTGACGGAACGTGAAGGTCCAATTGGGTGTGACATGATACGATACGTAACAGTTTAGTCCATTCTCAATAAGGTAACCGTACGTGATAGAGTAAATGCAGGTCAAGAAGAATCGTTGTATAAGGCAGGTTGGGCGGTGGAGGTATCCGTGGGGAAACATTGGGGTCACATCTTAAATATTAATTATTGGCTTTTGAACTGTCTTCATATATTGGCTGCTTAAGGAATGTTTTCTGAGAACAAGTCCACAAGAATAGGGATTCATAATGGCAAGACCGTTACGCATAGAGTATCCGGGGGCATTTTATCATGTAATGAATCGAGGCAATGCCGGAGAAGATATATTTATCAGTATACGGGACAAGGAGAGATTTACTGAATACCTTGAGAAATCAGTCGAACGTTTTTCAATTATCATCCACACATACTGTCTTATGAGCAACCATTACCATCTCTTGGTTGAAACACCCCAACCAAACCTAAGTCTGGCGATGCAGTGGCTCAACGTCAGCTATGCAAGCTATCACAACAGAAAGCGCCATAGGAGCGGCCATTTGTTCCAAGGACGGTTCAAATCGATACTTGTTGATGCAGATGAGTACCTTAAACACCTTTCTCGTTACATACATCTTAACCCGGTACGAGCAAAAATTGTGGAGAAACCAGAAGGATATCACTGGAGCAGTTATCGTGCTTTTATCGGGACGACAAAGGCGCCAAAATGGCTTGAGACAGACTGGTTGCTTTCGACTTTTGGGAAAAAGAGAAAAGCAGCGGCCCAAAATTACAAAGCTTTTGTTGACGAGGTTGACGGCAAGACCTTGGAAGACCCTGCCAAAGATCTGGTCGGTGGTTTTATCTTAGGTGATAGTGACTTTGTCAACTGGGTAAAGGAATCTTTGCTTTCCAATAAGAATGATGAAAAAGAGATTCCACAACTGAAACAACTTAAGCCAAGGGTATCTCTTGATGCTATCATTCAGAGTATTTGTGCCTCCTTTGGGAGCACTGAAAAACAGATTCGGGAAAAGGGACGGAAGGGAAACAAGGCTCGGGATTTTGCAATCTATCTCGCAAGAGACCTGACTGGATCAAGCTGCAAAGAACTTGGCAATTTTTTTGGCGATGTATCAGGCGCTGCAATTACAGTGAGATATAAGTATATTGCCAGACAGGCGAAGCGAGACAGGAAATTGACTCGTGAATTGAAAAAGATCAAAGGGCAAATACTTAATAATTAAGATGTGACCCTTGTGCCTCTCCTTAGAACCCATACCACCGCCTTCAATGTTCTCCTTGTAGATGCCGAAGGGGCTGTGAACCAAACCGCTTGGGGTCATCTGTACGAACGCGATGGATGGAATTGCCCGCAGGTGGCTGATGACCACTGCCATCTGATGGTCCAAATGATGGAAGCGTGGTTCGTAGCTGACATCGACATACTGGAATCGTTTTATGGCAATGGATTCAGGCGTGGGGTGATCCCGGCGAAGGACGAAGTCGAAGCAATTGACAAAGCGGTACTTGAAACGGCTCTGCAGAATGCTACGCGTGACAGTCGCAAAGGTCCCTACCACAAGATCCGGCACGGGTCAAAGTTGCTTTGCCTTATCGACCCCCAAAGCGTTCGGTCCAAAGCGCCGCATTGTGAAGAGCCTTTCACAATGCTCGCGCATAAGATTGAAGCAGACGAAGAATTGTTTTGAGTGCCTTTTTGCACCCTGGATTTGGACGGTAGTCTCTCTTTAATGTTCAAACTCTCAGCGCCCTTCGCCTCTCGAATGATCGTTCCGAACGGAAGGTATGACAAAAAATATCGTATCACCGTTCCCGCCAATCATTATGAAAGGGAATGATAGCTGAAAATGTGACATGTGAGGATCTGTACGCCACCAGAGAGCGCCTGGTTTCACTGCTTCGGAGCGAGTTGACTGCCCCGGAAAAGCAGTTCATTGTCTCGGTGAAGGAAGGTCTTCCGAAGTGGGATCTTTTGGGGCTTGAAGGAATTGAACACTTGCCGGCCGTTAAATGGAAGCTTCTGAATATTGGACAAATGAATCCTTCAAAACATAGAAAGGCAGTTCACAGATTGAGAGATTATCTGGGTGTGTAACGGATACCATAGGCGGACTCTGAGAGTGTTTTGCCCCTAAATCCGCAATCCGCAGTCCAAAATCCAAAATCACTATGACCGTATCTGTCACGGTTGTCGTGCCATAATGCAAGTCAAGTGACGGCTTTGGCCTTTACTTTACTGTTGGTTCCTGGTAAGAAATCGGGTTAAATCAATAAGAAACATGCCACGTTAATCCTCACCCAAAACCGCTGAGAGAGAGGGCAGCATGTGGGGTGACCAATTAGCCAGGCAGTGGGGGATTTCACGGACGATTGTGTCCTCACAACAGAATGCCACGCGGCGCACATTATCCGCAGAAAGAACTGCCACATCCAGACAATCCAGCAAGATTTCGCTGCAACCCAGTCTCCTGGGTTCCCGTCACTACTTGATCCCACCCGAAAGCCACACTCGATCGATTACGACCAACTGGAGTAATGACTCGAAATGCGGAATTTGCAGCGCGAACGTGCCTAACGGCCATGGAGGTTGAAGCACTTTGGGGGTCATGAGCTGGGTAATGGGCTTTTTGGAAGACAGGCCGAGGTACTGGAACCGGCCCATCTCAGAGAGGTTATGGCTCAGGAGCATGCGGCTACGGCAGAAAAATATGCGTGCATAAGTGATGAGATAGCTACTGGGTAAAGTGTGAAGTCCAAGGTCGATTGTGTAGAAACGTTACACCTTTTGACCCTGAAAAACATCGTATTTGTAACCTTTTGTTACACTAGGGAATTCCCCCTTTTTTGGGGCCAGCACGATCAACTGTCATTACAAAGGGTTATGAATATTTATTGAAACACTGATTTTGGTACACGGTCTGCTCTATATTAAATACTTTTATTCGATTTCCACTATGTCTGGATGAAGATTTATCGGAGCGGTTTTTTTGAAGATGCGAATCGAATGATAAGTCAACATAGTCAACAACGTCACGGAGTTCCCTCGTTGTGGGTTTGTGAAAGAATCGGTCATGCCAATGCAAAACAAAAAAAGCGCAACCACATTATCCACCAGCATCCTCAATTATTTTGCGGCATTCACTGAAACAAGGTTCAATTTTAGGACCCTGATAAATTATCGATGGACAGACAATGAGCTGACCCTTGATTTAGGGATATTTCAGGATTTTCAAGATGCAGTCTTACGAAGGATAAAGGGCGGAGATACTACGCCTGTTGTTGTAAGAAGCAATCAGCACGTTCTTTCGCTTTCCGGCGATGAAGTCCTGTTGGAGATCAATAAGGCCCTTTTGGATAAATTTGGCCTGGAATATCTTAAATCATGTGTTGAGCGAGAGATTCAAAGAATAGCGGAGCAGGATACTGTCTTTATTGCAACAGAGGAAGGACTGCGGGCCGCTGATAACTCCGACCTTTCAGAACAAGAGATTGAGAGGCAGAATTCACAGACATTCCTTGACGGCTGCCGGAAATACAACCTTGCCCTCAGAAAACAGATCGAGCTTATTCTTATTGAACTGCAAGGGAAACAGATTGACCGTTTAAAAGATGAACTCGGCATGGAGCATGTTCCTGCCTCAACCTTCAATCCTGCCAATTACCTGAAAAAACATTTTGATTCACTCCAGGCTATTGCGCGGGATACCCGGTCCCAAGACGAATATATCAGCAGCGTCAGACAGTATTTCAAGGAAAATATTGATGACATCGTCTTATATGATCTGTTTATCAGCATACAAAAATATGCCAGATACAACACCGTCGGAACAATCTATCTGTTCTTTCACGAGCTTAACAGGCGAACCCACAATAACGCCGTTGAAGGATATCCGATATTCTTTATGGAGGTTAATCTATCACCAGGCACTGATAAAGCAGAAGTTTCATTTCCACGCGACCTCTTGCTGATCAACACACCGGCTGTTAATTATTTTAAGTTTCCGTCAGTACTTACCACTTCAAGATCATCAACCCTCAAAAACGCAGCCTCCAACCTTGGCGGGATAGAGGTCTTTTTACAGGCTCAGTACGGCTGGAATGAACCATTTGTGTTGGAGCCACATTTCAGACCAATCAAAGCGCCAAAAGAGATTTACCCCGATATCAGATGCCGCGTCGGATTTCAGGTCGTTCGGAACGAGAACAAGAAACTCCTCGATTATTCGGAAACAATGACACGGCTTGAATCAGGCGAAAAGAACAAGTTCGTCGATTTTATTTCGGATTATATTGACGGAAACGTGGAAAACACCCAGGACGCGGTTGACAGGGAATTTATCGAAAAATACCCGCTCAAAAGCGCCAGCAGGTACATTTCTGATAATCCATTAAATCTTAATACCTCCCAAAAGAGAATCCTTCTTGCTCTCAATAAGCCAAGGAATAAGATTATCGTTGTTGATGGGCCGCCCGGAACCGGCAAATCCCATACAATTGCGGCAATTACTTACTGGGCCAATCAGGAGGGAAAGTCCGTTGTCATCACATCTCACAAAAAGCAGGCCCTTGACGTGATCGACCGGATGCTTACGGATAAGTTTCGCGACTTGCATCCCAATGCGAAACCATCGATCATCAGGTTGTCTAAAAATGGCAGATCAATAAACACGCTTGAGAATTCTCTTCAAAATGCGGTGATAAATGCTGCGGGAGACCGGGCAAATAACTACAACGAACAGGCTGTGCAACAAGATGAAAAAGAGTTAAACAACTCTGTTGCCGGAAAAATAGAAAAGCAGATTTCTTCATCCGATGAATATAAGAAGAATATTCATGATCTGTTTGAATTTGAGCGGATACAGAGCAGTCTTATTGGTTCCGGCGAGTTTTCAGACGACGATTTCGCCCTTTCCAAAAGCGACGCTTCGGCTACGATTGATTTTGAAAAGATACAAGCATTCGCTAAAGATCCGGCTATTGATAATTTCAACGACATCAGCCTGCCCGCATTTCGATTTCTTCTAAAACGACGGAAAGATATTCCGAAGTTTCTCAATGCCTGCGAAGCAATAAACCTTCATTCCGGCGAGGACCTTGATTTTAAGACAAGCCTGACTGAAATCCCGAGGTCTTTTGTCGATCTAATAGAAACATCTGCAAAATCGTTCAAAAAGGATATACCTATCTCTTCCCTACAGCCCGGCGATATTTCCGGCGCATTCTTTAAAAAGCTGTTCAGGAAGTCTCCCGACAAGAACGGTTTGGAGCAACTAATCAAATCTTTAAGGGGCCTGAAACACGCAAGGGTTATTGAAGAAATTGCTCGTTTGAAAAACATCCCGGCTAACGAACTCTCCCTGGATATGGCTTCTGAGGGAATTTCAGCGCTTCAAACGGCCATCTCTCTGAAGAAGCACAGAGACATCATTGACGAATATCGCGAAGTAAGCGGAAACAAAGAAAAGAGTATTTCTGAAACTTACGATACCATTGGGGGAGTAAAAGATGCTCTTCAAAAGGTGGACGCGGAGCTTTTCAACGCCATCGATGCGCTTTTCAAACGCTATGGATCAATACTTGCCAAACTCAGAATCTCAAGCGAACAATTAAGCACTCTATCACGGCTCAACAATCTTGCGGGCATCGAAGCCGATATCTGGAGATGGGTTCAACTGCATTATGCGCTTTCCCAGAAAACGGATGTTGCTCTATTCAGCAGAGAGGATATCAATGCCTTCCATAGGCTCAGACATAAAGATGTTGAACACAAAAACGATCTTCGGTTGAAGAATCTCAACAATTTCCTGGGGGATGTCGCCAGGATCAAGGCATCTTTTGCCGGCGGGAAAAGGCTTGCGGGCAAGCAGGCCGGAGTGCTCCTGGAAAACGTATCAGGAATTATTGCCGAACCCGACATGATATCCATGCACTTTCCGATGGATGAAGACCTGATAGATATTCTTGTCATTGACGAGGCTTCCCAGGTCTCTATTGCCGAGTCAATCTCCCTTATCCTGCGAGCAAAGCAGGTCGTTGTTTTTGGCGATGAATACCAGTACGGCGCTGTCGGAGCGATTAACGTAAGTTCAAAATATTCTGCCGCATATTTCAGGGATATAATAAATGCGTATCAGGATGATTACAGCGCTTCTGCGACGGATCAGGCGGTAGATGAGCTGATTGAAGAGGTCTCAAAAGAGATAAAAGAGGAAGAGCAGGAAGCTGAACAGCTATTGCGTCCCATGGAGGATAACGCAGGTGAAATCCTGTGGCTCAAAACCTTCAATATTCGCACATCAACGTTGAGTTTTGCCAGGGCCATTGCAAATTACACCACTTCTCTCCGTGAGCATTACCGGAGCTTCCCTGAAATCATAGATTATTCAAACGAGTTCTTCTACAAACCCGCCCAGCTTGATTTGAGCATCAACCGGATACGCACCAAACCGATAGGCGAAGTCTTGCAGTTTATCCCCGTGGAAACCAAAGGCAATTCCGGCAGCAATGTGAACTATGATGAAATAGACGCCGTTATTCATGATCTGGACAGCCGTATCAAAAACGGCTTTAAGGGGAGTGTCGGCATTATCACCTCTTTCAGGGAACAACAGACACGGATGGAGCAGGCATTGAGCGAAAGGCTCAATATGCCCGAACTGAAAAGGAACCATGATCTGGCTGTATGGTTTGTGAGCGACGTGCAGGGCGAAGAACGCGATATTGTCTACTACTCCCTTGTGGAAGACAGCAGATACGGCAATACAGATTTAAGGAGCATTTATCCGGTCATAGACGGCACGGCTGATAATATAAGGAGTCTAAAGATGCAACGGCTAAATGTGGGGTTCAGCCGCGCCAAGGACACGATGATTTTTGTCCACAGCATGCCGGTTGATAAATACGGTAAAACCCGGCTCGGTGATGCCATAAGGCATTATGACAAGCTTCTTGACGAAAACAAGAAGAATGATTTTTTCATCGAAGACACGACAATTTTTGAATCGCCGCCGGAAAAAGACCTGTATAACCTTCTGATCAGCACGAACTTTGTGAAAACGCACAGAGAGCATGTGAAAATCATTCCCCAGTTTAAGATCGGAGAATACATCAGGTCTGAATACGCCAGACAGATACCAAAATACAGGGTGGATTTTCTCCTGACCTTTTCAAAAGGCGGCAAAGAGCGAACCCTGATCCTGGAATACGACGGCGTGGAATACCATATGAAAGATCCTGATACTGTAACCAAACATAATTTTTCGCAAGAGTACCTTGATTATGACATCAGCCGCCAGATAGAGCTTGAAAGCTACGGCTACCGTTTTTTGAGGCTGAATAAGTTCAACCTGAGGCCGGAGCAGGCCGGCGAAACAAAGACGGATGTTTTGGACAGATTTTTGAGAAAAGCGTTGGATGCTGATGAATGAGGTTATTGAAGTATGAGAAAGGAAACGGGAAACCAGGTTGCAAAAACAGACAACAAACCCATTCCCGGCAATCTTATCAGTGATATCCGCAGGCTCATTGAAACTGCCCGGCAAAATGTTGCGGTTACGGTTAACACCGGACTGACCATTCTTTATTGGCAGATCGGCAACCGGATTCGCCAGGATATTTTGAAGGAAAAACGGGCGAAATACGGGAAAGAGACTGTTGCTACACTGTCGCAAGAATTAACCGACGATTATGGCAATAATTTTAATGAAAAAAATCTTCGCAGGATGATTCAATTTGCCGAGGTCTTTCCAGATAAAGAAATTGTCGTATCACTGATACGACAATTGAGTTGGGCTCATTTTAAGGAGAAGCCATGCTGACGCCATCGCAGTTGCCTGTTACTTTGAAACAATTGATCGCAATGGCAAAAGAAACGGAATGGCTGGAATTTAAATACGATTTTCAAAATCCCGAAGAAATCGGCGAATATATCTCCGCCCTTTCTAACTCTGCTGCATTACATAGAAAGCAAGCCGGTTTTCTGATCTGGGGGATAGCAGACGATACCCATAAGGTAGTCGGGACCCATTTTCAGCCGCGCCAGGCTAAAAAAGGCAATGAGGAGCTTGAAAACTGGCTTCTCAGACTACTGAAACCACGCATCGATTTCATTATCCATGAGTTCGATTACGATGGCAGGCATATCGTAATGTTTGAAATTTTGCCGGCAAGCTATACACCTGTCCGCTTTAAAGGAACACGTTATATCCGAATCGGCACGTATAAGAAAAAATTGAAAGATTACCCTGAAAAGGAACGCGAGTTGTGGGCGGTCTTCTCCGAAAGGCCTTTTGAAAATGGGATTGCACAAAGCGACGTGACATCTGATGATGTTTTAATCCGAATTGATTATCCAGCCTATTTTGACTTGACAGGCATCCGCCTTCCCGATAATCGCGCAGGTATTTTATCCCGACTCGAGCAGGAAAGATTCATCATTAACAAAGGCGAAGATCGTTTCGATATCACCAACTTGGGAGCAATCCTGTTCGCCAAAAACCTTGCCGATTTCCAAGCACTTTCCAGGAAAGCACTGCGCGCAATTTTTTACAACGGCCCCAACCGTATCGAAACAATACGAGAGCAAGCTGGAGTGAGAGGTTATGCAGCAGGGTATGAAGGTGCCATTTCTTTTATTAATCAGCAACTTCCGCAGAATGAGGAAATTAGGCAGGCGTTTCGCGAAGAGGTGCGGATGTTTCCGGATGTAGCTGTCCGTGAGCTTGTTGCGAATGCAATTATTCACCAGGATTTTAATCTGACCGGCACAGGTCCTATGTTTGAGATTTTTTCAGACCGAATTGAGATTACAAATCCAGGTTCACCACTGATTGATACACTCAGGTTCATTGATGAACCACCCCGATCACGAAACGAAATACTAGCGTCTTTCATGCGGCGAATCCACATCTGTGAGGAAAGAGGGAGCGGCATCGACAAGGTGATTTTCAGTGTTGAGCTGTATCAGCTTCCAGCGCCGGATTTTATTGTCACAGGAAATCACACCAAGGCGATCCTCTATGCCCGTAAAGATTTCGCAAAAATGGATAAAAATGACAGAATTCGGGCATGCTATCAGCATGCGTGTTTGAGATATGTTTCAAACCAGCTGATGAATAACGAGTCCTTAAGAAATCGGATGGGAATTGAAGATAAAAGCTACCCAATGGCTTCAAGAATTATAAAGGATTCAATTGAGGCTGAATTAATAAAACCTTATGACCCTGAAAACAAGTCAAGAAAGCATGCTAAATATATTCCATTTTGGGCCTGATTTTTTATATATGCCTTATGTAACTGAGCGGTGGATTTTATTGTTTCGGAAACGGATAAAAAATTAATACTCATATGATTACACCTGGTTATCTTTGACATGCTTTATTGCTCTTATGTAACTGATGTCCATTAATAAAGCTATGTGAAGGCAAATCAGAGTTGATCCGATTGGACAAAGATACGGTCTTCTTATCTTTCATTAGTTTGGATGGATCATCATACCGGAAAAACAGCTCACAAAGCCAACGAACAGATTGAGCTGTTGGAGCTGGATAAAAGCGGCATCAAAGTAGCCGAATACATGACCGAACTGCCAGAACGCGAACTGCTGGAGCAGAAGCTTCACAAAGCTGTTGCATTGGCGCGAAAACGGCCGGAGGCAAAACCTGTCAAGCGCGACACAGAAGACAAATGATGTCAGCGGGAATCGGGGAACGGTATACATATTATTGCCTTTTTTCTTCTGGAAATAGGCGTACTGACCATGGAATGCGATATGCCAGAAAGGAGTTCCAATTATGACAGAATCTTTACAGTGCCAGAAGCAAATCGACGAACTCCTCAACTTACCCCAGCAAATGTGGTTGCTCGGTGCTGGCATTAGCAAGGATGCCGGCATTCCTTTAATGTACCCCCTTACTGATAGAGTTCAAGCCATACTTGAGGGAGATGATAAAGAGGCTTTTGAGGCTATTCGAAACGAACTTCCAGAATTTGCGCATGTCGAACATGTAATGAGTCACATCGGTGATATGATAGCCATAGCCGAACGAACAAAGAGCCAAACGATAGAAATAGGAGGAAAAAAGCGAAAAGCAACCGACCTACACAAACTACATGGCAACATCCAAAGCGCTATAAGAGATACGATGCGTTGGGGATACTTCCCCCCTTGTGATGGAAATGAGGAATGTATAGGTAAAAAGGACACTCCTATAGTTAGTGTTGAGCGGCATTCCGCATTCGTGGAGGCACTATTTCATAGCCGCCGTGCTGGTCTTGAGCGACGCCCCCCGGTCGCTTTTTTCACAACCAATTATGATACACTTCTTGAGGATGCGCTCGCCTTGTGTCGCATCGTTACGTCCGATGGGTTCTCTGGCGGCGCAATGGCTTTCTGGGAACCTGGCTATGAATTTGATAGCCCATTTGCTGCCGACACTCGGATTCAAGCACGTATCTACAAGTTACACGGGTCTATTGACTGGGTTACAAGCTCAGAAGACATTGTCGTACGGCGACGAGAAAGCGCAGGCTATCCAGATGAGACAAATACGAATTTGCTGATCTATCCCCAAGCTACGAAGTATGAGGTTACCCAACGTGATCCTTTTGCTACGCTTTTTGGGGCTTTTCGTTCTGCACTGGTCGATTCTAACCTTGGATTGCTCGCGATCTGCGGCTACAGTTTTGGTGACGATCACATAAATGAAGAAATTGAGAGAGCTCTCAAACAGCGTGATAATGGGCTCACTGTCCTTGCTTTTGTCTTTCAAGACGAAAATCGGATAAACGAGCCGGACTGTGGCCTTCCTGCTGCACTTGCAAGATGGCTAAGTTCTGATTCGGGGTCTTGGAAGGAGCGAGTGGTTGTTGCGGGAAGTCATGGTGTCTATCATGGCTCTCTCGACAAGCGATGTCACTGTGAAGACGAGGCACCACATAGCTGGTGTTCGTTTGAAGGAGTTACAAATTTATTGAAGCATGGACCGGAGGTCAAGCTATGAATGTCTTTTCTATTGTCCCGGAACTTCGTATCGGTTCAATAACCGAGGTATCGGGTACGTCCATACGCGTTGAACTCGATGGCAGTATTACAGAACTGACCAGAACATACGGGGGACGAGTCTATCCCATTGGGCAGTTTGCGAGCGTAATAAAAATACACTATGGCCGTAGAATTCTAGTGGCGTATGTCCGCTTGTTACGAATGCGCTCTGAACTCGCAAGAGAGGTTGGGTTGCCAGTTCCACCTCCTTCAGAGGACTCTAGAATTATTGATGCCGACCTTTTTGGGGAGGGCGTATGGAATCAGCAGAACAATGAGTTTAAGTTCAATCGTGGTGTTCGTAATTATCCTCTTCCCGGGCAATCCATCTACCTTACTACTCAGGATGAATTGCGCCAAATCTATTTAGGTGCCGAATTGGGGCGTGATGAAGGTCCATCTCCTATGATTCAGATAGGTTCCTATGTTGGTGCGGAGGGCACGACTTGCTACGCAAATCTTGATAAGCTCTTTGGCATGCATTGTGCTGTCCTCGGATCCACTGGCGCGGGCAAGTCGGGGACGGTTGCAGCTCTTATCCACTCCGTTTTGGATCATAACCAACAAACCTCGCAGTTAGCGCAGTTTGTATTGTATTGATCGACGTTTAATGATGAAGCATGATCCAATGA
>JABXJW010000003.1 GCA_013375395.1 Desulfobacterales bacterium
TCAGACTGTGCTCTTCCGATCTCGGGAGACTTTATTGTGGGATGTAGGGATAAATCTTTGCGCATCAGTTCCAACGCCTATATGGGTCAAGTGGAATTATCGCATGCAAATCGCAAAGCCGGTGCGCAGTCTGGGCTGTATGCCGATAGGCAGAACCGGTCTCATGTGGGCATTTGGCAAGAACCCGGCTTTGGGGCTTACCGGTAGCGCCGACAATTTCCTCTTTATGGTTTTTCGCAAAAGGGCGTGCTGTGCGTTTTAGAACAACATACACATTTTTACCCTAACGTTTGCAAGAGTCGAGGATGCTGCAGATCCAAGACGTCCGAGGGTGAGGCTGTAGTAAGCTACGCCGAACCCTTGGCAACGCAGGAGATGCAGTATCATCGGCTTTCCCGAAGGGTAAACAACATGGCAGTTTTTCTAGTTTTCTGGATATCACTGGCAGTGAATTCTACAAAGTTTCTCAAAAAGGTCGCAGAGAAAGGCTATTGTTGCTTTTTTGGATCTTTTGCCATGTTGTTTATGCAACTACTGGGTTTACTGCTCCTGCTCGGTTCCACAGTTGTGTTTGCCGGCGACTTTGACGCAAAGAGTGTGAATGACGCGATAGAAAGAACAAAGGAATATGAAAACAAGACAGGCTTGCCTGGCATTCACAGCCCGGAAGCACACAAAGCAGCCCAGCGAGCAGCCGGTCAATTCTATTCGCCGGAATACCAGAAGAAGATTCACGCTGAAACAGAGCGGCTGAAATCCGAACAGTTTGCGGACCTGACAAAGGGATTTGAAAATCCCGATCAGGCGAAATCAAGAAATACTGCGCTATTATCTGATGAAAGGCTATATGTACTAATATCATCTTCCGTGCCTCTGTCGACACTGCGCACATATGCCGCCGCATTGGACAAGCTGAAGGACTCCAACGTGTCCATGGTCATGCGTGGGTTTGTTGGAGGCATGAAATTTTTCAGGCCCACTCTGGAATTTGTCCAAAGCGTTGTCGTCAGGAATCAAAGCTGCGATCTTTCTACTGAGCGATGCGACGTTTATCATGCTGCAATCAGTATCGACCCGCTCGTATTCAGGAAATACGGTGTTCGGCGCGTCCCTGCAATTGCATACGTAAGGGGCGTAGGACTTGAAAACGTTTCAATGCGCGAGGGAGACGCCGAGAACCTGGCGGGTTCGCAAGACGCCTATATTGTTTACGGTGATGTGTCTGTGGACCGCGCCCTTGAAACCATAGCTAAAGAGACGAAAAGTGTCCGAATCAATAGTCTTGTAAAAAAGTTGAGGAGTGGTTTTTATGCTGACTGAGACAACAGCTTGCCTGTCTGGCTGGTGGAAGGACCTTCAATGCCGAATAAGGTCTCTCACACCCAGGAAGGGATTATGTTTGCTGGCCGGTTTCTTGACTCTATCATTTGCGGGGGCCGTCATTCCCGGCAGGTTTTCAGTTTCACCATCAAATTCCGTGGGATACAGACTCTTTTATCTCAAGCCTCAATTCAAACGTTCGTCGCTGAAGAAGGGCACGTTCGTACTCTTTGACGTATATACAAAGCTAATGCCGGATTGTTGGCCGTGTCTGGCGGTAAAGAAAATTGTCTGTACGGAAGGGGATGTTTTGAGTGTGAACCAGAGAAACTTCTACTGTAACAAAGAATACATCGGAACTGCAAAACCTTGTGCAAAGGACGGGGCGGAATTGGAGGCATTCCAATTCAACGGGGTGGTCCCCGGCGGAAAACTCTTTGTGGCAGGAGCTTGTGTGGACAGCTATGACTCCCGGTATATCGGATTTATTGACAAAAAAGATATTAAGGCAATTGTTGTGCCTATCATTTAGTGTGTTGTTTGTAGTTTTATGTGACCCGATGCGTGCCTGTGGCGGCCAGGCCACAGCAGATGTGACCGATTACGATGCTGCAAGCATACAAACAGACAAAGGCAACGAGAACATGGTTGGCGCACCGGCTCCGAACTACGATGAAAGAAAGAAAGGCTGGTATTGGTACGAAACAGAACCTGAATTGGAGGAAGAGGAAAAGACGGAAGCAGACAAGCCTGAACTGACTGTAAGCGACCGGTCTTATGAAGAACTATGGAATATGTACCCGGACGACTTCCAGGACTTGCTCGACAGAACTACGAAAATCGCAGTACAATCTCCGAGTGAAAAAAATGTGCTGCAGTATCTAGTGATGCAAGACATTGCGCGGAGAAAAAGCGTGGCCTTTGCCAACGTGGTAGGATACGTCGGGCAGAAATACCCCCGGTTTTCCAATGCAGACGTGCACCCTGTCATTCCGCCGGGAAGGACTGCCCTTGCCGAGCTCAAACATGGGGAGGTCAAGCAGACTATCGAGGAATCGTCAAATGAGTTTGCTCTGATCATGTTTACACAGAGAGACTGCAAATTCTGCGATATTCAGAAATCCATCCTGAAGTTCTTCACTGCAAGCTATGACTGGGCAGTGCGATTGATAGACATCGACAGACACCCGAATCTTTCATCCCGATTCGGAATCGAGCAGACACCGAGCATTATCCTGGTTCACAAGAATTCGCAGGATTACATGCCAATCTCTGTGGGAGTTATTTCGCTCAGAGACCTTAATGCGCGCATATATAGATCAATCAAATTCTTGCGTGGAGAAGTGACCCCGGAGCAATGGTTCATATATGAGTTTGAAAAAAACGCCGGCAGCGACCCGCTAAAGTTCATCACTCTAAGAAACCAGTGAAAAAAATTCGTTTCGGTGAGACAGGATTATCCCTGCGGGATGCTTCGCGCGACGGGATTATCAAGATATTTTTTTGCCTTTCCACAACAAAGGCAAAAACCTTAATCCCTCTTCGAGGGAACAGCCGTCCTCAATCATTGGGAAAGGGGGGTCAATGGAATCCGAAAACCAGCAGTGCGAGCAACGAAGCCATGATTTCCGCCGCAGGCGGATTGCATTTTCTCGCCTTCATCTGGAAGGCGAGAAAGCAACAAAAGAATCGAAACAATCCTGTCAATCCTGTCTGAACGCTCTCCCTCTTTTAATATCGCACAAAACTATGACGCAGTGCATGATATATTTGATTGCGCTTGTCTGCTGTATGCTGGCTGTCTATGCCGTGCATGCGGATGAAGCCGAAATGGGCAGAAATGCAGGCATTGAGACAGGTGACAGCATACGCTTGCAGCTTGACTCTGCGGATAAAATCAACGACAGAGTGGCACAACCGCTGACCTCGGATGGCACACCTATGAAAACTTTTGGCCCGGAGAATGAACAACAGTCTTTCAACGCCCAACTGACAGCCCCATCTTCTGATGCGTTCCTCGAAGTCTTCGTACAGCCGGCTGCATCAGGCGATCTCGCAGGTGCATCTGTTAGTCAGGATACCGACTTCGACGGAAACACGGACTACGTTTACAACGTACCCGTACAGATTTCAGGCGTGTGCGCCAATGGTGTAATCTCGTGCGATGTTGGAACCTGGAGTCATTGTACCTACTACAGATGGACAGCGAATGACAATCTGGAAGTCTCCCTTAATCAGAAAGACTCAATAACGGATCTTGCTGCGTGTTATTGCATCAACAGCAGTTGTGGCAGCCAGCTTGTGTGGGATAACCTTGACCTGATCTTGAAGGACTTGGGCGGAGGCGTTGTTGCGGCGGTGCAATCCAAAAACCCTCACTGCACGATTACGAACGTCTCAATTGACGGCCCGGTAATCAGGTATTACGGCCAGGAAACAGACGAGTTGGGAAGCGGGGTCCAGGGTGTGTATTCCTCCGGCACGCCTAATCCGGAACAGTATTATGAAGCAGGATCGCTGCCGGTTGATGCCGAGGTTGCCGGCCAAATGAACGAGCCGGACAGTTATTACTCACAGCTTAATGATGTTTACAGCACTCAGCCCCAGACCGATTTTGTGAGTTGTACGATAACCAATGATATTGTCCCTGTTTCGCATAATGAGGTGGTAGACGTTCAAATGACGGTATGGTACGACTCAACGACGGCGGCTGCGACGGACCGGGTGAAAGTGACGTCCATCTCGCCAATTGGGAATACTTATGATTGGTCTGCCGGACTGGAGAACCACTTTGGCGATTTAGGCTATGAAATATTAAGGAGAGCGGGGCTGAACGTTAATTCCGTAGAGCAAGATGATCTGGATACATTCAACAAAACCGCTCAATTCTGGTGGATGAACTACCCTCAAATTCATGGGCCGTGCAACATGACACTTACATGTGAAACGGTGGTGTCAATTCTAGAACATCGGATTCAAAACAGTTGCCATCCTGATGCCAGTTGCCGGTTAAAAGAAGAAAAGGTCTGTGACGCTGAGGGCCTGAACTGTGTTCAGACATGGCAGCACTTCAACCCGACATCGCAATCTCCGTTGCCAACATGCAAAGGGTTTTCAGCTATTGAATATGAAAAGGCGGTTCATTACACCGCCTGCATGGACGGTGTCAACGCTACGGTTGCCAGAGACGGCGGTGGCAGCCAAATACTTGCATCCGGCGATGATATGTGGTGGCGTGTAGAGCGTGTTTATTCCTGTCAAGCCGATGGTGAATACGATTTTGACAATGTGTTGCAAAGAACAAGGCATATCAGGGATACCGAACAGGACAATACCGTTACCTTGTATTATGAGGATTATGATCCCGAAACCGGATTGGCCACCCCTCGCACTACAGACCTGCCCGAAAGATCTGCCGGCGAAACTTGCGAGAAAGCCTGCAAGCTGAGAAAGCCGGTCGAAGATACAGAAGCAGGAGTGCCCGGAACCACAGCCGACTACCGGACAACAGTAAATAGCTATACTTATGTATATAGAAAATGTGAAGGGGATGTGTGCCCTGTTGAGGATGGAGAGGAGATCGTAAAAGACTGCGCCTGTCTGAACGATTTTGGGGAAGCAGCCTCAGTCATGCAGGTGTTGGATGATGCCGGCGATGACCTCATCTGTACAGAATACAACCAACAGGGAAACTGCATCGGTCAAATTTATATCTTCAGCGGCAGTGACAGTAGGTGCAGGTCCGACGGCCTCACAATCGGTTTTGACAATTGCTGCAAGGACGACGAATACTGGTTCGGGCTGGGGCAATGCAGAGAAGACGAAAGGCAGCTTGCAACATCCAAAGCCGAAGGCTTATGCCACTACATTGGTCGCTATTGTTCAGAGGAGTTTGATCTGCTCTTTGGCTCAATTTGCATAGAACATTCCCGAACGTATTGCTGTTTCAATTCCGAGCTTTCCCGAATGGTTCATGAACAGGGAAGGCCGCAGTTGCAGGGCGACATCAGCAGTTGGGGCGGCCCTGAGAGCCCCAATTGCCGCGGGTTTACCCCGGAGGAATTTCAAATGCTCGATTTTTCCAGGATAGATCTCTCTGAATGGTACGGTGATATCGAAGCTAAAGGGCAGGATCAGATAGAGAACGAAATGCAGGAATCAATAGAGAATCACTACGAAAAGATCGAATGAAAACAGACCGGATAGCTACTTGCTCTGTTCGTCTGGGGCGGGGGCGAATTCGATTTTATTTATCATTCCTTTAGCAATTCCTCGATCTCTCGAATAAGAGCCGGTAAATTGGGTTGGGTGAAACTCATATCAGGTGCAGGGAGCCGATGATGCTTAATATCAGGCAGAATGTGCTTAAAGTAACCTCTCCTTGTACAATCGCCGTGCGTTTACCCCGTGGCACAATGGTCAAGGTTGACCTTTGAACGGAAGGGAACCGTTGCTTGAGGGTGTAAACAAACTCCTCATAGTTACGAAGTGACTGGAATGGGTTCATGGCGAGCTGTTCTTTCGATGACGCCGACTAATGTCTCTGAGCGTTCCCGCAAGGCATGAATTGCACGACGATATTGTTCCTGGCGACGGAGCAAGATTTTATATGCTCCAGCCCAATCGGCCCAGTCCAGTACCCAAACATCATCTCCTGGCTCTTCACCGCTCGTGTACGATTCGTAGAATGTCTCTGAAAGCACCCCATACTTCCGCTCATAAGCTTCCAGATCCTCAGTGAGTGCGTGAATGTCAGCCATAATCTCTTGTAAAGTCATCACCATACCTCCTCCGGTCCTTATACCGGATCGGTGTCCGTATGCAAGATAGCCATTTGGGCTATCTTGTTGATCTGTGAAACAAGTTCGGATATCCCTGTTCTCACCGAACCTTTTCATGTCAATCAAGAGTTTGGAAAAGTTCCCACTGTATGAACTTTTCAAAAGATTAGCTAAGAATACCAAAAGATGAACGCCATTACAAGGCTACACCTCTTGAATCAGGTTTCTCACCACGTATTTCAGTGCTTCAACAGGCTACCCTCAACAGCGGCTCCATCCGGCAATTCAGAGTAAAGATATGTACTGTATATCGAAAATGATTTGCTGGTGGGTTGCCGTAAAGATACATAGCAGAGATCTCCACCGATGCCCAAATATCCGCCCCTTATATATGGATATCATACTTTGAAATGCTTCTCGATTTCATACAGTCATAGCGGCGGGCATCAGCCGCGCAGTTCACCCCGTCTGGTGGATGCTTTGGTTGGGGCATCGTAGCCATAGTCTTTTTGATGCTCCGGATTCTGTCAAATGTTGGCCACTATGTATTTCCAAAGTTTCCTTCTATTTTGTCTGATCTTTCCGCATTTCTTCTTCGTTTACACGAAATATTGAATCTGCCAGCCTACTACCAGCTCCAACTAGGCGTGCAAGCACTCGAAGTTGTTCCTGACAGGATAGGCTCGTCGTACTATGCGGATAGTTGATAGTGTGATCTATTTCGCCCCAAATTTCTTCGAATAGTGTTCGCACTTGAATTTCACAGGTCACCTCGGAATCTTTGCGCGGTTTCACGACGTAGTGGATGCTTGTGTAAAAACTTTCCTTTAACTGGACCTCTAGGTTATAACTTTCAAAGAATTCTTTCGATTCTGGATCCCAGGTGTAAGCCTTCGGATTCTCAAAAAGCACCCAGTCACGTCTACTCAATTGCTCGTTAATACATTCATGAATCTTCGTAAACTGCTGTTGATAAAGATGCATAACGCGTATGCCTGCGAAATCAGTTATGCGCTCGAAGACATTCTTTTTCGTTATGGGATCGGCTTCATCAGATTTCCGATTTATCTTGTCCTCTATGCGGTCATTAGCCTTGATTCGGGTTTTAATAGAATGAATTACTGGAGGTACTCCATTCAACACAGGATCTTCCCTAAATACCGATTCAACACCCTTCAGGAAGATTTTAAACAAATGAATCTTTGACTCAATATATTCCCGCAAGTCCTCAACAATATGAATTTCAGTCATAGCTCAGCCCAATGTGTTGATTCTGTCTAGAATATCTTTTGCAAAAGCATGGTATGCCGCCCGCGTTTCTTCATATCGGGCACGATTCCCAGCGATTGTGCCCCGGTCACTTGCTTGCAGCTTTCCACAATCGGGTACTTTCCACATAGGCACTTTGTACTTTTGGGCCATACTTGGTAGAGTTGAGTGAGAATGCATTACTGAGGTTTCGCCTACCGGCTTTGTTAATTGTTGTTCTGAAAGATGTTCAAACACGGTACGAGGGATAAATTTTTTAATAGTATTTGGAACCTGCTGTGCATAGTGATAGTGAGCTTGTGCCAGATTCCACGGATTTCTCCTTGTGGAATACTTCTTCGCATTGAAAATGGTGAAGCCTAGGAATTGAACGAAATTTTTCGGAAGGTACTCCCGCTTCGTGTCAGACAACAAGCTGTACATTGTTTTGAGTTCTCGGTCCCACTTACTTAATGCCATGCCGATATTTCTGATCCCATAAAGAGAGAACATATCAGGCATACATGGAATGACAAATCCATCGGCTGTGGAGATGATCACTTTATTGAGGATTCCAAGACTAGGCGAGGTGTCCACCAAAACATAATCGTATCCTCGTGACTGTGCATAATCACTAAATAACTTGCGAATCCTAGTAATGGTGCGAATAGCAAGGGGGTCACCCAGAAAGGCTTGGCTCCAGCGACTGGCAATAGTATCCTCGTACATATGAATTGTGAGACGCCCAGGAATTAAGCCCAGATTATTGTGCAACTCCATCGGAGCGGGTAATATCTCGTGTTCCCCTGTACCGTCTTCTGTAGGTTTCAGGAGAAAATGAACTGACCGACAGCTACCGGTCAATTTAGACAACTTTTTTGGGGAGTATTCTTTCCGAGCGCTATCAAAATCATCAATGAACGAATCTTCGTCTGTCCAAATATGGTGCAATTGTTCTTCCGTTAAGCCGAAGAGCGTTAGATTTGACTGAGGATCTAGGTCCACCAGTAGGGTCTTGTGACCCAATTCGGCCAGTGCATAAGCCACATGGAAGGTTAACGTAGTCTTACCGACACCACCCTTGTTATTAAAAATCGCTATTGATTTCATTCTATCTCGTTTGCTCCATAATTTGAATTATACGGCAAGCCACCTTCTTAACGTACTGGGCTTGCCTCAACCGATCATGCAGTCAAGGTTGTCAACAGTTATTTCCAATTAAACCAATGGATTTCATTATATGTGTCTAATTGAAAACGCAACACTTGTCAAGCTTCTGGACGAAATCTCGGTGAGCTCACGTAGCAGAGGAGACGTTATCAGAGGTATGACCGAAAAATTGAGACCGGAGAAGGACCGCGTTAGCCCAGGATTCGATCGGGCAAAGCCAAGATCTGATTCGGCGACCTAAAAAAGTGGGCTTTTTCACTATCTTAACATTATAGCAGGCACTCTCACTCCGAGCCTGCTAATTCTGATCAAAGATACTATGGCAGTATCGTGAATTAGGACTGGAGCCTGACGAACAGTAGAAAGTATAGACTAACGAAGATTAACCCAAAAGAAGAATTTCACTGATATCAGCGTGAAGCCGCTATTTAATAATCCCAATCCAAGTCCGATGCGACGTTTATTTTGTCAATTGAATCGAAGGAGATGTCAACATCTTCCCCAAGTTGTGCAACTTCTTCATCAGTGCTATCGTTTGATTCAAAAACTACCGTTGCAAAGTCCAATGAAATAGACGCCTCAACCCTTAGGCTAAACGTTTCTTCTGCATCATAGTAATGTTTGTTGAGTTCGCTAATCGAAATTTGTTCGGCCCTTTCTTCACTCAGAGTCCAAAAGTCCATCTTAAACACTGCATATGAAACTTCGCAGTCTGTTGAAAACTCGACAGGAACGACAAAGAGCCCTTCTCCATAATACTCAGCCTCAGCGATTCGGATTTCTATATCTTCTGCGCTCCCAATTCCGAGGAGTATTCCTTCATTGTTGTCGTCAAGAATTTGTTCGCTCGTCACGGTCAGCCCATGAAGAACATCGACAACTTGATCCTGAATCGTTGCTTCTATTTTTTGTTTTATTTCAGGTACAAGAGATAGAAGGCGCTGGAATGTCAGTTTTGCCTGCTCCTCTTTAAGGAGAGGTTGACAAAAATCAGATGAGATGAATTCGTCTATAGACGAGAACGCCGTCACCCTTTCATCGGTCTCGCTTGCGCCTTTGATTCCTTTATCATTACTGACTACGATGACTTCTCCATACTGTTGAGCTATGTCGAGGACAGTTTGCCAAATGAAGGCGTCAGGAATATCATCTCGTCGTTTCTTTTCTCGGAAAGGAGGTTGTCCTTCGAAGTAGGCATCAATGACTTTACCGGCATGAGAAGCATCAATCGGATGCATTTGGGCTGTCATTTCAGCATGCCACTCTTCAAAGTCTGACCTGGCAAATTCAGCCAACTGCTGATCGAGATCCATTAAACCCTGCTTCGTTTCGTCAAGGAGGGCTTTTGCGTTATCTGGCAAGTGCTTTTTCCCGAATTTTGAGATGTTAGTGGTGATTTCGCGTAGACCCGCATGATACTCTTCAATCTGTTGCGTAAGAAATTCTTCTTTGACAACATATGGAATGTGCAGTTTGAGTTTCCCTGCCTTCGCTAAGCCCATTACCGCACGAAAGCCTGCCTTTTTCCTTGCAGGATCGTTTCTTAACGCGGTGGAATCAATGACGAGGTGAATCATAACATTTCAGGCCTGCATGGCACCGCCTTTGCCAAATCGTAGCCATTTGAAGCCGAGGATTTTGCGAGATAACTTCCCATTATCTATTCTGGCTCTATGGAAAATCCGGTCATCAATGTCTTGCCACTGATCTTTACATTCCAAGAAATTGCGATTTCATGTCTGTATCAAAACCCCACCGCTACTCACGAGAATTGGGGTGTCGGTTGGTGCGCGGGTTTTATTGGCCACCCTTAGCGGCATTACATTTACGGCACAAAATTGCTGCATTTTTCAGTTGGGTCCTACCGCCTTTACTCCACGGCTTAATGTGATCAAGGGTGAAATCCTCCCAAGTCAATTCCTTCCCACACTTTTCATTTTCACATTTCCGAGATCGTGCCGTATTCCACATTATCCGCCGCTGTTCTTGGCTAAAGAGTCGTCGGGAATCCTTTTTCTCAAAAAGGCTCTGCAAGAGGTTCCTCAGTATTTCCTCTCTTTTCTTACGCTGTAAAGCCGAATCTGTTTGTTGTTGTACTGTAGCAAGGTAATTTCTAAAGACCTCTTGTCCTGGCTTGATTCCCTTTCCCTTTCTCTGAAGTTCCCGGACTTCGTCGACATTGTTTGAAAAAGCCATGAGCAAGTCTTGAGCTAGTCTGTTTCGCGTCCCATAGGTAAGTATTAAACCTTGGTTCTCAAATTTGGAAATCAAAACGGCCAGAGTATAGAAATCAACGATTTTACAGAATCGTGTTTGTTTGATGTTGGGAAAAATGTTTCCTAACCGATTAAGCACCTTGACGGTTCGCTTGTTCGCTTTTTGTATCTGTGTCTTGGTCATGCTGGATTTACCAGATTGCCCTGACTGCATCACATGGTCCAAGGCAGCTTTTTTGTTGATTACGTCCCCGAGGTGGACAGATTGGATAATCTCACATACCAACTCGATGTGCTTCATTCGGGACATTTGGTTTGGGCTAACGATTTTGTTCTTCTTGAAGTACCCTTCGTATTTCTTGGCCGTTTTGGCGGCGGTTTTGAGAAATTCACTGTTGTAGTACCGGGCATTTCGTTTTTCTTGTTTAGTCAAAGCCTTTCCCGTAGAATTGATACGAACGAACAGATCAACGATGTCCGAAAAGTCTCCATCTACCTCAATTGTCGGAAGGCTATATCCAGTGATTAGATATTGTTTTTCAAGTTTATTAAGCTCCTTCCAATCGCAACTGGTGGCTTTTTCACTGCCTGGAAGTGTAGTCTTGGTGACAAATTTATTACCCATAATTCTGCCAGTAAACATAAATATGGATTCCAGGCGTTGTTTCCCATCAACAACGTCATACACTATGTCACCATCGGCTTGCCTTTTATAGAGGAAGATTGCAGGCAGAGGATATCCGTAAAGTATGCTCTTGATTAGGTTTCTTCTGTCAGTGATAGTCCATACTGAATCTCTTTGGAAACCAGGATTTAGATTCAATTTCTTGTCCCTGTATAATCCATCGATCTCTTGAATTGTCTTGGAGCCTGTCTTGTATGTTAGATCAGCCATAACAATCTCCTTTGTTAAAAGAGAAAAACCGCAGTTGTCCTTGTGAGAAACGGAGGTTTCATGTTCAAGTCATACAAGCCCTAAAGGTCGGAGTCATATAGTAAACAGCCGAACGACCGGTGAAGATAGCTTGCCACCATCGTAACTATTGGAAGTTTAACGATATCAAAACGAGATCTAAGCGACTCAGATTAACCACAACCGTGTGGCACACCAAGTATCATTTCCCTTTATCCGTCTTCCCCCAGAGCCGACAATCTTTCCTTGGCTTTCTTAGCGTATTCGCTTTCAGGGTATTTTTCGATGATCTCCTGGTACAGTTTTGTGGCGTGTTCCCGATTGTCTTGCAGTTCCTCCAATTTCGCGGTGTCAAATAGTTGCTCAGCACCGTCGCCTGAACATCCCAAGAGCACCGTAGCAAGAATTACCATTAAAATCAATATGATCTGTCTCATGAGGTCCCCTTGTCGCTAAGGCTGTGAATAACATCCCCAAGGTTCGATCTCAAGTGTTCTTCGTTTACTATAAGAGCCGCCCCTGCGTCAATTTTAAACATATGAAGCGTTTCTGCGGAAAAAGGGATACTCGGCTGGGAGGATTTCAAGAAGTGGATCCAAGATAGGGAGGATCGGGACCTTAGGTGCGAATGCGAGTTGGTCAATTGCCGTGCGACCCATAAGCCCGCCGGGTTGCAAAATGATCTTTGGGTTTGATTTTGATGAACCAGGAAAGGATGATTGCGGGTCAGCGCGGTGGCGGGCGAAAAAGGTAGAGGGTGACTTTTCACCGCAAATAATCTATTAGAAGGGTCGTGTCCAAACCTAAGAGTAAGGACGGCCGAAAGGAACTGTTATGCTAAGGAACACTTTTCTCCATATACCAGGTATAGGCGCAATAACCGAGAAACGTCTATGGGATTCTGGCGTCACGAGTTGGGATGCATTCGTTGAACCGTACCCAGTGAGACTATCGCCAAACCGAATAGAATCTCTTCGCAGGTATCTTGACGAATCCAGAATACACTTTCAAAACGTTAATCCCAATTACTTCATCGAACTGCTACCGTCAAACCTTCAATGGCGACTGTTCCCTGAATTCAGACACTCAACCGCATACCTGGATATTGAAACTACGGGTATGGACGGATATTACAACGACATTACAATGATCGGTCTTTATGACGGAACGTCCATATACCATTATGTCAAAGGACAGAACCTTGATGATTTTAGAGCGGATATAGAGAAATACAAGGTCATCGTTACATACAACGGGAAATGCTTTGACTTACCCTTCATTCGTAGCAATATGGGTATAGCCATGAACCACACACATATTGACCTGCGATATGTTCTTGGAAGTGTTGGTTTCAGCGGAGGACTTAAGGGCTGTGAAACTCAGGCTGGTATTGAGCGGGGTGAGTTGACGGGTCTTGACGGATACGATGCTGTTCTTCTGTGGAACGACTATAAGCGAAACGGAAGTCAAAAAGCTCTGGAAACGCTCCTTGCGTATAACAGTCAAGATATTGTCAATCTTGAGGTGTTGATGGTCCTTGGGTACAACCTGAAGTTGAAGGATACGCCATTTTGGGGGACAAGTCAGTTACGGGACCCGGTTGTACCAGAAATTCCATTCAAGGGTGACTTGGAGACCATCGAGCGGATCAAGATTGAGAAGATGAACACGTTTTCGGGGTATGGTTATTGGTGAGACTGGTTCTTCCTGATTCTTCTTGGTTTCAGACCAGGCTTGTTGTAACAGTGCCTCCAGAAAATGGCACATTGTCCGGTGTATAGGTCTTTGCAAAAGAGATTACAGATCAGAAAGGTTGGGATTCAAAGACATGACATCAGATTTTCTCGAGGAAATCAGCGGCTACAACGTCCGCAGCGCAATGCCCAAACCGGGAAAATGCGCACTCTTGGTCATCGACATGCAACAATATTTTTTTTCGCTTGCTTCTCCCATAGTTGGAAATGTTGTGTCGATTATCAAGGCTTGTCGTTTAAAGGGAGTCAGGATCATATTCACCAGACATGGCCACAAGGACATTTCAAAGGACGGAGGAATGCTTTCGAAATGGTGGGGCGACTGCATAGTTTATGGATCAAGGGAATGGGAACTTATCAAGGGTCTCGCCCCGCAGAATACAGATGGTCTTCTCGATAAAGACCGGTACAGCGCATTTTTCGGGACTCAGCTTGATGAGGGTCTAAGATCACGTGGAATTGAGGAGCTCATTATAACTGGTGTGATGACAAACTGCTGCTGTGAAACGACCGCCAGAGATGGGTTCGTCAGGGATTATCGAGTATTCTTTGTCTCAGATGCAACGGCTACTGCCAATGATGAGCTTCACGTCGCCTCTCTCAAAAACCTGGCTTACGGATTTGCCCATATTGTATCTACTGAAGGGTTGTGGAAGCATCTTAAGAATTACGGGGTGTGAATGTGTTTTTGGGGATAGGACCGCGTTTTCGGGGTATGGTCGTTGGTGAACTGAGGAGTTAAACGGTTGACTCTTGGTCAGGACGGTTTTGAGTTTTTCAACCCGCTGCCTGAGCTTCCGGTCTTTTGATATCTGAACTTTCGTTCGCTCCATGACCGTGCTAACAGAACTGTACCTCTTGAGATCAAAATCCCTGCCCAGTTCATCCAGCCGATCGCCCCTTAAAAGCCTGGAAAGATAAACGGCCACATTCCTGGGTTCAGGGGTCACTGCCCGGCAGCCAAGGAAGTCTTTTTCTTTCAAATACCTGAACAATTTCCTCATCGTTTTCTTTCCCAACGAATTGCCTGTAAGCCCTTTGCTGTTGCCATTTATCCGTGGTAAGAAGCGAGAGCACAAAATCTTTGGATAGCCAGTCCCACTTCTTTGCTCTGGATACATACCCCTTATGGCTGCTCCATTCATACCTGTCAAGCTTGTCCGCTAGTCCGGCCTCAAAGGGTATTCAATTCTTAACGGCCTGGACATAATAGCTTCGTATGAAAGTCGACAGCAAGAGTCAACCGTAGACCCCACTTGATTTGGCTTTTCATCTATGAAGCCAAAAGAATAGCAGTCGTTTTGCGACTGCGACCGAATCTGTCACACCCCTCTGAGATGATGGTCTCCAAATAAGAGAATCACGAGATCAGGGTTGTCGGGGCGGCGGGCACGGTGGTCCGGAAATATCAGTGTCGCTGAAACCAGGTGCCATTAGGCTCGAATTGAGGCCAGCTCTTACTGGCCCCCATTTGTCTGGTGAGTTCATTCTTGAATTCCTCCCGGAGTGAGTCTTAAGCTCTCTCTGACCTCAGATGGACCATTCCTAATTTTCACTTGAAAGGATCAGATAATTTTCATATGTTCCAGAGTTGTATTGTGAGGTTTGACCGCCGTAATGTTTCAATAGAGGCCTGTCGTTTTTCTGTGAATGAGCTTCCTGCCAAATATAGATGGGTCTTGTGCAGTTTTCAGATTAGGATGACGAAATCATGGGTAAGCTAAGGATATTTCTTAGTTCGGTACAGAAAGAATTGGAAAATGAAAGAATCGCAGTAGCGGAGATTATTACTACGGATCCCTTTCTCAGCGGGCATTGCACACCTGTGCTCTATGAGTATGAGCCGGCATCTCCGGATAAAGGCCTTTCGGGCTGCCTTAAGCATGTTGATTCATGCGACATATACGTCATCCTGATTTGGAATGAATATGGTTATGTACAAAAAGGTCTATCAATCACCCATCACGAATATAGGCGCGCCAAAAAGAATAAACTTCCCATCCTGGTCTATATTAAGGGTTCCAACGAGGCTCGACGCGATATTGGCATCAAGAAGAAGCTGCTCAAAGAGATCCGCCATGACGGTTACAAATACAAACGTTTCGCAAATTACAAGGAGCTTCAGACCGAACTTCGAGCGTCTTTAGTAAAGATCTTGAAGGAACAGCACGGAATTGAGCCGTCATCCGATGAGGATGAGATCGCAGAGCAAACCATCGAGGCTGCGTCCAAATTTGGATCTCGTCAAGTACAGGTACCGTGGAACAGCCTGAATCTAGAATTGGCAAAGGAGCTTGTTGCAGCAGCAGAAAACACCTCGGCCGATAAGCTGAGCGATTCCAATCTTAAAAGGAGCTTACTATCACGCGGTCTGCTGTGGAGCGATTCGGATTCTGGTAAGGAATACGCTACTGGTGCTGGTGTGGTAATTTTGGCGAACGATCCGAGCATCGCATTCCCGCATTGCCGGATCCTTGCGGACGCGTTCCGGGGAACCGAAAAGACCAGCCGCCCCATTGATCAAGAAGACATCCGTGCCCCTATGCCAAAGGCCATCGAACGCGCTATCGAATTCGTTCAGCGCAATACCCGCCATCCTATGCGGGTTGTAGGCTTGAACCGTGTCCAACTTGATGAGTATCCAAAAGAAGCGCTTCGAGAAGCGCTTGTTAATGCTGTGGCTCACCGAAGGTACGATCTGGAAGGTCAAAAGATTTTTCTTACGGTTTTCTTCGACCGGGTGATTGTGGCCAGTCCTGGTCTTCCACCCAGGCCGATCACTCTGGCAAAAATTCGTTCGGGTAAGTATCGTCCTTGTTCCCGTAATCCACTCATTGCTCATAATCTTTCATTCTTCCATCGGATTGAAGAGCGCGGCAGCGGTATAGGCCGTATGAGAGACGAGATGGCAGATCACGGCCTCGATCCTCCACTGTTCGGATCGAGTAGTGGCTTTTTTGAAGTTGTTCTACCGGGATCGGGTGATGATCTTGATCATCTGCGCGTAAGGGTGGACAGTGTTGGCCAAATAGTAACACCCTCGGTTGAAGCCAAGTTGAACCAGCGACAGAAGCAAATGATGGCGTTACTTGTACAGGACGAACGGTTGACGAGTCGGCGCTGTGAGCAAGAGTTCGGAGTCACTCGGGACACTGCAAATCGGGACTTTAAGCACTTGATTTCGTTGGGCTTAGTGGAGCCAAGAGGAAAAGGTAGATCAAGGCATTATATACTTAAAGGCAGTACATAATCGTCAGATAATCGTCAGGTGATGGAGCTTAATCGTCAGATCTGTGTCGGCTCACCCGCTCGGGTAATTGTCAGATAATCGTCAGGTTTTCCACCTCCTTATGCTTATGTGTATCCGACCAGGCCACAGACTTCACAACAGAAACCGTCAGAATTTATGCCAACCAAGAGATAAGGATCTTGGGCGTGGTGGGAGCAGTGATCCGAAAATATCGGTGTTACTGAAACTGTGGGAGAGGGGGAATTAAGCTTATGCCGCTACGTAAATCCCCCTGCCGGCTCGCTTGATTTTGCCCTGCTTGGATGCCCGGAAAACAATATTCCTTATTTTCTTGTCTTCCATGCCAGTCTTCTTCACCAACGTGGGAACGTCAACGCCCTTCTTCGATCTCTTAATAATGTTCACAACCTGGTCGGTAGCCGTCAGCGCAGCAGCTTTCTTCTTGGCAGGGGCTTTTTTCGCAGCAGCCTTTCTGGCGGGTTTGGCCTTGGCTTTGACTTTCGCTTTCTTGGCAGCGTACTCCTTCTCAAACTTTTCAATCGCCTTAATCAGTTTCCCCGTCTGCTTTGTGAGAGCCTTCAGGGCCTCGGCTGTATGTTCTGCCGGGGATTTTAGTTTGATAGCAGCTTGAGCCTTTTCAAGCTGGCCTGCGGCTGTCTTCTTCAGTTTGGTTGTCAGTTCTTTTGTCCTCTTCGTGAGTGCCTTGAATTCCTTGGTCACACCCTGCAGGTCCTCTTTGAACTTTTTCATGGCCGTTTTCCTCCTTCTTGGTCTTTTTATTGTTTTGAGACAGGATTTACACGATTAGCAGGATTTTGTTTACTTCATCACTTTCCTGATGAAAGTGATGAAGTGCCCCAGTGAAATAGGCTCCGCCCCAGAGGAATAAGCTTCGCATTCCACTTGCCTATGTTTGACGACGGCCTTTCCATCGAAGAGGGATTAAGGTTTTTGCCTTTCTTCCCTCCGGGGCGTAGGCCCCACGGGCCGGAGGCTGGAAAGGCAAAGAATATCTTGATAATCCCGTCGCGCGAAGCATCCCGCAGGGATAATCCTGTCTCAGTGAAAGGAAATAAGCGTTTATCCAAACGGACACTAAATGGTATCCTTGAGAGCCTTGCCCGGCTTGAACTTGACGGCATTGGATGCCTTGATCTTTATTTCTTCACCGGTCTGAGGATTGCGGCCTTTTCTGGCCTTGCGACGGACCTTTGAAAATGTGCCGAAACCAACCAGCGTGATTTTGCCGTCCTTCTTCTTGAGAGCTTTCTGTACCCTGATGTTGCAAAAGTCGAGGATGCCGCAGATTCAAGACGTCCAAGGTTGAAGCCGTAGTGAGCTACTGCGAACCCTTGGCAACGCAGAAGATGCGGTATCATCGGCTTTCCCAAAGGGTAAAGAACAGGGCGAATCTTTCATTGTCTATGGATACCACTCTTGGCGGAAAGGCGACAAAGCGCGTTATCAGCGTGCAACAACATAATATGCTGGTCATATTCTCCGACTCGCCGTGTTGTTTATGCAGCGTTAGGGTTGACACTGTCAACAGATAAATCCATAGCCTTGTTGGCCTCAGCCTTTGAAATCCCCGCATCCTCTGCCATCTTGTCAATCAGTTCTACCTTTGTCATAATGCCTTCCTCCTTCGCTTTGGGTTAATAAGGATCTTAATCGAAGCCTGCCGGTTCATAGAACACAACCTCTTGAAAGGTCAAGGAAAAATGTTTGGTCTCATTGCCAGACTCTGTATTTGACGATGATCGGGCTGGTCAAAGCGTTTCTTTCAAGAAAATGCCTAAGTATGACCGTATCTGTCACGGTTGTCGTGCCATAATGTCGATTAAGTCTGGGCTTTGGCCTTTACTTTGCTGTCGGTTCCTGGTAAGGAATTCCCCTAAATCATTAAGAAATAAGGTGTTAGCCACAGACCGATGCAGACCTGCGCAACTTTACGCCAAACCCGGAACAGGTCAAATGATCATGGAAGTCGGCGGGCTTTGCGAGGTCATGAGCTGGGTATTGGGGTTTGGCAGACATGCCGAGGTGCTGGAGCATTTTTTTGAGGATAAAAGAAAGGGTTGGAGGCATTTTTACAGTGATGATTTTGGCCCTGAAAATGGTCGCTTAAGGGTTCAAAAGCCCTGTTTTTGAAATCTTTATCGTGGTATATCAGCAGGGTGGCTTGGTTCGACCCTAAAAAGATGGTCAAAAGGCTAATAAAGTAGCAATAAAATACAATAGTTATAGAGGTATTAACTTGATTAACGACGTCCCGGTTATCTCCTGTTATCTCAAGTGCCGAAGAAGAAATTAGAAAAAAGGGACAGGCGAAATATGCTTTTGAGACTAGAATGTCACTAATGCAGATTCCGAAATGGCTCTCTAAGCGTCCAATTAGCCGCGATGATCCTCTCGAATTGAGGCAACTTTTTCCGGAGGACGGGTTAAACTTTTTTTCAGATATCTCGATTGAAGCAGTGAAGGAATATTATCATCTTTACCCAGGCAACGTTTTTTATGGACTTATCAGAATCCTAGGATTTTGCGGTGTTCAATTTTATGAAAAACTGTCTGCCTATAGCGGCCCCCTCGAACCATATCCGGACGTTCTCTGTATTTCCCCTGAACATGGACAAGATCGGCTTTCTTGTATCCTGCATGATACAAATTGGACTCCGTTTTTTCGTGCCTGTGGCATTCGTACCTTAAAACAACTTCATGGTGTCCCGGTAGAAAGCTTTATTCGAATGTCGAAACAGCCCCTTACTCCCGACCAAGTTGTTTCAATTTTACCTGCAACTATTACAACGGCACATGATGATTTTTTTGTTAAAACTCCAACAGTACCGACAATATTTAATATCACTGCAGAACCAGACAATCAGAGCCAGTTGGAAGAGAGTCAGCCTCTGGCGAAATACTGCCCTATTTTGGATGACGACAAGCGTCTGTCAGAACCTGTCGAAAGTCTGCAATTATCCGTTCGCTCCGTGAACTGTTTACATTCCAACAATATCCACTATATTGGTGAATTGCTCGCGAAGAGGGATGAGGAATTAATCGCAATTCCTCACATAGGGAAAAAATCATTCCAAGAAATAAAAGACGGTCTTTTTGACATTGGCCTCTACACTGGGTTGAATGTTGAAATAATTATTGAAACCAGAGAGCCTTCTGATGATGAAAATGTTTCTTCGCGTTCAGTCGACACATTAAACCTTTCTGTCCGGTCAAGAAACTGTCTTAAGCAAGCCAATATACGTACTATTTCGGAGCTACAGACAAAAACCGACAAAGAACTGTTTGCCATTCGCAATTTTGGGAGACAATGCCTCAGAGAGATTCGAACAAAAGTTAGGCATGTTGAGTCGGATCAAAACCAAAATGTGGTCCCGAGATTTATTCTAAAAGACGAAATCCGGAACGAAATTGACCTTAATTCGAAAGAGACACTCGCAAAGCTCTGCACAAAAATAAGTGATTTGGTCTTATCCACGCGCAGCAGAGGGTGTTTGAAGAAACAGAATATTGAGTTTATATGGCAGATAGTCCAACTAACTGAAAAGGAGTTACAGGAAGTTCGCAACCTAGGCCGCAAATCCATTAATGAGATAAAAGGGGTGATAGAAAATTTAGGATTATCCCTCTGTGTATGTTTTACGCCAGAACAGCTGAGTATCATCAATAGCTATAAACCGACGATCCCCAAGGTTGTTGCATTGGCTCACCGAATAAACAGGGTTGTCTTAGAGTTGAGTGTTTCACCTTTAACCTTTTTAAATGATCGGGAAAACATAGTTGTCAGCGAGCGACTGTTTAAGGAGGGCAGAAAAAAAACGCTAGAAGAAATAGCTAAGCATATTTCGTTGACTCGGGAGAGGGTTCGTCAAATCGAATTGTCAGCTATATCAAAGATCAAACAGAAATACATAAAAAATCTAAGGATTGTTGTTTCCAATGTGAAGCAGCTCGTTGATAATGTTGGTGGGGTTACAAGTTTAGAAGAACTTGATGTTTACCTAACTGAATTGACAGCCCGTGAACAAACTATAGTCGTTTGTTTGTTGCAAATAATGGACGAAGAGCTATTTATCGATTGGGAGTTCGGCCTTGTTTCTACAAATGGTGAGGAATTGATACTCTCTCTTTGCGATGTCATCCAGGAGGAAATCATCCAGACAGTGTCGGACAAATTTTTTACCGAGCATGATCTCGTCGAGACGGCTAGAAAAGTCATGCATAGGTTTGGCCTATCATCCAATCAGTGTGAAAAGAATCTAATCAATAGATTTTACCTAGAAAAAAAGGTTACGGTTTTTGAAAACCGTTTGTGTTGTGGAAGGATAACCAAGCAAGACCAAATAGTTCAGGCGTTTAAAGAGTTCTTTCCTGATGGGTTGGAGGTGTACAAAAAACAAGATGTTTTAGTTCAGCGGTTAAAGGAATCTGATCCAAAAAGGTTTGGAAATGCTTCTCCAAGATCAATCCTTGGAAGATTAATAGACCACCCTGAGGTATTGTTATGGGGCCGTGGTTTTTTCATCCACAAAGATAATGTGTTCTATAAGGAGGATGTCGTTAAAAAGGTGGCAATCTGGATAGAACGCCGCTTCGACCAAGGTCACTCCCGATTTCAAATTGATATTCCCTTTAGTGCATTTCGGGATGAATTGCTACAAAGTGGCGTGCCTAATCAGTATGCCTTGTATACCCTGATCCGATTGCAGAACCACAAACGAATTGGCCAGAGGAGATTCCCTACCCTTGTCGACTTGGAGGCTGATGTCGATATCCAGGAAGGGGTTCTTCAAGAGTTAGAAAACTTTTTTCTTCAAGCTGGTGGGCCAATCCCCCTCTCACAATTGAAAGAAGAATTTCTTGTTAAACGGGGGTGGAAGGATTATATGTTACAGCTAAACTTGACTGTCAATTCCGAGTTGATATACCCTTGGAAAAATCAATCCTATATCCATATTGAATATATTCCGGTCGATTATGCCAAACTTCAGGATGTTCTTGAGGCCCTGCGAGTAAAGCTTAACTCCATCCAGGGAGCCTACAGCCTGAAGGGCTCCAAAAAGGAAATGAATGTCCTTTGGGAACAGGCTTGCCCTTCTGCCTCGGTTCGAACGATGATCAAACTAATCCGTTCAGTGGACCCTGAAGATCTTCAAATAGAGCGGTATTTTGTCCAATTTGCTGATTCGTCGACAGAGTTTGTGTCTCCCGTTGCGGAGCTTGAGGAATTTTTTTTGAATAAAGGTGTGGAACTCAACACCTATGAATTGCATAAAGAATTTTGTACTCAAAGGGGGTGGTCGGAAAATCAATTATATGGAGCGATTCGCAAGGCACGATTATTCAGATCGGGCAAATCGACGTATCTGCATCCGGCGACAATCGGCTGGAATGAATCATTGTCCCAGGAAGTACACCAGGTTATGGAAGCCCATCTATCCGAGCGAAACAAAAATTGCTATCCTCACATGCAGATTGAAGAGCTTATTTATCAATATGCTTTGCCGGAATTGCCCCAAAATATTCAATGGACTCGTTATCTCATGAAAAGTGTTGGTGAAGAATTTGGAGATTTTCTCTTTCTTGACGATGCCTATGTCGCCGTTGATAACGATTTTGATATTGAAGACCTTGATGACATGATCGGTTTTTTGATCGGTTGCCATTTTCGTCTGGGAATTGCAAAAAGAGTTGAACTCGAACAAATGTTATGGCGGGAAGGCATACTTGAAAGCGGCAGATCCATTCCAGCTGATCAGTATTTCGAAGAATCATCTATAGTGTTTTTAGAAGATAGTGATGAAGTTGGATTGAGCCCAATTGGGTACGAGAGGTATGGCCACTCAATATAGCCTGCAAGATGTACCGATTAAGAATACCTACTCTAGCCTAGAGACGGATTTGGTAGATGAACTGGTCGTTCCTCTGCTTCAGCGTGCCGTTCAGTACGACCGTGGGGTGGGATTCTTCACCTCCGGCTGGTTGAAGGAAGCAGCCAAGGGTTTGCTATCCTTTGTCAAACATAACGGAAAGGCACGCATTATAACTTCGCCGAATTTATCGGAACAGGATTGGCAAACTATCAAGGTAGCTGATGAACAAAGGCAGGGGCAAATGATCGTTGCAGGTTCTATTGAAAATGCCCTTTCTGATTTGAAGAAAAAATTGGAATATGACACCTTAGCTGCTTTAGCTTGGTTGATACGCGACGGAATCCTGGAATTTTGTTTTGCAATCCCACAAGGGAATCTAGCAGGAGGGATTTTCCACAGCAAGCTATCAATTTTCATTGACCCATATGGCAACGGTGTAGCATTGCACGGTTCACAAAACGATAGTGTGCAGGCATCGCTCAACGAAGAGAGTTATTCCGCTTTCTGTTCCTGGAATGAAGGGGTAAAATGGTTTGATGAACATTGCTATCGTTTCAATCAAATCTGGAACAACCTTTTTCCGAAGTTACGCGTCCTGAAGGTCCCGGAGGTGGAAAAAGAAAAGCTTATCCGTTACACGAAAGAGTATCCTCGGCCATATCCCGCACCATCCGTAGAAGGTGGCAGCACGGCTGCCTTGCCTCCTGTGCCATCATTGCATCCTGTAAAAACTCCGCGTGATTATCAAAAAAAAGCCATTGCCAAGTGGGAAGAACAGGGACGGCGCGGTATTTTCGAAATGGCGACCGGTACGGGCAAGACCATTACCGCTATCTTGGCGGCAGTCAATGTCTTCCAGCAAGAAGGCAGTTTGGCTCTTGTGGTCCTGGTGCCATACAAGCATTTGGTTGATCAATGGATTGAGGAGTTGCGGGGATTCGGTTTTCTGCCAATTCCTTGTTACGAGAGCATCAATACGTGGAAAAAGGTTGCTGCCAACAGTATCCGCGAGGTTAATGCCAGGCTGGTTAGTAATCTGTGCTTGGTGAGTACGCACCAGACGGCATCCATGGAGCCCTTCCGGAAAATGATCTCAAGGCTCCACTCCCCTTTTTTGCTGCTTGGGGATGAGATACATGAATTGGGAGCGGCTCATTACAGAAAAGCTCTGTCTGAGCACGCCCCTTGGCGAATTGGTCTGTCAGCCACCCCTGACCGGTGGTATGACGAGGAGGGCACTTCGTTTTTGCGTACATATTTCGGCGAGACCGTTATCAAGTATGAACTCGATCAGGCAATCAAGGATAAAGCCTTGACCCCTTATCAATATTATCTGGAAAAAATTGATTTTAATACAGAGGAGATTGCCGAGTATTTGCGTCTTTCTAAGTTGATTGCACAACTCAGTACGGATGCAGAAAAAAACCAGACCAGGCTGGAAGATTTGCTGAGGAGACGGGCTGATTTGATCGGCAAGGCGGCCAATAAAATTCCGCGCCTGTTGGCCATAGTGCAAGCACATCGTAAAGCGTGTGAGGTGGAAGGGGAAAAATACCAACACATTTTAGTTTATTGCAATAAAGGGACCCACCGCGAGGTGTTGACAGCCATGGCCGGATTGGGCCTGCGCATGCATGAGTTTGTTCATGATGTTCCACTGGTCGAACGACGAAAGATTCTCGATGCCTTCAGTAAAGGAGAAATCGACGGCCTAGTTGCCATTCGCTGTTTAGATCAAGGAGTGGATGTGCCGGCAACCCGCAGGGCCTATATTCTCGCCAGCTCCACCAACCCAAGAGAATTTGTACAAAGGCGTGGCCGAATATTACGAAAAGCCGAGGGAAAACAATTTGCGCAAATATACGATTTTCTGGTAGGACCTTGGAATACAACTGAGGTGTTGAGCAACGAATCAGCACGAGGGTTGCTTTTACGCGAGCTACCGCGGTTCGCTGAGGTTTCCTTGGATGCCATAAATTCCCAGGAGGCCAGAAACGCCATTTGGTATACGGTTATGGATTTAGACCTTGTCGCCTATTTGCGAAAAAGACCTTGGGAAGTGTATCAGGAAATGCAGCAAAGAAAACTGGATCAGAATTATGAGAGATAAAGTAACCATCGAGTCGATTCTAGGCCAAATCAACGATCCGGCAGTAAGGATCATTGCGGAGCATTCCCTAAGAGTTGCCAGGAAGGCTCTTAATATGAGTGAATATTCCCGCAAGCGGTTTGTTGTTGAAGAAATAGACAAGATTATGCCGAGGGCACTAAAGGTCAGAGCAAACCATGATACTACATAACATTGAACTGGTTGATTTCCGGCAATTTAAAGGCCGCCAGGCGATCGATTGCGCGACCGGTTCTCCCCATAACGTTTCAGTTATATATGGCGAAAACGGCAGAGGAAAGACCGGCATTTTTCGGGCTCTGATGTTCTGCCTTTATGGTGACCGAAGCCTTTCCCAGGATGAACTCTCCGGCGAACAAAAGAAAGAAGGGCTGAGCCTGATCAACGAGGTAACGCTTAAAGAAAACATTGGGAGTCAGGTTGAGGCACAGGTCGCAATTTCTTTTTCTCACCAACGAAAGAATTTTCGAATCGTCCGCCGAGTCGACGGCTTAATGAAAACAGACGGGACAATTATTCAGAATCCCGGAGGCCGGGTCGAATTACAACAAACCGACGAAAATGGCAATACTCAGCCAGTTGAGACCGACTTGGAAAAAATAACGGGCCAAATTCAGGAAATTCTTAATTCGCGGCTGCGAGACTATTTCCTGTTTGATGGAGAACGCATCGAACGTCTAACTCGCAACACCAGGGAACGGCGGGAAGAAGTTCGCCGGGGCATCAGGGCACTTTTGGACCTGGATGCCTTGGAATTGGCCAATGCGGGGCTGAAGAGTTTGATATCACAGATCGAAAAAGAGATCGGCCATAAATCCACCGGCGAACTGCAACGAGTTTACACCCATATCGATGCATTAAACACAAAAATTGATGACCTGGAAAATGCCCAGGAGCTTGGTACCCAGGAATTAAAACGGCTGGAACATAAGATCTACGAAATTTCCGAAATGGTTAGTGAAAACGAGGACACCGCTGCAAAAGAGCGAAAACGACAGGAGTTAATAAAAAACAGTCAAGACTTAAAGGTGGAAAAGGATGCACTAAAGAAAGAAATGGTCGGCTACCTGAACAAGAGCGCCCAATTGGTCGCTTCCCAACTGATCGAACAGCTCCGGGAAGAGTTGGAGTTCCGGCGACACAAGGGTGAGCTACCGCCGAGTATTCGCAAGGAATTTGTAGAGAAACTACTGGAACAGGAACGATGCATCTGCGGGACCTCTTTAGGGCACGACCATCAGCAGGAGCGGGAATGTCTACAGGAATTCCTTGTAAAGCACTACACCCCTGGGCTTGGCAGCGAGAGTCTGGACCTTCTTTTATCTTTAAACAGACTTTCCAGTGCCAACGAAGGATTAGCAAACCAGTTCAATCGATTATTGGTTAAAAATAAAAAGCTGAGAGATGAGATAGCTGACCTGGAATCCAAGATCAAGTTATTAAGCGATGAACTTAAAGAAGGGGGAACCAGCGTTGATGATTTGATTCAGGAAAGAAGCCGGTTGGAAGATGATAAACGGACACTCGAAAGAGAAATGGATCGTCAAGCTGATGAAATTGCCCGGGCTCAAGACGATAGGGAAGATTGGTTAAAGAGGACCAATGTTCTGGAAAAACAGCAAAGCCAGGTAGACAGCCTGGTCGCCAGGCGCGATCTTACCAAGGAAACTCTGGCAGAACTGAAAGCAATTTACGATCGATTCGCCAATGAGGCCAAAGAAAGACTGGCAGAAAAATCCACCGAAATCTTCACCAGGCTGGCGGATGAGGGAACCCAAAAAGATATCAAGAAAATCAGCATCGACGAAAGTTATATGCTGGATGTTTTGAACTGGACCGGCCAGCGACGACTCGGCGAGATCTCCGCCGGCCAGCGCCAGATTGTCTCCCTGTCGTTTATCATGGCCCTCATCCAGGTCGCTGGGAATTTGGAGGTTGCTTTATTCATGGATACTCCCTTTGGCCGGCTGTCGGGTGTGCATCGGGACCATCTGCTAGACACTATCCCTAAGATGGCATCGCAATGGATTCTTTTGGCCACGGATACGGAATTTACCGAGGTTGAGGCCAACGCTCTGAGACAGACCAACGCATGGGGAAAGATTTATGAACTGGTTAAGGAGGGGGAAGGAATCACTCAGATAGTTGAACGTGAGGTTCATCAATTTACCCCCAAGCGTAAATCAATTTTTTGATGCGTTGATTTTTCGAGGTTTTTGGTTATGCAGGAAACATCCGACAACCCAATGGCCCATATCAGCAAGAGATGGGAGTCCATCTATGATGTACTCTGCCGTGGTGATAGCATATTTGACCAGATGACAAATCTCTTCACGCTCTGTGCCGCAATAGGTCATTTGAATGGCGAGGAAAAACAGCCGGAAAATAAAAAGGGTATTTTTAGATGGACAAATCTTAACTCAGAGATTGGTGTGTCCATCCTAACGGCCATTGCCTGGGATGCCAGAGATAGAGAGCTTGCAATTTTAACAGATAAAAGAAGAATTATGGATATCGCCTGTGATTTTGCCGAGGGTGGTATGCAGTACCTGTATGATAACTTCTTCGAGGATCATATGCAGGATGGCCAACTCCTCAGGCCGGAAAAACTGGATGTCGAATTCAACTTGGCACAGATTGTTGAAGGATTGAGACAGAAGCAGAGTATGTTTTGATTTTTTTCATTTGAAAAATATTATATGAAAGGTATAGACGAACATTGCTCCAATCTAAGTAAGCTTGTCTCAGGGTATGAGCCAGAAATAGAATGGTTACGCCAGTCTGAATGGCTTAGTATTGCGTCAGGAATAAAAAGTGTTGAATTTGATATAGTTCGCTATGACTCATGCTTTGGGTGGTGCCACAATGCCGACTATTGGCATATCGCACGAGAGAAGCTTCTTGAAAGCTATATTACTGAACTTACGCGTTTCACATACGTTTGGGGGGCGCTTGAATCTTTAATTAATGACTTACACCTTCCGCCAGGTCCGGAAAAAGGGAAAATCAACTCTATCTGTGGTTATTTGAAAAATAAACTTTCGTCATACGACATCATTTATCCTTACCCAGATCTTGTAGAGGATTTGAAACACATTTTAAATGATAACAGCGTCAATGAACCAAAGATACAGGCGCGTTTTGCTGCCAACTATTTATCATCACATGGTATAGGTGTTTATGTAATATACAGCTTAAGAAATTTATTTGTTCATGGAGTAATTGGTTTTCCTGAGCCAAATGAAGAAAATAAGCCTGAAAGTGCATACCCTAAGATAGTGAACATGTCTACCAGAATTGTCCTTTTGACTCTACAGATGATTTGGTTGGCTTATTACAAAGGTACAGGGATTTGCAGTACTCTGCATTGGGAGCCTGACGTTTGCGAAGATAAATACTATCTTGAAGAAATTTTACATAAAATTCACTTGAAAGATTATGCGGTTCAAAGAGATATCGCTAAACGCCAGCTAAATATACAATGGGGAAATCCCTAATATGTGAGGAGTTATGTATGTCTGTAATAGATGAATCTTTTACCATCAAAGCATCTCCCACGAAAGAACTTTTTATCTATATGATGACCCGGGATATACCCCTAATCCGTGCAATACTTGACTTGGTTGACAATTCCGTCGATGGCGCGACTCGCTTACAGCCTGGTGGTGATTATTCAACATTTTGGGTCCGTATCGAATGTACGGAAGAACACTTTGCCATATCTGATAATTGTGGAGGAATACCCATTTCAACCGCTCGTGATTATGCTTTCCGTTTCGGCAGACCAAAAGATATGGAATTAACCCCTGGTTCAATCGGTAAGTTTGGGGTCGGAATGAAGAGGTCATTCTTTAAACTTGGCAATAAATTTACAGTAAAATCCACGACCTCTACATCCAAATTTGTGGTTGAACACTATGTGAGAGAATGGCTAGAAAAGCCGGAAGATTGGCATTTTAAGTTTAAAGTAAAAAATGAATCTCTAAAAAATGTACCTGAGCAAAAAATAGGTACACAAATTTTGATTGAGGAACTCTTCGAAAGTGTATCAAAAAGTTTTGGGCTTGGAAATTTCAGAAAAGAACTTTGTGACGAAATAGAAACAGCCCATGCAGTAGTTATGGCAAAGGGACTCGCAATTTCCTTTAACGGTCGTCCTCTTGGGAAAAGGACACTGTCTTTGTATAAATCAGACCAATTAAAACCGGCGTTTATCGAGAAGCGGTATGAGAATATTGGGCCAGCAGTTGTCAAAGTGCAAATTTACGCTGGAATTTCGGATCGAGATTTTGAAAAAGGTGGTTGGTATATTTTCTGTAATGGGAGGATGGTATTAGAGGCCGACCAGACGGATATCACAACGTGGGGTGGTAGCAATACGACACCAAAATATCACCCTGACTTTGCTTTTTTTCGAGGCTATGTTTTTTTTGACTCGGAGGATGCAGAACTCCTTCCATGGACAACAACGAAAACTGGCATTGATAGTGATTCAGGGCTATATAAAAATGTAAAATTGGAAATGATTACATTGATGCGTCCCGTGCTCGATTTCTTAAGAAAACTTGCAAAAGAAAGAGCCGATGTTGAAAAAGGAGATATAGACAAAAGTCTTTTAGAGGAATCAGTAAAGAAAGCAGAATCGACCAACTATTTAGACTTAAAGGATAAAGGTGCTTTTATTACTCCTAAATTTGATCCAATACCAAGGGGACCACGAACTGGTCGCATCCAATACAATAAACCAGTAGATGATATAAAAAAATTGAAAAAAATACTTGGAGTTACAACCTATACGGCGGTTGGGGAAAAAACATTTGATTATTTCATGAGAATGGAATGTGAAGAATGAAAGCCAGTTATGAAAAAATAAACTATAACATTAGAGCGGCGAAATGTATTGAACGGAAAATGTTATGTGAATCATTCAGACGTTTATCTGTTTTTGGAAAAATAGAATCGTATAATTATGTCGGTTTTGGTTCAACATATTTCAGTGACTTTTCTTTTTTCCATAAGTCGTTGGATATCAGAAACATGATAAGCATAGAAAAGGACGAAAATAATAAAGATAGATTTGAATTCAATCGGCCGTTTCGATGCATAAAAATGGAGTATGGTTCTTCGAATGAAATTCTCCAAAAGCTAAATTGGGACGCAAGAACTATATTGTGGCTTGATTATGATGGCCGTTTAAATCAAGAAGTGTTGTTAGATATTAATTCCTTCTGTACAAAAGTAACTCCAGGGAGTCTCATCATTATTTCTGTTAATGCAGAACCGGGAAAAGAACTGGGAACACGCTTTCAAAAGTTGCGCGACGCAGTCGGCCATAAAAAGATACCAGAAGGAACACGCGAGAAAGATCTTTTGAAATGGGGTACAGCAAAGGTGTTTAGGGCAATTATTTATAATGAGATCATGCAAATCCTGAATGGACGGAATGGAGTGCGAAGTCAAGGCAACAAGCTTTGTTACAGACAGCTATTTAATTTCAATTATTCAGATGGTGCTAAGATGCTCACGACAGGGGGGATTATTTACGACGAAGGCCAAAGGCCATTATTTGATAGGTGTTCTTTTCGGGACCTCTTATATATTCGCGAGGAAGATGAAGCCTACCATATAGAAATTCCCAACCTTACCTTCAAAGAAATACGATATCTTGATGAGCAACTACCAAGAAAGCAGGGGCAGACCCTAACAATATCTGGAGTTCGACAAGCAGATATTAATAAGTATGAGAAGGTGTATAGGTATTTTCCTGCTTTTACAGAGGCTAATTTGTGATTTTTTTAAATTTGTGATAGTGAAATGGACGACATCTAAAATTTTTATTAAATCAACAGGTCGAGATAGTACTGTTAAATTTACCCTAACCAAAATGTGCCAAATCCGAAAAAGATTTCACTCGAGCCGACAATATCTCAACCCCCCTATTGATATGGGCAAGAAACATTGTGTCAATTTCACTCATTGAAATCTTATCTTTTACTAATCGAGAAATTAATAACGCTACAAAGAGCTTGTCATACTTGCCCAGCAAGGTATAACGATTGATCTCCCTTCCGATCTTAGTGTTTTCCTCAATGGTCGCAGGAATCCCCTGCTCTTCCAACGACAGGCAGAATCCTAGACGGCATAAAATATTAGGTGTGATACCGGTGCGAGCCTTTAGCATTCGCAATTGATTGCCCGCATCTACTGTAAATGGAATGCGTTGGAGGGTTAGTTCGTACATGTGCGCTTCTTCCAAAAATACTCTTCTATTGAGACCGTTCGCTTGGTTTCATTCTCATATTTGAGGTGATAGCAATGAGATATGTTAGGGCTAAGCTCCTCATACAGTTCTTGATCAACCTCGGTGTCAGTAGACAACAGAATTACCTGGTGAGAAGCCTTAGGAAAGTAATTTTCGATTAAGTTGCGCCGATGGTCACTGTCGAGCCGACCAAGTGGTGTGTCCACAATGACAGGCAAGGGCCGACCCGATGTCTTGGCCAAGCCCCATAGGACAGAGATTGCATACAGTTGTTTTTCTCCAGAAGAAAGACCCTCCTTGGGAATTGTTTGGTGAAAACGGTCATAGTAAGTAACGGCAAAAGTCTCAGGATCTATCTTAATCGAGTGAATAATGTCATCCTTGCGACAAAGCTTGTTAAGACAATCAACCACTGCCTGGCTGAGTTGGCCAATTTTTTTCTCAGTTAATCTCTTGAGATAAGTATCTAGAGTAGCTTGAATAGTTTTTACCAAAGAAAGTCGGCTTTCGATAGATTCCTCATGCATTTGCTTCTCAATTAACTTCTTTTGGTCTCGCTGCAATAGCATGAGGTCATATTTTTTCTTGAGAACCTCTTCCTCATTCTTTTTCTTTTTGTAATGAAGATCTCCCATACGTTGGCTTAATGATGATAATTCCTCGAATATTGGTTGGACTTGGGCTTCGGCTGGGCCTTTGGCTAGTTGCTTCGAGGTGGTCCGCAAGTCGCGAATATCCCTTTCAAGCGCTTGACCGACCTTCTTTACACGTGGGAGAGATCGTCTGTCACTATCATTTAGCCACTCGAGAATTTGCTGTGACTCTGATGCAGAAAAACCGAATATCACCTGAATGTTGTTTTGATACGCAGGGGGTTGAACTCGTGGCCTGATAACACTTTGTATGATAGAAGTGACTTCCTGTTTTGATGAGTTGTTAAGTTTTAACTTACTAGAGGAAACAGCTGACAGTAACTCATCTTGCAAGCCCTCTATTTCATTCCTCACTGCACTCCAGTGTACGATTTCCTTTTCTTTTGAAATTTGCTCTTGAAGCGCTTTGCTCACTGAAGGACACAAACTGAAGGGATAAGTTAATTCACATTCCTCTTTTATCTGGGCCTTATATTTTTCTATCTGAGCAGTAATAGCTACTTTTTTATTCTTGAGTGAATCCCGTTTTGAGGCAAAGACATGTCCTTCTTGGTGAAGGCGCTGCTCCCTTGCTCGAATATCAGCAGTTATCCCGTTTATCTTCGTTTCTATATTGGCATGTTCTTCTAACAAAATCTGTAACTCTGCTTCGATATTGCCAATTTTCATTTCTATTTCGTTCCAGTCTTTTTGATCACGTTTGGTAGAAAGCTTCTTTGCCTCGCGGGAAGAGTAAATTGCTAAATCGGCTTTAAGTTTTTCAACCACATCCAGGCCTAAAAGTGTTTTTATTGAATCTACCAGGGCATAACTGCCGGTTTTGTCCTCTGCTATGCTTTTGATCTTTTCTCCATCAAAGAAAAAGAGTTGAGAAAGGCGCTCTGGAATTATTTCTTCAACGAATCCCTTCCAGTACTCAGGTGTAATGTCATCCAATGCTTGGCCATTCACAAAAATTTTAAGAAACTCTTTTACACCTTTTCGCTTTTTTAATGTCCAAGAGCGTTCAACATAATAGCTTTGTTTCTCCCCCATGAAGACATAATCAAACTCAATTGCCACTTTTGCATACTCTGGGGATAGCAATCCATTTCCGGACTGATGGACCTGTTGTCGTAAGAAGGCTTCATACCTTTCTTGACTTATTCGATCTCCTAAAATTGACATCCCATACAAAACCAACCTTATCGCATCCAAGAAAGTTGTTTTGCCTGCGCCATTCTTGCCACCAAACAAAATTACAGGCCGTTCTTTCCTGTATTTTACACGCGGCGTGAGGTCGAACTCAACCTTGCCCGAATACAAACCAAAGTTTTCCAAAATTACTTTATTTAAAAGCATATCTTCAGACTTTATTCTTCTATTCCTGCCTCGGCGAATACTTCCTCGCGCGAACGCCAGTCTTTCTTGAGCACGGATTCTATATTAGTAAAAATTGCAGAGCGCCTGCTCATGCCATATTGTCGTTTTTCTGCGTCAAACAATTCTGTGAGGAGCCCGATAGGTAAATCATATTCCTGACACACATCTTTTAATACCTGAAATTCCGTACCACCCATTCCTGACCAGTCATCAGTATGAACTTCTAAATGGTCCCCGGTTACCTGATGATACACCTGCGGCAAAGTATCCAGCCAATCACCCTCCTCGAAAAACCAAATTCGACGTATTTCAAGCAACTCTTCTTTGGAAATAAGGGTCACAGTTGGATCTGGGCCATGCTCTCGCACGGACTTTTCAGTTTCAAGGAGTCGACGTAAGATTTCTTTGCGAAAATCAAAGAGATAGGGCCCCCAAATAAGTTTCTGGGTTCCGTCTACATTCCTATACTGAACTTTTCCGGTTCTCCTTCTAAAATCTCGTATCTTTTTTTTCCCATCTGGGTCCTGCGTGGCAGCAAGCCAGTCTCGAAAATCAAGCAAAGGTTGCATCCACTCTTCACCCTTCTTGATCATGGATGTCATGGAAATATCTGCTTTCACTACAGTGCATGTCCAGCATCCAAATCGACTATTGCCGCAAGGAGGCGTTGTTTTATCTATGACCAGTGGACACTCGCCATCCTGAGCATTTTTGTACATGGTGAGCAGCTCGGAATTATCATCACCCCATGGCGATGGATGTGAAAGTAAATACTCCCAGACTTCTTCTGTATACCAGTCTTCGATTGGGGTTAAGACCCAGGCGTTGGGCAATTCTCCATGGCGGGTGAGGTATTCCCCCACTCTTTTGCGTTTATTCATATTTCCAGCACGAGATGCGCTTTCCGTTCGGCGAGCGCCAAGGACAACGACAACTTCGCCAAATGTAGCGACTTTATCTGTAATAAACCTATTGGCAGGTTCAATTTTTAACCGATCCGTACACCAGCGAAACTTACTATATGGTGCTGGATAGCCTCGGCCTATCAGGTTTGCCCAAAAGGTGTCTCCAATCTGCGGGGTAACCTTGTGCGCCTCAAAGGGCAAAGACTGTTGGGAGGCCGCTTGATTGAGCTTGTCAAGAGTGCGGTGAAGGTAATCCACAATAACCGGTGTCTCAACAAAGGTATCAGACGAGATAATAAAAACCTTTTTGTTCAGTTGTTCTGTCGGAAGTCGTTGCAAACTCGTCCAAACGACCTGAAGGGTTACGGTAGAGTCTTTACCACCACTGAATCCTATAACCCATGGACGACTATCAGCGAGGTAAATTTTCTGCACGCGTGAGTATAAACTTTCCAGATATTCTTCCGAGAAGATACTATCGGATTGGCAGCAGGCGTTATTTTGAGTTTTGGCCTTTTTCATATTTGTCTTCTATAAGTTGTTCACTGGGATCAAGCGGCAGGTTAAGCACTTTTTTTATAGCATTTGCGGTTAAAATTACATTGGTTTGGGATTTATTAAGTCGTCCGCCAACTAAGGCACGACCCTCCCACAGGTCGGCGTTATCCCGTGCCCAGTTTATTGTTCTAATCTTCTTTAGCCGGTGTTTCCATTTTTTGGGTTCTGTGGCGATTAAACTGCTTCCGGCAATCGCTAAGGCCTGGAGCGCGATCCCATGGGCATGTACATAATCCTTACGAAGTTCACTCGTGGTTACCTCTCGCTTAACAGCGGCAAGCCAATCTGGCATGTTTTTGGCTATTTCAGTCCAATAATCAAAGGCCAGCTTTTCCTCGGGTGGGCTTACCTCCTCCTCCACTTTTTTTTGCAGAAGTCGCTTTGTTGCCAGATAGATGCTGCTAAGAGTGAAAAGTTTTCTCGAACGGTTCGATATGGTGCTCCTTGCCGTTTCTGTCATCCCTTTGAATACTGTTACTTTTTTTATTAAACGGCTCACTAATCTTGCCATTGGGTCCCGGTGGTCATAAAGGATCCCCAATGATTTGGTGGGACGCACTGCGTACCGATTGAGATCGGCAAACATCTGTTGGCTCTGCTTTAATCCTGAATCTACAAAAAGGACAACTGTAATCGTCTCATGACCTAAGGCTGGATTTTCTTCAAGGGCTGCCTCAATGGCTGCCCGCCTGTGTTGACCATCATTAATAAGAAATTTCGCTTCCATCGGGACAGATAAGATCCCAATTTTGCGACCTATTGTGTCTTCACCTAACGCCTTAAAGTCAACCTCTGCATCAATAGAAGCACTGATCGCGGAAAAAACATGACTATTCGAGTTTTCCACAATATATCGAGTAAGGGCAGGTATTCTTCCTTTATTGAGCGAGCGCTGTGCTCTCAGCTCAGATGGAACGTCCTCGTTATTATAATTGAACATCTTTGGAAGAAGATGGAGAGGGCACATGGTGCTGTAATACTCTCTCCCAGCTTGAATCCCTCGAATGGCTGGAAATGAAATAGTATAATCGCGCGTCAATTTACTGATTGTCATCTTATTTTTTCAGTTAAAACAATTGGTTTTGACTAAAATATTTTAAACAGAAGGCGTTTGTTTGGAAGTTATCATAAAAACTTCCAAATACAAACAATAAACTTCCAAATAAGGAAATTTGGTGTCGAAATTCAATGGGCACTATCCTTAAATTATTGACGAATATAATAAAGAGGGATAAAGGACAAGAGCCCGTCTAGGGAGCTTCGCCGGGCCAAGCTAGCGTATTGTTAAAGCTATAAAAAGTATGATTTTATGTTATGTCTTTTAGGGGTTAGAATCCCTTTTTCGCTATAAATATGATGGTTTTTTCAGTGTAACAAAAATGGCAGAAGAGAACAGGCTTTTCCGCGTGTCACAGACAAAACAGGTGATAAATGAACAAGGCAAAGATTAAGAGCCTCTTTTCAAAAATTACTATTTGGAAACGTGGTGGGCAACGGGCCCCACACAAGCCTCTTCTGGCACTCTATGCACTTGGACGTTATGCCCATACTGAGGAAAGATTCATCTCATACGTGGATGTCGACAGAGACCTTCGAAATCTCTTGATGGAGTTTGGCCCCCGAAGAGGAAGCTATCATCCTGAGTATCCGTTCTGGCGACTACAGAACGATGGCATCTGGGAACTGAGTAACGCAGAAAAGGTCAAGTTACGCAAGAGCAGTACAGATGCCAGAAAAAGTGAGTTACTTAAATACGACGTTCATGGCGGTTTTAGTAGAACAATTTATGACCAGCTCATCACCGACAGAGAATTATTGGCGGAAGTAACAAAAAATTTGCTTGAGGCCAACTTCCCCACGTCTATCCACGATGACATCCTTCAGGCTGTCGGTCTTGACATTGAGACGGATGGTACAAGAAAGCGATCACCTTTATTTCGTGAAACCGTGCTGAGGTCCTATGAATACCGCTGTGCTGTCTGTGGCTTCAATGTGCGTGTAGGCGATTCCTTGGTGGCTCTTGAAGCTGCCCACATCAAGTGGTTTCAGGCCGGTGGGCCGGACAATGGGGTTAACGGTGTGGCTCTTTGTACGATGCACCATAAGCTCTTCGACCGCGGAGCATTCAGCCTGGATGAATCCATGCACATACAAGTCTCCGAACGTGCTCACGGCTCAAACGGATTTAAGGAATGGCTGATGGACTTTCATGGCAAAAAAATCCATTTGCCACAACGACCATCTTACTATCCAAAACCACAGTTTGTCGGCTGGCACGTTAGAGAAGTGTTTCAAGGGCCTTCGCGGTATAGGAAAAGAGGAGGGTGAATTCAAGTTCCAAGGGAAACTTGGGAGGCTTCGGGGACATCCTTTACATTTACAGTTTTGAAATTATGATTCTTGTGCATGTTAAGGCAAAAAGTCTGTTGTGCTATTTGGCAGTAAGAGACCTTGGTATTGGTATGGCTCAAATAGCAAGGCGCTTGAATCTCTCATTGGCCGGGGTGAGTCAGTCGGTAAAGCGAGGAGAGACAATAGTAAAACAAAAGGGCTACAATCTCATCGATCCTTAAGGCTAAAGCTGTAAATATGGAAATGTAAAGGGATGTCCCCAAACTTACCCAAACTTACCAAGAGTCTGAGATAGACGCTATGGCTGAAAACACTTTAGGCACGTTCGGAACGAACGTGCCCTTTCCGTTTACTTTTGGAATTCTCTTATCAAGTGGTGCACTTTGGAGTAGAATTCACCTGTTGAAGCGGCAGAACTATCGAGATTGGGGATATTTGGGTCGGGGGCGGCTTCCTGGTCGGGTACGCAGGAAAAGCTAATAATTGCAGGACAGAATAAGCTAAATAGCACTCGACAAAATAAGCTAACAATGACATAATCAAAAAAGCTAAATTTGGTACTACATTAAAAGCTTAAAATTGTACGGCGCAATAAGCTAACGAAAGCCCGAGAGCTATGGCAAGTCCACATGAAAAACTGGCCGAATCCCTTGAGGCCCTGAGAGCACTGCAAGAGCGCGGTGTCGTCGCCGTGCGTTCAGGTGATCTGACCCGGACGCATCGGGAACGCCTTGTAAAAAACGGCTTCTTGCAAGAGGTCATGAAGGGCTGGTACATCCCTGCCCGCCCGGACGAGGCCACGAGAGAGAGCACGGCATGGTACGCATCGTTCTGGGGTTTCTGTGCAGCCTATTTGAAGAAGCGTTTTGGGACGAATTGGAGTCTCTCTCCTGAGCAGTCACTATTGCTGCATGTCGGGAACATGACGGTTCCACGCCAATTGCTTGTACGCTCACCGAAGGCCCGCAACAGGATCACAACGCTGCCGCATGATACGTCGTTATTCGACACGCGTGCGGCTCTGCCCGAGGCTGGACAAATTGCAGAGAAGGGCGGCTTGCGTCTATTCTCTGTACCTGCGAGCCTGGTGAGCTGCGGATCTGGATTCTTTCGACAAAACGCGACAGACGCACGCGCGGCTCTGGCCATGGTGCGCAATGCATCTGATGTGCTTGCATTGCTCCTTGAAGGTGGACGCACCACGGTTGCCGGCCGTCTCGCAGGTGCGTTCCGAAATATCGGACGTGACCGTATTGCCGACGATATTGTCAAAACAATGCAAACTGCAGACTACGACATTCGTGAAAAAGATCCATTCGAAGATACAATAAATCTGATCCTGCCAGCACGCGAACAGTCGCCGTACGTGAACCGCATTCGCCTAATGTGGCAACAGATGCGAGAACCAATCCTCAAACAATTTCCGGCCGCCCCTGGCCGGCCTTCCGACATCGCTGCCTATCTCAAGGCCGCCGATGACATTTACGTTACGGACGCTTATCACTCGTTATCCATTGAAGGCTACCGGGTCAGCCCTGAGCTGATCGAACGGGTCCGCAGTGGCGAATGGAATCCTGATGAAAACGAGGATGACCGCGACCATCGTAATGCCTTAGCTGCACGCGGGTACTGGCAGGCCTATCAGGCGGTCCGTAAAAGCGTACGCAAGGTGCTAGAAGGCGATAACCCCGGAGCAGTTGGCGATGATGATCACGGTGACTGGTACCGTGAGATGTTTGGGCCGGGCGTAACAGCCGGCCTCTTGCGGACAGCGGACCTAGCTGGCTACCGCAACGACCAGGTATATATCCGCCGCTCAATGCATGTGCCACCGCGCCATGAAGCGGTGCGAGATTGCATGCCGGCATTCTTTGATTTGCTGAGAGAAGAGCTGGAACCATCGGTGCGTGTTGTTCTGGGGCACTTCGTGTTCGTATATATCCATCCGTACATGGATGGCAATGGCCGTATGGGACGATTTCTTATGAACGTGATGCTCGCTGCGGGCGGGTACCACTGGACCGTTATTCCACTCGAAAAGCGAGACCACTATATGGCTGCGTTGGAAAGCGCGAGTGTGGAACAGGATATCTCGCCGTTTGCAATGTTTCTTGGACGCCTTGTTTCTGAAAGTTTAGAAGGTAAACCAGCACCACAGATACCTACCAGTTAATTGGAGGAATAAGCGGGACATCCTTAAATAATTCAAGGAAAAACAACGGGCAAGAAAGTGGAGGATAGAGCAATTGAGCGTTGTAGCGGACCCATGGAACCTCAAACTGAACCGCAATAGCGAGCGCATTCCCCGCAGGTTCTGCCTGACGGCAGTGCTTCGCGGGCGGCGGGGTTAGCGAGCGAATCGAAAAATGACAAACTTCCTTACGGTCGAAGACTCCCTGCGACTTGCTGCGGGGAGCTTCAAACCTGCAAAACTGAAGAGTGACCCCTTTCTCTGAACTGGAAAAGCTCTACGGAGAACCTGTGGATTACGAATACGAAGACCTGGCAGCAAGGCCGGGATTATGAGATTGAGTTCGCATGAACGATAAAGACTCACAAGAAAAACTCACCATCTTCACAATTGGTCATTCCAACCATTCGCTGGACGCGTTCATTGGTTTATTGAAATCCCACAAGATTGATGTGCTTGTTGATGTTCGTTCCAAGCCGTTTTCGCGGTTTTCACCCCAGTTTAACAAGGACGGGCTTGAGAAAGCAGTTAAGGCAAGTGAATTTAAATACTTGTTTCTGGGACAAGAGCTTGGCGGAAGGCCACAGGACTCGGAATTCTACGACAACTACGGATTTGTTTTGTATTCGCGGATTGCTGAAACCCTGTTGTTTCATGAAGGCATTGATCGCCTGATAAAGGGGATCAAGACATATCGGGTGGCTGTGATGTGCGGCGAAGAGAATCCTGCGAACTGCCATCGCCGGCTTCTTGTCGGGCGGGTACTTGCGAAGCGAGGGGTGAGTGTTCGGCACATTCGTGGAGATAGCACGGTTCAGGATGAAGACTCACTTGCCCGTGAGGAGTACCAGAGCAAGGGCGAGCAGGCTCAACTAAGCCTTTTCGAGTCCAACGAGGAGGTCCCCGAGTGGAAGTCTACACAATCGGTTTTGCCAAGAAAAAAGCTCGACAGTTCTGGACAGGGACTTGGGTTGGTGGCTGTACTCATTGCGCTCTGCGGAGGATTGATTGAACGGAGTGTGAAGGGCGGGCTTATCATCGTCGGTGCTTTAAATCTTGGAGGTTCTATTGAGTTAGTTCCAAATCCTGTTGCAGTTGCTGAACTGGCTGTAGAAAAAGGTGCAATGACTTTGTTGATGCCTATATCATCTCGAAGGCAATTATTTGATCTGTCCGACGATATGGCAACCAAAGTCAACATCGAATTTTACGCGGATGCAATTGATGGGTTTACAAAAGCCATTATGGATTAATAAAGAATTATGCCAAAATCTAGACTCGACATTTTGAAAGAATTTATGAACGCCAACCAGGGTTCTAAGTGGCATAAGGTCAATTTGCATGTGCATGCCTCAGGCCAAGACCCCGAAATGATTGTCGATGCCGCGATTAGGGCAGGTATAACACTCATGGCGATCACAGACCACAACACATTTAAGTTCGTTAGACCCGTCCAAGATGCAGCATCAAGAAGGACAGATGACGACCTAATTGTACTACCAGGCATAGAGATCACACTGGAGGAAGGTGCTCATATTATAGCAATTTTTGACACTGATTTCGATGAATCTAAACAAAAGCACTTTCTTGGAATGCTCAAACTTCCTATTAATGGTTCCACAAAAGATGCGGTTAGAGATAAACCCTGTTCAGAGGTTCTAACCGACATCACCGATGCCAAAGGAATAACTGTAGTACCACATCCTTTTTCTAATGACATAGGTTTTCTTGATAAGGCGAGAAAAATATCAACGAAAATGACTTGGCTCGAATCCGGTAATATTGGCTTAATTCAGATTCCAGAGGAAAAAGTAAAATTTATAGGCTTTGACGATGATGGCAAATGGCAGAATAGGTATGTACTTAGCAGTGCACCTCCTTCCATAGTATCGGCAACGGATTATTGTTTAGCTCCCATAGCCCCTGGAGAAGCTAAAACCTCAAATGAAATTCAGAATGGGGCTGTTTGGCTTAAGCTTGGAAGCAGGACTGTGCGCGGGCTAAGGCAGGTTACCTGTGAGCCGCGAACCTGCATATCAAAACATACCCCCTCTGATTCAAAATCTTATAAGCTGCTTAGCCTGACGGTTGAAGGCGGATTCTTTGACGGGCTGGAAGTGGGTTTCTCGCCGGACTTCACCTGCATTATCGGTGAAAACCACTCCGGGAAAACGGCGATATTTGATTTTATCAGTTTTGCACTGGGACGGGACCTCTCCGTTCTGAGTGTTGTTGACCGGGAAGAGGAGCTAGATATTCTCGTCCGCCGGTTGAATGCCATACTTCAACCAAACGGCAGTGTTGATCTATACCTCACCCGGAATGGCCGTTCTTACTGCGTCTCCAGAACCTTCACACCAGAGTATGATAGAAAGACGGGAAAGGTAATAAGCATTCAGAGCAGCCCTGAAGCCTTGGTATATGACACTGGCAAAGATGAGCTTGTGCCGGTGGGTTTCCAGGAAATAGCGGTATTGCCGGAAATTTACACCCAGGGGCATGTTGGGGTTCTAAGGAAAAGCGTAATATCTCAGCTTTCCCTTATTGATGATTTAGCCGGTCTTGCGGGGCGTCGCAAAGAAAGAGAGGAGCTAAGGGAAAAACTGAGGATGAATGCAGAAGCGCTTGCTGAGCAGTATGAGCAGACAGAGGAGGTGGCTGGCACTGTGGGCAACCTTAAACAGCTTAAAAAGGATTTGAAGGATAAGGAAAAACATCTGGAAGCCACCGGGAACACCTTGTGGCAGGCTTCAGCAACGCTGATCAACAACGTCAAAAGGCAGATTGAATCAATAGAAGAAGGCATCAATGACAGGGCAAAAACAGCCCTGGGGAAGAAATGGAAAGTCAGTCGTCTGGATTTTGACGAAACTAAAATTGCCATGCAGGATCTCCTTAGGTCCATATCCTGGGCAGTGGATACGTATAACAAATCGATTGACTCTGTAATCCAGCAACTGGAGGATTCTGTTAAGACCCTGAAGAAAAGCTGTTCACTGGTTTTTGATGAATGGGATGAGAAATACGCTGCTCACAAGGATCAGGTATCCAAGACACTGCGGAAACAAGGCTTTGACTCCCCTGAACAGCTTCTCAATAAAGTGGAAGACTTAAGGAATGAAATCAACAGGATTGAGACGGTGGATGTCCCCCAGCTTAGAGGGATATTGAATGAAATAAATACCTTGACAAAAGTCAGGAATACGCTTTTGGGGCAGCTAAAAGCTACATCTGAGATTATCGCGAAAACGCGCAGTTCAAAAATTGCGGAACTGAATCAAACCGTTGGGCCTGATATCACCATCAGCCTGGAAAGGCCAGACCCGCAGGGATATATTGGCCTGTTAAAGGAAGTATGCGCGGACATTGCATCCAAGGACCGCAAAATCCAAAAACGGGATGAACAATTGGCTCTGGTAGGCATGCTTGTCCAACCGTCTGAGCTTGTAGAGGCGATTGTAAATGATGGAGTCTTCAAAAAACCAGATGGACAAAAAACAACCTTAGTAAGGGTCTGTAACATCACACAGAACACTCAGGAGGTTCTATGCACCATAAAGGGTGAATCCCGCGCTTTGCACAAGCTCCAGGTTTTTGAACCTGAACCCGTCCCCAAAATAACCGTTCGCCGTGAAGGGACAGATAAGTTCGCTGATTTAAGGACAGAATTATCTCCAGGTGAACAAAGCTCGACAATTCTTGCACTAGCCCTTATGACCAGAGACGTGCCCCTTATTATAGATCAGCCAGAAGACGAGCTTGGATACAGCTATATCGTAAACAAAATAGTACCCAAGATTCTGGAAGCTAAGAGAGAACGACAAGTTATGCTCATTTCCCACAATGCCAACATTCCGGTTTTGGCAGATGCAGAGTATCTGGTCAAAATTCGGAATGACCCTGTTGCATCCCAATCAAAATGTACCATTGAAGAATCCGGCACTTTTGCTCATGAAACCATGTGTGACAAACTCCTTGAACTTGAGGGAGGAGAAAGGGCCTTCCAGATAAGACAATACAGGTATGCGATTCCCCGCAGGGCGGGAATCTATTAAGTGGAACCAATGACATAAACACACTGCCTTCGCGGACATAGAAGCATGAACGGATTCCTTTCTGACATACCGACTGATTATCTAGAGGGGTTTACAGGCAGAGATCGAGAACTCCATTCACTCCATAGCCTGCTTAATACAGAAAGCTCATTACCAGTCTTCGTGGTGGGTCAACGCAGTATTGGAAAGACTTCATTATGTCTTCTGTATGGTGTGGTTGGGTCGAAAAACAGAAAAAGATTCAGTCAATCGTTGGCTGCTCCGGGCGGGTATTGGGGACGTTCTCAGCATTTAAACTTTGGGTTGCTATTAGGGAACTATTAGGGGACCTTGCTTTATGTTGCTGATGATTGATAACTTTAAATGTTGAGAACGTCCCTTATGTTCCCCATGTTCCCGTTCCCCATGTTCCCACGATCTGTGAAAAATGCGATTGAGTCTCCCAATAGGCTGTTGGCGGGAAGGCCGCTTTTGAAGACTGTCAGCGCTGCAAGAGGCTTAAGAAAGCGATGAGAATGGTCATGTGTGAAAAAAAAGGTTGAAAAAACTGGAAAACTTACTTCAGTGAACGTTCTCGGGAGGAGGCTAATGGCTTATCAGGATGTTATAAAAAAAATATCGCGGATAATTTTATCAGAACTAAATAACATTGATACGAGTTTGAAGGTTGCCCCCAGCGTTTCTACAGATGTGTTTGCTTATCCGGAACATGCGATCACTCATGGCGTACAGGCAAGTACATCACTTCAGCAAACCCAAGAACAAGTTCATCTATCACAGAGGAAACTGAAGGAGAAACCATTTATTGCCTACGTGAAAGCAACGGTTGATGGACAACCAAGGATATTCTTCATCTGCCGAGGGTATACACCCAAAGGCTATTCGCCTTCTACTCCTTCTAGTCGTTTCGTTAATTATTTGTCCCCTATGGGACGATTAGTTGAGATGGACGCGGGGGATGAGCATGAGGTTATTACACCCGCGGGTAAAATAGAAGTAAGCGTTTTTGAGAAAGACCTCTTCAAACCGGAAAGAAAAGACCACCGATGGGACGGGATTAATAACAGGTTTTTTCTGGATATCGGGACCTATTCCATACCATCTCTTGTAGACTTCTTAAGATCTCTCGAATCTATCATTCAAAGAAAGCCCGAATTAGATCTCGTAAAAGACATCCAAGAACTTGAAACAAGGCTTCACGAGGAACTTGAAAAGAAAATTAAAATAAGAAAAGGCTTGACGAGAGAAGTCATTGAGAAGATGGAGCTTAGAGACCAGCCGACGCTCGATGACAAACAAGGAGAAATTTTTAGGCAGCCTTTAGCCTCTCAACTAATTATATCAGGTGCCCCAGGCACGGGCAAAACAACCTTATTAATAAAGAGAATCGCCCAAAAATGCGATTTCTCATACCTTGAATCATTCGAAACAAGTGGTTTGAGCCCAGAGCAGGTATCCCTGTTTATCAACAAGGAGAACTGGATTCTATTCACGCCGACAGAACTTTTGAAGATCTATTTAAAGGAATCATTTGCAAAAGAACTCCTGCCTGCTTCAGACCAGAGGATAAAAATATGGGAGGAAGAACGAATGATTCTAGCCCGGGACACTTTGAAATTTCTGCGAGTTGGGGACCAAGGTTTTTTCAGAAAAGTGAGCCGGCAAATAGTCCGTGCAGACTGCAATCAAGATCTAATCGAATACGCAGAGACATTTGTTACATTTTATGGTCAGTTGTTCGTTGAAGATTTCCACAAAGCCGTTGACACGATAAAGAAGAATAACATCGATCAGGAGATGATATCCGGTCTTGAAAAGATTGTTAAGCAATTGAATGAAGCCAGTTTTAGGAATGAGACAGATAGAATTTTGATTTTAGTTGAGGAGCTGTATAAGTTACAGGAGATCTTGAATCGAAGAAATAAAGAAGTAAATGAGAGAATCGAGAATATAACGAACAACATTATCGCATCGAAACCCAGGGTTTTAGAGGAAGTATTCGAAGAGATGAAATCATTCAAATCAGATGCTGAGGAGGATTTGCTTGATGAAGTAGATGAGGAGGGAGAAACAGAATCGCCAACAACAGAATACACCGTCCTGGCCAAACGCCAGATGAAAAGAACTCTCGCTTTTCATGCACAAAGGTTGGCGACTGATAGGAAGATTCCTTCGAAGAGCATTCATAATAGGGTTTTAGGAATCATTGAGTCGTTCTTACCTGAGCCTCCTGAATTGGAGAAACTTGGAAAAAGGCTGATTGACCGCAGGGCTGCTGGGTTGATGACGCGTGGATATACGAACATGCTGAATCGGATTCCGAACTTCTACAATCGATTTCGGCAGCATCTTTTAAAGAATGAGCCGCGTCTATTTAATGAGGGAACTGAAAATGACATAAAAGAAAGAAAGATATGTGGCGTTGAAATTGATCTTTTGATTTTTGTCATGCTGAAAAATGCGCGAAAGATCTTTGATAGGCATGGAAATCTACTGGATGAAAATTCTAGAATCGAGCTGCTGGAAGACATAAAGGACAAATATGCAACACAAATCGCCGTGGATGAGGCCACTGATTTTTCGACAATTCAGCTTGGTTGCATGTACTATTTGGCGCATCCCCGCTACACTTCAGTCTCGTTTGCCGGGGATCTGATGCAAAGGGTCACTGATTTTGGGTTAACTGATTGGGAAGAATGCAAATTTATCACTAAAAATTTTGAAACTCATAACGTCGATAAAGTTTATCGGCAAAGCCCAAAGCTGCTGAAAATCGCAGAAGTCCTATATGAGCATAGCGTCGGACAGGCACCTCCTTTCAAATCCGCTTTTCTTTCGAGTGACGCTGATCCTTCTCCTCTCAAATTCGATGAGGGAATTGAGAACGAAAGCTTAGGTAAATGGGTGGCTTACAGAATACTAGAGATTTTTCAAGTAAGTCATAGCCTACCTTCCACAGCCATTTTTGTTGCAGACGACGATCAAATCGATCATGTCCTTCGAGTTATTGAAGATCCTTTGGAGGAGAATTCTATTGGGGTCAAAGGTTGCCCTAAGGGTGAAATTCTCGGTAGTGAAGGCAAGGTCAGGATCTTCAGTGTGAAATACATCAAAGGTTTAGAATTTGAAAGCGTCTTCTTCATCAACCTCAATGAGATTTCGAAACGTGCTCCTCAATTGGTTGACAAGTATTTGTATGTTGGATTGACGCGCGCGGCTTCATTCTTGGGGGTCACATATGATGGGGCCTTTCCAGAGAAGATTAGATTTGCGGAAGGTTATTTCGAGGACGGAGATTGGGGAAGATTAGCTCAGACTTAAGAAGACCGGTACTCGAAAAGACACTAAAGCTCAGGATATCGAGACCAGTTCACATAAAGGGAGCTTTGGGGACATTCTTTGACTATGTTGAATAAGTCTGAAGCGAGAGTTTCAAGAAAGTGTCCATGGCCGTCATATTTGGAAAATATGGCACTGCCAAGCGAAAGGCACAGATCCGCAAGAACCGCCTCAAGCGACCTGCCCGTGGGTACTGCGCAAAGGAGAGAATATTAGAGAAGGTGCACAAGAGGAAGAAACGTCTTGAGGGTCAGAGAGGTGGCTCTTAAGGGAGGTTGCGTCTATTTGTAAATAAGTAAGTCATCTGGACAATCTGTAACTTCTCACTTTGGCTATCTTTTCTCCTTTCGTTGATGGGTTCATCGCGACACAAAACGCAATATCATAAATATGTTATGGTGTAAACTAATTTACAAATGGGCGTCCTCACGGTCCGCACAAGGCGGTTTATGTAGCGAATAGGCTGTACAATTTGAGTGAATTCTAAAGAGGGGAGCATGGGGGATGGAGTCATATTCAATGTTTTTTGAGGGAGCGCTCCTTGAAGGGGGATTCTGGTTGTATATATGGGATATTCAAAAGCCAAATGAACGCTTTCTCTACGTGGGAAGAACTGGTGATAGTTCATCATCGAATGCCGCATCTCCTTTTGCACGAATAGGCCATCACCTAGACCTTAGTCCCAATGCAAAGGCGAATTCAATTGCGAGGCGACTCAACGAAAAGAACGTGACGCCATCCTCCGCAAGATTTGAAATGTTGGCAATTGGCCCTTTGTTTCCTGAACAAGAATCGTTAGAATACCATGTCGTTTACAGGGACCAAATGGCGGCGTTGGAAAAGGCTTTGGCGAAACACCTTCGGAAGAACGGGTACAATGTCCTCGGTATCCATAACTCAAGAAAAGTGGTGAATCAAGAGACGCTAAGGGGTGTTGTAAGAATAGTGAATAAACGTTTCCCTCCCATAAGTAAGGAACCAAAGAAGAAGTTATCCTTGATACCAACTGCTTCCTTAAGAAATGCAGGGATTGCTTCACTGGATAATGCAAAGGCACTTCTTGATGAAGCCAAACTACTTTCTGAAAATGCCCATTACGCCCGTGCATTGTGTTTATCGACAATAGGGAAAGAAGAGCTTGGTAAAGCTATTCTTTTTGCGTTGGCTGGCTTAGACCTGTTCCCTGACTTAAGGGAAAGGCTTTCAAATAGTGACTGGAGCAATCCCGCTCTTGAGCATGAGCTAAAGCAATTATTAGAAGATTACTGGGGGATAGCAGTATGGCAAGTTGAGGAATATCATCAGATACTGATGGATGAAATTGGTTGGGAAAATTGGACCCCCATATCCGATGTAGAATGGTTGAAGGAATTATTTGTGTCTATAGCGAAAGAAGATCCCTCATCCGCAGATATTCTTCAGAAAAGAGGAAAAGCTAGGAAGACGATGAAAAAGTATATGACTAAGGTTCCAGATGGTCTCACGGCTGAAGAGGAAAAACATGCAGGTTTTTACGTAGACCTTAAGCCTGATGGTTCGGTTTCAGAACCTAATTGCATTACTGAAATGCGTGCCCGTTTGGCTATTGGTGAACTTGAATCAGGGCTCAATGATTTCAAGAGGCTTGAACGGGTATTCAAGAACGATGAAGATTGGAGTAGCCTGGAAGAAAGGCTGAAAAACATATGACAAATATCAAGAGGTTTTTCGGCTTACCTAACAAATAAGGGAACTTTGGGGACGACCTTCAGTTTTACAGTTTCTAAGTAATCCTTTTAGAGCCGGTTCATGATGACAAAAAAGGCGTGGATGGAGCAATTTAGCGTTGTAGCGTACCATGGAACCTCAAAGGGAATTATATAAAATCCAAAACAGCGCTTGTCGAGGGTTTTAAATTTGGTGTTATTATAGAAACCACATACTAACTGGTTATGTGCCCTGAGAATTATGTGCAATGGCGACACTGAGGGAATATTTCAAGAAAGACCAAGGTCGATCCTTGTGTATTGACAAGGAAACTCCGATACAAGGGGCGAACGGCGAACATTTGTTGAATGTCTTGACAAGGCTTCATGTGGATTTCGAATCAAACGCTTTATATATCTCTTTTTATGTTCCGCATTCCGAAAAAGTCGAGTGCCCGTCAAGAGTCATTTTGAATTCAATTAACCAAATTTTGGCGTGGAAAAACGAAACATATGTAGAAAGTGGATTTAAAGGTCAGGAAGCTTCAACGATTAAGGAATGCCTATTCACAGGGAGGATCTACATCTACTCAGAAGATGATGTTAAGGAAGAAAACAAGCGCTATGTAAGGGGCCGAGCAGCCGAATTGGGTCAAAGCGTCAAGTTTAGAGAACAAAGTTACGCTGATGAGCGAAACCGAAGCGAAAAACCGCTGGCGTTTATTTCCCATGATTCGCGCGATAAGGAGTCAATCGCCAGTCCACTAGCGTTACAGCTCCAAAAATATATGTGCCCTGTATGGTACGACGAGTACTCCCTTAAGGTAGGGGATAGTTTGAGAGAGCAGATAGAAAAAGGACTTAAAGAGTGTCTGAAATGCATTCTCATATTGACGCCTAATTACTTGTCGAATGAAGGCTGGGGTAAAAAGGAGTTTGATTCTGTATTTACCAGGGAATTGATAGAAAATGAAAAGGTAATCTTGCCGGTATGGCACGGCGTGTCTAAAAAAGAAGTATATGAATACTCGCCTGCTTTAGCGGACAGGGTGGCCGCGAATTGGAATGACGGCGTTGAAAATGTCGCTAGAAGACTTAAGCGGGCAGTTGAGTCAAATTAGGCATGTAACCAGGCAGTTCAGTGGACAGCCAGAGCCGGGCCACTTTGGCCTGCCGAGGAGTTTAGAACAAAATCTTGTTTTATGAATGTCAATGGAAGCCCTGGCTGCCTCTAACTGCAGGCGTTAAGCGTTCGAGATACAATGAAAGTCTTTAAATCTTGGCAAAGCTATTCTCGATATGTGAGGGCGTTGAAACATACCTACAGGTACATTCACACACCTGAAGTTGAAGTTTTTCTTCAGACTGTCTTAGAGACAGCAGAGGAACGAGTCGAAAGCATACCGAAAGATAGTGTTTTATGGAGAGCGCAACTTGGTCATGGTTGGCGGTTTGAGAACGAGGAGGTTGGTGAGGTGCCTGCTCCATACGAGCCAGAGCGGATGTGCCCAAGACCCGGACGAGCCACGGAAGGTCGTGCAAACCCAAAAGGAATACCTTACCTGTATCTGGCCTCAAATCGCGAAACTGCACTTGCAGAGGCAAGACCTTGGATGGGGTCTCAAGTTTCAGTGGGGCAGTTCAAAATACTTCGGAAGCTCAAGGTTGTGAATTGCACTACCGAAAGAAAGGGCCTTATAATTTATTTTAAAGAACCACCTCCAAAAAAACGTGAAGAGGCTGTTTGGACTGATATTGACAAAGCCTTTGCAAAACCTGTCACTCCCACCGACGATGCAGCAGATTATGTGCCCACTCAGGTTCTATCTGAGTTTTTAAAAGCAAATGGCTATGACGGCATCGGGTACCGGAGTTCTTTAGGGAATGGATATAATATCGCACTTTTCGATATCCATTCTGCAGAAATTATCAATTGTTTTCTTTTCGGAGTGAGTGGAATTAATTTTGATTTCTCTGAGATTGCTAATCCATATTATCTTACGAAACACTATAAAAAAAAGAAAGGTAAAGGCGCTTAACCTTGGGCTGGGCGGGTATTGGGGACGTTGTCAACATTTAAACTTTGGGTTGCTATTAGGGAACTATTAGGGGACCTTGCTTTATGTTGCTGATGATTGATAACTTTAAATGTTGAGAATGTCCCTCATGTCAGACCTACCCCTTATAATCCTTCAGATAGATGCTGCAATTCCCCCTGATTTCCATCCTGTCCTCCATAGTAAAAGCCTCAGTCCTTTCCCCGAAGAATAGCTGCAGCACGTGATTTGCTTCAAGATTTGAACGGGCAGGACTACAAGATGGACCAATCGCGAAAATGAAGCATCTAAAAAAGACTTGAAAAGATCCCGCAGAAACTGCAAAAAGGATAGTTTCCCTCGAAGAATCTTAATCGCATACTGTCGATTGAAGATTTTGTGTTTGAGTGTCTGATATGATGGCAACTAACGAGAATTCCTATAATAGAAAGTAAATTATGCGACTCTCTCAACAACAGAAGGATGCTATAGAATACAGCGGCTCTCCGGCCTTGGTTGTTGCCGGCGCCGGCGCCGGCAAGACACGGACATTGACCGCCAAGATAGTCCAACTTGTCTCCAAGGGCTATGATCCTGAACGTATTCTTGCGATTACGTTCACGAACAAATCTGCAAACGAGATGAAAGGCCGCCTGGTTCATATGGCCGGACTGCCATTGAATCGTTTCCCGTGGGTCCGCACGTTTCACTCCGCATGTTTCAGGATATTGAAAGATCATTGTTCCCGGTTGGGATACAGTTCGCCTCTTCAGATCTATGCCGAGTATCAGCAGCAAAAGACCGTCAAAGAAATTATTAGCCGGTTAAATTTCGACAAGAAATACGTTCCGGCAGTATTGGCCCATATCTCCTATGCCAAAAATTCCGGCAACCCTATGGCATATTTTGACCGGAAACCCCGCGTTTCTCATATCAGGTTGTCAGACGTCTTCGATACTTACCAAAAAGAGCTGCGTTCAAGAAACGCTCTCGATTTTGACGATATTTTGCTTCTGACCCGCAACCTGCTTCGGGATCACAAAGACCTGAAAAAGCAGTATCAAAGGCTTTTCCAGTTTGTTCTTGTCGATGAATATCAGGATACCAATGATCTTCAGGAAGAGCTGACCGGGCTGCTTTTGCACGATGGAAACCTTTTCTGCGTCGGCGATGACTGGCAGGCGATTTACGGGTTCCGGGGAAGCAACGTGAACAACTTCCTGTCGTTTGCGGAAAAGTACCATGGGGCCAAAATCTTCCGGCTCGAACAAAACTATCGTTCGGCAGACGAGATTGTGCAGGTTGCCAACGACTTGATCGGATATAACGACGATAAAATGGAAAAAAGATGCTTTTCGGAAAAGCGTGGGGGTGTTGTGGACCTTCACGATTTTTATGATGAAAGAGAAGAGGCAAGATGGGTTGCCGGAAAGATTCAAGCCCTTCGGGATACGGGCATTGCCTACGATAAGATGGCTGTTTTGTACCGGACCAAGTTTTGTTCTCTATCCTTTGAGCAGGCTTTCCGATCTGCCGGTCTTCCATATCGAATGATTGGCTCCAAGGGCTTTTTTGAGCGAAAAGAGGTCCTTGATATCAATTGCTATCTTACAGCAGCGGCTTTCCCCAAAGACGATGTTGCTTTTGAACGAATCGTCAATGTCCCGAAACGCGGGATCGGTCCGGCAATGCTCAAAAAGATCGGCCAAGTGCGATCAGAGGACATGGGCCTCCAAGACGCTACGCGCAAGGTCCTAAGTGAAAAGATCCTGACGCCGAAGGTCTACAGCTCTCTTAGCCAGGTGCTTCAGTGCCTTGATGACATTAAGGATCAAAAACCTGATGCTGCGATGCACGAGGTGTTATCCAGGTTCAAGTATTTCGACTATCTCAAACAGTATTCAAAGGCCGATTCCATGGATTATACGTCAAGGGTGGAAAACATCGAACAGTTAATCTATTCGGCCTCGCAGAAAGAGACCATTGTCGACTACCTGGAAGAAGCGGCCCTGGTTAAAGAGGACAAAGAAGACGAATCCGAGAAGAGTTTTGGCGTAAACCTTTCGACGGTGCATGCCAGCAAGGGCTTGGAATACCTTGTGGTCTTTGTTGTTGCATGTGAGGAAGAGCTTTTCCCACACTGGAAATCCAAGGATTCCGATACGGGGCTGCAGGAAGAAAGACGGCTGATGTATGTTGCAGTATCGAGGGCCGAACGATATCTCTTTTTGAGTTGTGCCAACTTCAGAAAAGGCCAATACAATCAACGAAGTCGATTTCTGGATGAGATCGCAGAATCGTTGGGCTTGTAGCAGTTGTGGCCGTTCACCGGTTCAGAGTTCACCGTTGAGGGTTATTGCGCTTTTGTCATGGGAAACAGGCAATTACAACTCGAAATTCCGGGTCGGAAATGCGGGCTGCGTAGTGGGAATGGGGCCACGCCAACCTGCTGACATTGCATAAGAAACGGCCAGAATTTGTGCCATATAAGCCTGTGAATTCAAAATGTCATTTTGGGGCTAAAATCATCCTTTTAAGAAAAGTGAAGATCTGGGGTCACCCATTGGCCTCCCCCAAGAACCGGTCTCAAGCTGCTTCCAGACCACGAGATCAGGATACTCTGTATGGTGTGCGCGGTGATTCGGAAATATCGGTACCACTAAAGCAATCCCTATCCTCTCCAAATCCCTTGACAAATCAAGTCCTTAAAGCTAACCTCCCCAAAAGATCAAAAAAGGAGTGCGCTATGAGCCTCACCAAAGCCGACATTATTGATGCCGTCCGTACTAACCTTGGCCATTCCAAGGCACAGTCCGCCAAACTTGTCGAATCCCTCCTGGAAATCATGAAGAGAACCATGGCAAATGGCGAGGATGTCCTTATCAGCGGCTTCGGGAAGTTCTGCGTCAATGAAAAGAAGGAACGCAGAGGCAGGAACCCCCAGACCAAAGAGGACATGATGCTGAGACCGAGGAGGGTGGTCACTTTCAAGTGCTCCGGGGTTTTGAGGGATAGGATCAATCTGTCATCACGTTAAAAGGACCTCCGTCTCGTGAGCCGCCACGAAAGACCGCAAAGAGATACGCCTCTTAAGTCATTCAATACTATCCTCATTGTCTCAACCGCGTGCTTAAAGTCAGGGCAGCGGCAGCCGCAGCCAAAGGGGCATGTGGTCACTGACCTTGTGCTCAAATCGCGCCAGGAATTCGCCCTTCTTGTCGGGCGACAATTGATCAAGAGATTGGTTGTTTAGGGCATCGCTGAACAGGTTTGCAAAGTCAAACACGCCGTAGTCAGGGCCGCGGGGGTCCTGCCCTATGGTTGCGTTATCCAGGTAGGTGGGCAAGCGCTGGTCCCGGCAAAATAGACCGATCTGGTCGAAAGTTTGATCCAGGCGGGCATTGGTTCGGAATACCTTATTTCGGCCTGGATAAGGATCCAAAAAAGGGAAGTTCACGTTCACATCGTCTTCCGTATCACCATTGAACGTCTTCATGTGCTTTTCGATGCGTTTCCGGTCGGTCCGGGGATTGTCGAAATCCAGGTTGAGGTCACCCAGAAGAATAAAATTTGGATAGTAGGCCCTGTCGTGCTCCCTCACGCGGGCGAGGATCCACTCCATCAGCGCGTCAAACTCCTGGCGGCGGTCTGCCATGTAATCCCCGAAATAGAGGTGCGCGTTGATCGCCATGAACTGGTAAGGTTCGGTACCGGGGTGGCCGCTTATTTCGAAACTCACGCAGAACGGCGTGCGGATGAATGTGAGGAAGGTTGGCATTTTCGCCTTGAATCTGGGCCTCTTTGGCCTGGTACGGCGATTGCCGGCCTTGTACTCTTCCAGTCTGGCAAGGTAATTGTCTAACTTTTTGGCATAAGGTGCCATTGCTTCGTAGATCTCGTCGTTATACCGGCCAAGAGTGTTTAGCACCTTGGACCGGTCATAGGATATGTCCGTGGCAATCTCTGTGCGGCGGACAACCGAACGGCTGAAAATGAAGCCCAAACGCTCACCAAGGCCTGGTTCTCCCGGAAAAGCACCGGTCTTGTCGGACACGATCATGCCGAACTCAGGCCCCATCAGGCCCTGCAGTTTCCGCAGGCCGCTCAGATCATCCATAATCTCCTGCACGGCCAGCAAATCGAATCGCCTGCACACGTCTGCGAGAAACTTCCAGGTGTCGTTGTTGCGGCTTGTAGCCGAGCCGAGTTTCCGGATGTTGAAAGAGGTCAGCATAACCGATCCATACACCCGCTCCGGCAACCCGTACCGTGCCGGATCAGCTTCCAGCGTCTCCCAAATCTTCTTCCATTCGCTATGCGTGAAGACTTTTGCCGCCATCACCTGATCCTTTCCTTTTTAAGTGGCGTAGCCGCGTTGTATAAAATCGTGCAACGATTTTATCATGGGAAACAGCTCCTTACAACTCGAAATTCCGC
>JABXJW010000308.1 GCA_013375395.1 Desulfobacterales bacterium
GGGGCATCCATGCCCCTCGCCCTTGCGGGCAGCCTGATGGCTGTCCAATTCCGCAGTCCTGCGGAATTGCCCTTGACTTTGCGAAAAATTGCTCATTTCTGAATTGGAAACCGACATCAGTGCCCAGAGTTCTGAAATTCATTTGTGGATGGGCACTAACTATGTCGCGTCGCACCAGTTATGAATTGGAGCGGCTAGCAATCATATTGGCCAATGCCCTAACAGCGTCAAGGTACGTCGCAATGATTTACCCTGTTAAATCGGCTCCGCCGTCTCGCATAGCGAGAATTTAACAGGGCGGGGACGAAGCGCAACGCAACAGGTGGACTTTTTACTTTGCCGTCATGTTTGCCACTGCCCGCACCGCCATTACATAGCCTTCTTTTCCAAAACCAGCCACACGGGCCGCAACCACGTCTGCAATCATAGACTTGTGCCTGAAAGGTTCCCGCCGATAAATATTTGAAAGGTGCACCTCGATAACGGGGATCTCCAGCATCAGAATAGCATCCCTGATGGCCACACTGGTGTGGGTGTATGCGGCCGGGTTGATGATCACGGCATCGTAACCGTCCATGGCTTGATGAATCTTTTCGACCAATTCGCCTTCATGGTTCGATTGAAAGGTCTCGGCAATCATGCCGCATTCTTGTGCGGTCTTTTCAATTTCTTTATCGATCTCCTCCAGTGTCGAACTCCCGTAAAAAGACGCCTCCCTCCTGCCCAGCATGTTCAGGTTCGGGCCGTGAATGACCAGGATTTTGGATTTTTTTTCATTCTCAGACATTTTGCCACCCAAAAGCATTCTCTTATGGTCTCTCGAGCCCACCCCGGTGAAATATGCTTCGCCCCGGTTGAATATGCTCCGCATTCAACGAGGCAAGCATTTCACAGGGCAGGCAGAGCTCTCTGAGATAATTCTTCCTTTTTCAGGAATTCAAACCAATAACTCTGTGACTGCGTGCTCTGCGAGAGATAAAAATACCCCGTAGTCACTTGCCTGCTTTCACCCCAAAGCTTCCAGTTTTTCCCAAAAATCCGGAAACGACTTTCCGACGCAATCAGGATCTTTTACGACAAGGCCCTCAATGGCCAGGCCTGCTATTGCAAAACTCATGGCAATGCGGTGGTCGTTGTAGCAGTCTATCTCGGCTCCGTGTGTGGCCACCCCCTGAACGATCATCTCATCGGCCTTTTCTTCAGCCTTTGCGCCAATCTTTCTGAGCTCACGGGTCAAGGCCGCCACCCTGTCCGACTCCTTGATGCGCAAGTGACCTATGTTTTTCAGGGCCGTCTTTCCTTTCCTGAACGCGCAAACCACGGCAAGCGCCGGGACCATGTCGGGCGCATCATTGAGGTCGAAAGAAAGATCATCATGATTTGACAAAGGCCCCGTGATTTCAACTCCCTCTCCGGAGGCAGCGACCGTGCATCCCATCGTGTCAAGGATCTCCAAAAAGCGCAGATCCCCTTGAAAGGAGCCCGCCTTGATATTCGATATCCTGACGCTGCCGCCACAGATGGCTGCTGCGGCCATAAAATAGGTGGCACTCGATGCATCCCCTTCCACGACATATTCCCTGGAGCCGTAAGCTTGAGGGGCCTTGACACAAAAAAGACTATCTTGCCGGACCGCAACCTCAACGCCAAAGCCGGACATTACATCCATGGTCATTTGCACATAAGGCCGTGACGGCAGAGGCCCGAGCAACTCGATACTGGTATCCTTTCCGGCATAGGGGGCAGCCAAAAGGAGGGATGACAGGTATTGGCTGCTGAGCTTGGCCGCAAGTTGTGTCTTTCCGCCGGAAAGCCCCCGCGCATGGACTTCAACAGGTGGGCATCCGTTTCCCTCGACACACGCGGCTTCGACTCCCATGGTTTTTAAAGCATCGACCAGAGGCTGAATGGGCCTCTGGCGCATGCGGTTGTCGCCGTCGAGTACAAAGGTCCCGTGTCCCAGACAGACCGTGCTTGTCAGAAGCCGAAGGCCGGTTCCGTTGTTTCCCAGATATATTATCTGAGAAGGGGCGGTCGGTTTCCCCCCCGTGCCTTGAACGGTCAGGTCACAGCCCTCGCGGTCAATGGTTGCACCCAGCAGGCCAAGGGCTTTGATCAAATGCTGTGTGTCTTCTGAAATCAAGGCTTCTCTGATAACAGATTTTCCGTCGGCAAGGGAAGCCGCTATCAGTGCCCTTTGCGTATAGCTCTTTGAGCCCGGAACACGGACCGTGGCATTGATCCTTTTGATCGGCTTGATCGACTTCATTTGGTCATTAGTCACTGGTCATTAGTCATTGGTGTTTGGTTGGTGGTTGATGACCACTGACCATTGACCAGTGACTACTGACCACTGCCCGACAGCCGGTGATAAACCACTTCTCTCATCTCCTTTGCAGGCGCATCCCTGCCGGTCCATATCGTAAACTGTTCGACACCCTGGTAGACAAACATTTCAAAGCCGCTTGCCACAGCGCATCCTGCGGCCTCTGCCTCCCTAAGGAGCCTTGTTTTGAGAGGGTTGTATATGACGTCCGCCACAGCCTTGTATTTGCCAAGGACGCTTCTTGGCACAGGCGTCTCATCTGCCTTTGGATACATCCCGACCGGGGTGGTATTTACCAGACAATCGCCCTTGATGTCATCTATCTGCGAAAGGGGAACAAAAGCACAATCGAATTCCCCGGCCAGTGCGCGCCCCTTCTCCTCTGTCCTTCCCACAACAACAGGGGTTCCCCCTTTGCTGCTTATGCCGAAAACCACAGCCCTTGCCGCACCACCGGCGCCGAGCACGACAAATGTGTGACCTTTTATTGGGAGCAATGCCTCAATGCACCTGACAGCCCCGACACAGTCCGTGTTCGTGCCACGTATCGTGTTTTTCTCGCATATCAGGGTGTTGACCGCCCCGATCTTATTGGCTGTATCATCGATCTCGTCGATGAGCCCAATGACTTGTTCCTTAAACGGATGGGTTACGCTTGCGCCCTTTATGTGAAGCGCCCTCATGCCGGCCAAGGCCCCGGGCAGATTATCCACCTTAAATGGCAAGTAGACGGCGTCTATGCCAAGGAGCGCAAATGCCGTATTGTGCATCAAGGGGCTCATGCTCTGTGCCACGGGGGTTCCCAGAAGACCGTAAACGGAAGTCCTGCCGCCTATGGTGCAAGACTCCTTGGCGTGCAAAAGTTCAGCACCCACACCCGAACCCTCCCCCTTGAAGGAGGACGGCAGGGTGGGGGTGGCCGATTCGGAATCGGCCCTGTTGAAGGTTTCCATAGACTGAAGCCTTCTTGATATAGAGATGATTTTTTCGAATATCTGGTTCATTTCAAAAGTCTTCAGCGGCCCCTTGTTTTCGTGCGACAGATATTCGAATATCGCTTCTTCTCTCTCTCGATCGCGGATATCCAGCCCATCTTCGGCCTTGAGTTTTCCGATCTCCAGAGAAACCGACGCCCGATCGTTCAAGAGCCTTAGGATTTCAAGGTCAAGGCCCTCAATCTTGAGCCTGAATTTTTTTAGGGAATCTTTGTTCATTTTCTCAGTTCTTGACGGCTTCGTAAAAAGTCCAACTTCTGCGTTGCGCTGCATCCTTCGTCACTGCGGCGTACCATAAGTACGCCT
>JABXJW010000309.1 GCA_013375395.1 Desulfobacterales bacterium
ACTTTAGTTCACTTTAGGCACTTGTTCGAGTTAGATTTGATTCTATTTTCCAAGGCTTAAACCAATCCTTGTTTGGTCCCGGCTTGTCCGGGTTAGGCATTTTAGTTCACCTACAGCTCCAGCCATGAATCCGAGTACAGTGAATGCCCCAGGAGCACCTTTGCGGTTTTTACAAAGCCCTGGGCCTCCTTGCTGAGGCCATTGATGTCCGGTTCATCCCCGTCCACTACTCGATTAACCAAAGCGGCTGTTTCATGGCGCTTGCCTCGTGCGATTTCGTTCAGATCCTTGTCAAAGGCGTCCACAATGCACGATTTCATTCCGAACTTTTCGAGCATAATCATGTAAGTCTGATTAAGGATAGGCCGGAGATGCTCCGGGGCGCCATTAGAGACGTTCGACAGCCCGCACGTAGACCTGCAACCGGGAACAAGCACCTCTGCTATCATCTCGAGTTCCGACATGAACTGATTGCATTCGAGCAGTTGATTCTGCTGAACACTCACAGGGGTTATGATCGGATCGACCCAGATATCTTCTCCTGCCACACCCGCCTCAGCAGCCCTCTGGAGTATGTCGGCAGCCAGGATTCCCCGCTCGGCAGCATCCCTGGGCATACCCTCAGGCCCCCAAAGGAGCGCGACCATACCTGAATCGTATCTTGTAACCAGGGGTATCTGCGCCTCCATCCTTTCAGGACGGCACATGACGGAGTTGACAACCGCCTTGCCCTGCTTGTTCTTGTAGGCCTTCAGGCCGGCCTCGATAGCCTTCACATTGGTGGTGTCGAGATAGAGAGGTGTATCAACTACCTCCTGGACGGTTTTTACCATCCACTCCATTAATTCTTCCCCGCCTTTTCTTGCAGGGCCCAGGTTGATATCTATATAATCCACCCCGGCCTCAGCTTCGGCCACCGCAAGTTCTTGTATCGGCTTCGGGTCTTTGTCCTTCATGGCTTGGCCGATTCTCTTGACCATAATATTCAGATTTTCACCGATCAGAATCATGAAACCTCCTTTTAGAGAAAGTGCCTAAAGTGAGCTAAAGTGCCTAAAGTTAGAAAAACAAAACCAATCTCTTCAAAAAGGTTTCTTTAAGTCCCTGGCCCAGACCGGGACTACAGGCTTAGTAGATTGATTTAAGCACGTAGCGCCAGGGCGGGCCTCAACTTTAGTTCACTTTAGCTCACTTCATTATGAAAAAGACTCTCCGCGAATAATAAAAAGGCTCATTGCCTATCTAAGGCTGCCACTCTTTGAGGTATGGAGGGATGTGGGCCGATTCTCTTGGCCCTACCATGACCTCCCAGTCTCCGAGTTCTTCTTCAAGATCTCCTGAAATGGCTGCGGCATAGCCTGGTATGACGACCTTCTTATGGCTTACCTTGTCCATGATGCCGCATTTTTTCATATAGATACCTACTGCATCTCCCACGAATTTCCCGGCGGCCCAGGCCGTCAATACGGACAGGCCTTCGGTATCCACCACCAGCAGCCAGGTTGGAACACGGCTGGTTTCAATCTCACCGGACACAATAAAATAGGTTAGCGAGAAGTTGCATGTAACCAACACAGGCGAGTTCTCGTTCGGCCCTCCGATTTCATAGATGCCGGGGGATGTGGCCATGGGACGCTGCGGGTCGGTATAGATGTTCATGCGGGCCAGCGTCAGCGGAAGCAGGCTGTGTCCCTGCAGATCCGAAAGGACAACAATTCCGCCGTATTTTGCCACAAACATGGAGGCAATCAATGTCTCTTGCATGAGACCGTTGGCCATCTCACAAGGCAAGGTTATAGTGGGAAAGCCCAATGGGCGGTATTTCTTAAGTATAGCGCTTCGTCGGATGACTATCTGGTCTTCGAAAGCTTTTCTTACAGCCCTCGCCCCCGAGTCAATTACAAGCTCCTTCAAGCCTGCTTCGGTAAGCTTGGCGGTCAGCTCAGAGATCTCATCAAGGCCGTTTCCCTTGACCGCCAGCGGGCACTTGTGCTCCTTGGCCAGGCCGGCCATGGCGTCTGCATTTTCCGTGGTTCCCGCATACATAAGGGGCTTGCGATCTGCGCATGCCTTGAGTCCTGCCTCCATCAAGCCGGCGTCCTCGGTCATGAGGATAATGCCGCCGTCTGTTTCATTTTTCACCCTTGTGACCAGGGCCTCAAATTTGCCCGCGTCGCCGGAAAGCGATTTCACGGCCACAAGATCCGCTCTCAGGGTCAGGCCTACCCGTTCGTATTCCAATGTTTTGAATCGCTCAATGCGGCCGGCCACCTCGTCATCAGCCATTTCATCTGTGACAAGAACGGCTATGCCGGTGGGATTCAGAAAAGTCTTTTCATGGCGAAAGAGCACGGTTTCGCCGCCAATCTTGAGTTTTCTGTCCCCTGTGCCGATCTCCACAGGCATGATGGGAGGGGCCGAGGCATCAGACAGTTCCGCCTTCGCCTCATCGGTGACATATGGGCAAGCAGCCAGCTCAGCTTTGCCTGCGGCCAGGCTCATTGCAAATGCCAGGCAGGTGGGCACCCCGCACTCTCCGCAATTCGTCTTGGGTAGAAGCTTGTAAATTTGGATTCCGGTTAAGGCCATATGATTCCTCCCTTATCTAAAAAGTGTCTAAAGTGAACTAAAGTGAGCTAAAGTGCCTAAAGTTAACTGGACAAAACCTCTTAAAAGAGTTTCCTCAAGTCCCTGGCCCAGACCGGGACTACAGGCTTAGTAGATTGATTTAAGCACGTAGCGCCAGGGTGGGCCTCAACTTTAGCTCACTTTAGGCATTTTAGACACTTTAGCTCACTCAGAAGCTTACTCCAGCAGCGCGTCGTGCATAGGACGCCATTGGAATGCCTATGATTCCTTTGACAGATCTTGGATCATACCCCTGATCAACTTGACGGCATCCGGATGCCGCATGACCAGGATGTCGGCGCCGGCCAGAAGAAACATCAGAGCTGACATGGCCTCAAGAAGAATGCCTCTTTTTGCAGGGTCCCCTAACAATGGGGCATCCTGTTGGCCGAGTTTTGCCTCCTTGATCTTCCAGACCTCCTTGGCCAGGTTACATACAATGGGGAACTGGAGCCTTTCGTCTTCCTGGGTGAGGGCGGCCATTCGGTCTCTTTCCATTACTGAGTAGCAATATTCCAGCCCGTAACCTAAAGATGCCACGGTGGGGTCTACAAGGATACGCTCGTCAGGCACGCCAAGGTTTCCCAGCAGGATATTGAGCTGCTTGGCCAGGTTGATGTCGATCGGCGTGGAAGCGGCAATGGTGTGCTTGTAAGCAATGGCTGCGGCCCCCAGGATTTTGTAGCTCCCTTCTTCCACAGGTCCCAGAATAAGATTTTCTCCAGCGCAGGCCTCTGCAATCATCCTCAAGACTTCTGTATCCTTGTCCAGATTGCCGCTGCCCCAAACGATCAGGGGAACCTCGACGGCAGCGGCTACTTTCTTGGTCATTTCTACGGCCTGCTCTGCCGGCGTATTCTGGGCGTTTGGATCTGTGCTGGCGAGCTGAAGTGCCACCATTTCCGCTCCGTACGATTCGACGCACTTTTTGGCCCATGCAGCCGCATCTTGTATCA
>JABXJW010000310.1 GCA_013375395.1 Desulfobacterales bacterium
GAAACAATCCAAATTTGCTAGGATGGTGGCTGTTCTCATTCTCCATGCTTACGATCAGGGCTATGAGATAACCCTGGGCGATGCCTGGGCTAAGACTGGCCACAAAACCAATTCCAAGCACTATGTTCGTCTCGCAATCGATCTCAACCTTTTCAAAGACGGGAAATATCTGAGGTCAACCGAAGCGCATAGGCCGTTGGGAGAATTCTGGGAGGGCCTCGGTGGGATCTGGGGAGGTCGATTTGAGGATGGTAATCACTATGAATTGTGATCGGATCGTCGAACGAGAGATTGATACCCCCCACGGCAAGGTTCTCCTGGTCTATGATCCAGATACGGTTATCCAGATCTTTACCGAGAGGGAGGATGAAACAAATGTCAAAGGAATTGAGGCTGACCAGAGGGCAAGCGATTAGACTGTTCTGCTTGGAGTGCCAGGGATGGACGGGGAGAAGGGATGGTGCGAATTCCCCGGTGTCTATCCGGGAAGCATCGAAGGGTGTAGAGCAATGTGGAGATCCCCACTGCTTTCTTTATCCGCATCGGAAGAGTCAGCTCTATGGGGGGTTGAAGGCTCTTTTTGAATCGCTGGCTATTCGAGAGGAAAAACGGGCATGATCCTATGGATCTTTCTTTAGGGTGGTTAAAAAGGGGGTTTTGGCGCAGGTATTGGGGGTTTTGGCGTAGGGTTTTATAAGAGGCACAGATCTCGTTTAAGAAAAAGGAGGATAAATCATGTTTCCGATCATAGATGCTGCCGTATCCCTGGGGGGGCTCATCATTCCACCACTATTCGATTTCGTCAAAAAGAAGTTCGTCAAGAGCGAGAATGACACCCCTGAGCGAACAATGGGTACCCTCGCCACAACCAAGCCTGAGGTCCTGGGTGATTATGTTAAGGGCTATGCGGACATGCAAAGGGCTGCCGTGGAGTTCTTTAACCGCGACGTGATCGGTGTTCCCAGTCAGTTCATAGTAAACATACGAGCTGCGATTAGGCCGATTGGGGTGATTTGTTCCTTCATCCTCCTGGGAGGGATGGCCTACCTTATCCTAACCGAAGGTATGCCGCAACTGAGCCCCGAAGCCGCAGAGTGCCTTACGGGAATTCGGGTTTCCGCTGAAGCCATGCTCTCAAGTTGGTTCGGGCATCGGATCGCCATTTCCAAGTAGCCCCCTCTTTCGAGGGTGTTTTCAGATCCGGTTGCTTCCAATACTTCTTTTTGATGAGGATCTTACCCGCTCTGTCAGTAACGATTTCTACCGTTATCCATCCTTCTGTGATATGTTTTCCGACTTTGTCTCTGGCATGGTAGTGTCGAAAATAGTAAAAGTGATGAAGGGTATCCCCCCGATCTTCAACTTTAGCTGGTGGTCCCCACTTGTCCTCTACGTGGCTTATGTGAGTGTAGGCACGACAACCGATAAAAAACAGGATCAGCAGAATTAGTATTGCCCTTTTCATGGCAAATCCTCCAAATGGAGGCCCTGCGACCCGAATTCCGTATAGGCGACACATCGGACGGGCAGTGGAACATAACGAGGGCCATCCAATCCCCCGGCCCATTCTCCCGGCAGGACCTCCATATAAATAATCCCTCAAAAGAAAATTCTTGTCAAGTTAAAGATCGAACTTCTTCGTAAGCTCGGATTTGTACTGGTTGAGCTTGTCCCGGAGAAGAATCAGCCTGATGAGCTGAAAGTTGAATCCGAAGTGGGCCGCGAATCGCCGGAGGACTCGGAGAGAGGGCAGGGCCCTCCCGGTCTCGATCATATATACATAATTGGGGGATATATGAATACATTCACCCATTTCCCGCAAGGTTAGGCCGTAACCCCTTCTAAATATTCGGAAAAGTCGTCCTATTCGACCGTGGCCCCTTCCGACAAATTTCCTTTTCTCACTGATTCCTTTAGGTTTTGAGATGATGCTTTAGCCTCGGCTACTCCTAACTCACTGTTATCACAAGCAAATTCTGTGCCAAGGCTTTTCATTTTTTTCAGGGAAGTTAACATAATATATCTGATCTTCCGACCCTTCTCGGGGGCCCATCCCTCGATAGACTTAACAAAGGCGCGGATCTCAGAGGTTGGGTGGTTATTGAGGAGCTTCTGTTTTTCTAAATAATGGATGATCCGATCCTTGAATACCAGGTTGAGAAACCGCTCTACATTCATCTCCAGCTCCTCGGCGATTTTCCGGGCCTTTTCGAGAGTCGGGGGCCCTTTGACTTGATGGACTTGATTGTGCCAGAAAGAGTACGAGGTTCCCGTTAGCCGAGCCGCTTTTCCATAGGATATTCCCTTTTCTTTCATTGCTTCCAATAGATATTCTGCCCAATTCATTGTTCTTACCTCCTTGTTTTATTTTGGACTTACATTGATTATGCCAATTTGTCCCAAAAGAAAGGCTTTCAAATCGAAATCAGAACACAAAATCCAAATGATGCACCAAAACATGAAAAACCCACCCAGGGCCACAAGCAAGGCCCACAAAGCAGAAAGAGGAGAGATTGGACCGAAGGGGTCTTCTCCAAAGGGGTTTTTCCAGCGTTTCTTTCCTCTCAATTTCTGCTTTCCCTCCTGATAGTATTTTTCTATAAGCTGCTCCTTGTTCATAGTTCTACCTCCTACGTTAAGGTGTATGGTTATTTTTCAAGTATACAGAAACCAAATTAGATGTCAAGAAAATAATTGCTCACATTCCTTAATTTTTTCCTTGACACATGAATGGATTCATGGTATCTGTATAAAAAATGAGTAGACACGGAGGTGCGGAAATGACTAAAACCCCCATTCCAGGCGATACGCTTCTCAGGAAAGAGATTCTTCCCCACAAGATCCGGGAGCGGAGAATCGAAATGGGCCTCTCACTCTACGACCTTTCCCTGAAGATCCTTGAGGAGAGCGACTACAAATTTTTCCCCCAGACAATAGGGCAGTGGGAAAGGGGCATTAATTGTCCGACCACCAAGCGCTTCAAGATCCTAGCCAAGGCCCTTGAGGTCCCGGAATCCTATTTTTACGCCTAACGTTCAATGAGTTTGTGATGAGAGAAACTTGGTTGTCCAAGTCTTTTGTTGCTGGTTGTTTTCAATGTCATGGCGGGGATGGTGCATGGTTTGGCAAAAATGCCCAGGCGGTAGCAGCGAGACACCATGACGCAACGGGCCACACAACATTCGTTCGGGTAACCCTTTATTATACTTATGGCGATAAAAACGTGGATTGGGGGGGGAAAAATACTTGACAAGGAATTTCTTTTGTGATATCTTTAAAATCAACGATGGGGAGACTTATGGCAAGTAATTTTTTGCCGAAATTGGGGCCGGATTTCAGGAAGCCATCGCAGGAGCAATCTTGCCATAGGTCTCCCCCTGAATGAAGGTCCCATTTTTTTGGTCCTCTACTGTCTGATAAACATTTAGGTAAGCAGATGATCGGGAAAACAAGGAGGGATAATCATGCCAGTATGTTGGTTCTGTGGTGAAAAAGTAACCGACGAGGACTATTGTTACGGTTGTGAGCATTACGTCTGCTCGTATTGTGACAAAACCGAACCAGAT
>JABXJW010000311.1 GCA_013375395.1 Desulfobacterales bacterium
TAAGAAACTTGGCGCGATATTTGCTTACCATGGAGGGGGGCACGCACGTAATATATTTTGTCTTCCTGTTTTCGGACAACACGTTGTAGCAGATGGCACGGCTGTAAACCACTATGTGAACTCGTACATTGGTGCTAGAGCCAATACCGAGGATTTTCTAGGCCAGTATTCGGCCGCCATAGTCGGGAAAACTCCAGAATACGGCTACCATTTGCCTGAGAACAGGGTTGGGAAGACGTTGTTTGACGTGAGGGTGGAACTGAGGGACGAAACTGACTGGAGTGCCCTCGGCTACTATATCTCAAGAACCCTGGGGAAACACTATTGGGATGTGCCAGTGATAAGCGGGATAAATCCCGCTGATGTAACGAATGACAAACTAATTGCCTTCTCTTCAAGCGTACCTTCTTACGGCGCCTGCGTTCATTCCCTCCTCGTAGGTGTCTCACCTGAAGCACGGACGCTGGAGGAAGCCTTCGGCGGAGAGAAGCCCAAGGAGGAGTTCGTCGTTGGGCCAGAGGAACTAAAGGGAGTCTATGACACATTCTCAACCTCGAAGAAAAAACCAGATATGGTATCAATCGGCGGTTTTGGTGTAAACGTCTCGATAGGGGACGTATACAAATTAGCTAGACTGCTCGAAGGGAAAAAGGTTTCCCAAGACTTTCCAACGGTAGCCTTGATAGACGGGCCTGTCAGGACCGTGGCAGACAGACTTGGGCTATCAGATATCATCAGGGCAGCTGGTGTCAAAATAGGGATGGATGAAGTTTTGGGAGGAGGCGAAGAGGAGGACGATTACGCTCATTACCCCGTGATTATTGCGAAGCGGATGGGATGGAATACATTGGTTTTTATCGATGCAAAGTCATGCCATTACATAGGTCAACAAGAAATCGAGCCTGTTTTGAAGCATATAGAGGAGTGTGTAGAGATTGCCTTGACCGGAAGTATGGAGGTATAAATAGATGGAAAAGATTATTCTCAAGGGGCATAAGGGCATTGGTGGAGTTGCTGAAGGCGAAGCCTTGGTCTGTCAGGAGCCAATCAATCTCATGGCGGATACAGGAAATGTCTGGGAAAACCCCAAGGATACCACCTTCACCAATAAGGTGGCAACGCCATCGGTATACGGCAAAAGCTTCGCTGGCAAGGTGCTGGTCTTCCCCACGGGCAAGGGAGGGATCTTCAGCACTAATATAATGATGGATACGGCTGAGGCTGGTTCTGCGCCAAAGGCTATGGTCAATGTCAGGGCCCATCAAGTGTTCGCGTCTATTGCGATAGCTATAAACATACCATTAGTAGATAGACTGGATCAGAATCCATGTGAAGTTATCGAGACAGGGGATTGGGTCAAGGTGGATGCCCAGACAGGAACCGTTGAGGTAACGAAGAAGAAAGCTTAAACATAATTGCGTAATTTTTGATATTTTATAATAGTTGACGATGACCAAAACCACAATGAAACGCCACGTCAAGATAGTATGCACACTGGGTCCCGCCAGCAGTTCTCCCGAAGTTGTTGGAAGGATGCTAAAAGCTGGCATGGACGTCGCACGCTTTAACTTGGCGCATGGGACACTTCAGGAGCACAGCCGACTCATTTCTGAAGTCCGGTCGATCAGTCAAAAGCTCAAACTCCCTGTAGGCATCCTCCTCGATCTTCCTGGACTGAAATTTGGCCATGGGGATATCAAGGCCGTTTTCGGTCAGCATCTCGATTTTGCTCTTACAGAGGACGCTGACTTTATTGCCCTATCTTTCGTCTCCTCAGTGCGACAGGTACGAGAGGTTAAGCAGCTACTCCGAAAAATGAAGGCTGACATACCTGTCATTGTCAAGATAGAGAAGGTGCGGGCTTTGGAAAAGGGCGAAGCCATACTTGAGGCTGGGGAAGGTATCATGGTGGCCAGAGGAGACCTGGCCCTCGACATAAGCATCGAGAAAGTGCCAATGGCCCAAAAACGACTGATAAAGGAGGCCAATCGCCAGGGAAAGCCGGTAATTACCGCCACTCAGATGCTGGAGTCTATGGTACGGTCAGCTACACCGACGAGGGCAGAGGCCACCGACGTAGCCAACGCTGTCCTTGATGGCAGCGACGCTCTGATGCTCTCTGAGGAAACCGCCATTGGTAGTTATCCCATCGAAGCTATGGAGACAATGGTAAAAATAGTCCTGGAAGCTGAGGCAATATTCCCCTATGAGGAGATACTCCACGGCCGTTGGCAGGATATCTTACCTGAGGTCAATGATGCGGCTGCCAGAGCCGCCTGCCAGATGGCTCACCAGGTGCAAGCCAAGGCCATCGTCGCCTTTACCACCGCTGGGACTACGGCCTTAAGGGTATCGAAATATAGACCATATCATCCTATTCTGGCGATAACCCCATCGGCATCAGTGGTGAGATGTCTTTCGTTAGCCTGGGGAGTACTACCACTTGAAGAACCTGAGCCTGCAAATCTGGAGGAGGTCTTCGAGCTGGCAAGCCAAACGGCATTGGAGACGAACCTCGCTAAGAGGGGCGACCTGATAGCGATTATTGCCGGAATTCCCCTGGCTGTTCCGGGAAGCACCAACTTAGTTAAAATACACGGTATCTAATTTACGCTACTTCAAGCGTTCTGGCAGATGCGTCTGCTGACGCTCCTTTAACAGTGGTATTTAGAATCGGCAAGCTTTAGAAGTAAAAAGCTGGGCGGGCTCTGCCAGGGGAAATCAGGGTGCTGCAGGATGTTTTAACTTTTTCTGCCTAGCAGTTTAAATTGCCTCTGTCCCCTCCGGTTAGGGGAGCCCTGACTGAAAGCCGGCAAGTGGCATCCCGCCTCCAACAAGCTCGCGGTGGAAGGAGGTGATGAACGATGTATCTGAAATTTAAGTATAAAGACACTGAGATTGAGTTGACCCCCGAAACAATCAGGGACATCAGGCAACAGTTGGCTCCCCAGGTTAAGCAGATGCCCTTCGGTGAGCTGATTAAGACCATTGAGGCAGCTGGGTTATCGACAAAGAACTTGCTTGCCTTCTTTTCGAAGGTGTAGGCAATCAAGGTTATAGAGGACAAAAAAGGGGCCGGGATTTTACTCCCGATCCCAACAGGGAGCTGGAGCAAAGGGTAGAGGAGGTAAACCATGAATAAGATCCTCGATGTACTGCTGTTCCCCTTAACCGAGCTGGTCGGCTGGCTGGTGATGCGGGACCTGAGGCGGCGGGCGAAGGGATATCGGATGGAGGTGGTGGAGTGATTTATGGCGTACCGAGAGGTTGATACCAGAGTATCGGTAAAGATAGGCGGCTGGCTGCTGGCGGCTCACGGCATATTATGCCTGCTCGGCGCCTTTTTCCCCTTCCATCCGCTCATCTTTCTCTTCTACTGGTTCTTCCCGGGGCCCTTTTTTGTGAAGCTGATAATCGTTCTGGCGGGTGGGGTGGCTCAGGTGGTGTTCGGTGTCTATCTGGTCTTCCGCGAAAGGTTGAGACGGGTCAGGTGGTACTGGCTGGCTCTAGCAGGGGTTATTATCGTGCTGGCGCTTCTGGTTTACCCTTTTTTAAACG
>JABXJW010000045.1:0-4373 GCA_013375395.1 Desulfobacterales bacterium
CCTTGATGTCTTTTAGCTCGATCAAAGAAGGGAGTCTTCCATTCTGGGCGGCTTCAATTTCGCCCTGATCTTCCCTTAGCTCTGGGGCAATGTAAGGAAGGTTAATCGATTTGAAGATCTCCTTTTCGGTTTTTCCAGCAATTCTTTTTTCTTTTTTGAAGACCCCATATTCGTTGATTTTTAATCCATTATCGACCCCCAATGACCTGACTCTTATATTGTGAGCCTTGGATCCGGTGAAATAATGGGCAGCGGCGCCAAAGCTTTCGGGCGGCACCACTCTGAGGTCAACCTGAAATCCGTCTTTTGTCACGATGCTCGATTTGGTCTTTCCCTTGGCTGCCACTTTGTCGGCTTGAGGCAAATTGACAAAAGCTTCCATTACCTTTTCACCACGATCCGAAGAGGCCAAAATGTCCACATCCGCAACGGTTTCCCTCATCCGTCTTAAAGAGCCTGCCACCATGACCTGTTTTATTTCTTTAAGTTTTTTTAGTTCTTCCAAGATGTTCTGTGCTCTGGGATAAATAAAGGCCAGTGGCATTCTTTCTTTATATTTTTGCACCTGCTGGATTCCCCGAAGGATATTTTGTTCCACCTTCTCACCCAGACCGTGAAGCTTTCTAAGCTTTCCTGCCTCTGCCGCCTTCTTCAATGCCTGAACAGTCTTTATGCCCAGCTTGTCGTATATCAGTTTGGTATGCTTGGGACCCATGCCGGAAATTTTCAAAAATTCCGTCAAAGGGGCATATTCGGATTTTTTCAACTCCTCATAGTAATTGAGTTTTCCGGTTTCCAGAAGCTCCTTGATCTTTTTTGCGATTCCCCCGCCTATGCCGGCAAGCTTCGCTATTTTGTTCTTGTCCTCCAGAGAAGAAAGTTCATATGTCAGGCTCTCGATGGTCTGAGACGCTTTGACATATGCCCTGATCTTGAAAGGGTTTTCTCCCTGGATATCTAAGATTTCGGAGATGTGAACCAATATACGGGCTATTTCTTGATTGGTCATATAAGCATCTTGAAAGCTTACAAGTTTCTGAATTGGTCTGCCTGCTGAGTGTTGCTTATTATCCTATCATCAATCGTAATAGATGTTAATAAATTTACCTTGTGGCAAATCCGTCTACACCAGGCAATAGTCGGCTCCGCCCATACCCCAACAGGCCGTCCCTAAACGGCCGCAGCACCGCGCAGTCTCGGTTGCCGATAATACCAACGTAACTATTCGTTGAATGCCGATTGATTCCAGCGTATAATTCTATGTAATTCTTGGCGCTCCAAAGGACATAAAAGGGCAAAAAAGGACTAATTCTACGTATTGGCCCCCGTTCCTGCAAGAAGAGTCATGTGGGATGGTTTGGTCCGTTTGACCGGGGAAGATGTGGGGTGCGATCCAGGCGAATGACCACAGGAGTCAATGTGCAGAAAAGGCTGGACTATATGGATCGGGTTGCCGTGAGAGCTGCTCGGCCTGCGGATGTAGATTATATCCGAAGTCTGGCGAAAAGGGTGTTCGGGCAATATGGCCCTTATGAAAACATCATCGCACGCTGGTTTGTGTCTGGCATCGCCGTGACCCTTTTGGCCTTGATGGAAAAACAACCTGTGGGGTTTGCCATGCTCTGCCGATTTGAGCGTGAGTGGTATCCTCCCGTAGTGTCCGAACTGCTGGCCATTGCAGTGGAACCTGCAAAATGGAGGATTGGCATTGGTGATCTTCTCATGAGGGAGGTCCTGACGGTGGCTGAGGAGCTAAAGGTTGCCAGAGTGTTCTTGCACACAGCCGTAGAAAATTTGCCTGCTCGGGAGCTTTTCAAGAAATATGGATTTGCCGCGTTCGAGCTCAAGGAGAATTTTTACCCGAAGGGTCAGGATGCCCTTATGATGTACAAAAATATTGCTTAACGGGTATTATTTTAGCCTTTCAAAAGACTAAATTCTTACATTAGTATCTGACGAAAACCCCTTAACTGCGAGCTGTCATTGCGAGGAGTGAGGAACGAACGACGAAGCAATCTCTTTATTTTCAGGAGATTGCTTCGGTCGTGCCTCGCCGCCTGCCAATGCCTGGCTTGCCGGGTAGTTGTAACGACGGCACAAATGGCACTGGCGGGCAGGCCTCGCAACGACCTGTCTGCCGAACAGGCAGGCAGGAAAACTGTAATTTGGGAGGTTTTCGTTCAGGCACTGCATTAGTATGACTTGAAAATATTGGTCACTCCGTCAATGAACATTTACTTGGTCATTATCCTTTTTATTATCGTCGGCGATTATTTTTTAGATATCGTGGTTGAGACGCTCAATGTAAGGCACGCAAGAGTCGATCTTCCTGAAGAATATAAAGGCTACTATGATGCGGAAGAATACAAGAAAGCCCAAAATTATTTAAAAGAGAACACGCGGTTTGAAATAGTTGCCGGCGCCGTCACGACACCGATTACGGTCGCCTTCATTCTGATCGGCGGCTTCAACCTTGTCGACCGGATTGCAAGGAGCTTTCAATTCGGCCCTATTGCCACGGGACTTATCTTTGCGGCAATTCTATTGCTGGCTTCCCAAATAATCTCCATCCCCTTTTCAGCCTACAGCACCTTTGTCATTGAAGAAAAATACGGCTTCAATCGAACCACTGTAAGGACATTTGTCTTAGACATACTGAAAACTTGGCTGCTGGCCGCCATGATTGGCGGAACCGTACTTTCGATCGTTTTGTGGTTTTTCGGCAAAGCCGGAAACTGGGCCTGGCTGTACTGTTGGGTTGTGGTGGTTCTGTTTAGAATAGTGCTTACGTTTTTTGCCCCCGTCGTGATACTGCCGATGTTCAATAAATTTTATCCCTTGGGAGAGGGCAATCTCAAGACGGCTATTGAAAGCTACGCCCGATCACGAAATTTTAAGATGAAAGGTGTTTTCAGAATGGACGCCTCCAAACGCTCCGGCAAAACAAACGCTTTCTTCACAGGCTTTGGAAAATTCCGTAGAATCGTCCTGTTTGACACGCTGATAGAGAAACACGCAGCAGATGAAATCGTTTCTGTCCTCGCCCATGAAATCGGACATTACAAAAAGAAACACATTTTCAAATCCATATTGGTATCAATCATGACAACGGGCTTCATGTTCTTCTTGATTTCTTTTTTCATAAACAACGAGGGTCTCTTTTCCGCCTTTAGAATGCAAAACATTTCAATATACGCAAGTCTGATATTCTTTGCCTTCCTGTACGCCCCCATCAATCTGGTTGTATCCATCTTTAGTAAAATGATTTCCAGAAAACGTGAATACGAAGCTGACGCATATGCAGTCGGAACATACGGAAAACCGGAATCAATGATCTCGGCATTGAAAAAGCTGACCGTTGATAATCTCTCAGATCTGACACCCCACCCGCTTAAGGTATTTTTGAGTTACTCGCATCCGCCTGTCCTGGAAAGAATCCGGGCAATTCGAAGAATGGAACTTCGAGAACATGGTTGACCGCGTTGAATGCCATGATGAGCATATACTAATAAGAAATCTTTTTACTCGACATTGGTTTGGGCACAAAACCCCGCACGGATCGATACTGCGTAGCTACCTCCAAGAGGAACTATGGGTTTTGGAAATATACTGGCTTTAGACACACACCCTGTGGCCGTGGAGTCGGCTCTAAGGAATATGGACGCCAATGGGCTTGAAAATTGCATACGGGTGTGCATGCGGGTGAGTAACTAGCCACTTGGATTTATAAGAAAACGTTTCAGTCTCATCCTGGCTAATGTCTCAGCCACTGTTGTCCGGAATTTTGGCGAGGAGCTGACACTCCACCTGGACAGGCACGGGTGCTTGTGGCAGCCGGGGTTCTTGCCGCTGAGACCGATGCGGTGCTACGGTCGTTTTACGCAAAAGGCCTGGAACTTGCTCATAAGAAAAACAAAAACGACCGGGCATGCTTGATCCTAAACAGTGGCCGGATGGGAGGCAGGTCTTGGCATATGTTGCCAAAATCATGACAGTCTGGATTGCCGCTATCATTTGATACTCGTGAGCGGTCACGGGGCATCTCTTTTTGAGTCCAGGTCACGGAATATCGCCTGCCAGCTCCCTTGGCATAAGTTTCCTTATTTCCTTTGGCGACTAGCCAACAGCTATTGGCCAAGGTTTGTTTGAGCAACAGCCTCTTATCCGTTGAAGGCATGCGGTAAAGCTGGTATGCTATTCAAAATTGTCTGAACCGAAGAGAAAATCAGGATGTTGAGAAATGATCGATCTTGTGAAAAAAATTTTCGGAAAAGGTGCAGAGGATAACGCCAAGGACCAAGGGCAAAAAAAACATCATGACATCCGTGTAGCAACTTGCGCTCTTTTCATCGAGATGTCTCAGATAGACGGGG
>JABXJW010000045.1:4383-20527 GCA_013375395.1 Desulfobacterales bacterium
CAATGAGTCGGAAAGGGAACATATTATCTCTGTCTTGAAAGATGACTATCAATTATCCGATGAATACGCCGTCGCGCTCCTTGAAGCATCGAATGAAGAACTTGAAGGAAGTATTGACTTATGGCGGTTTACTAATCTCATCAATCAGAACTATTCGACGGACGAGAAGCTTCGGATCATTGAAACCATCTGGACGATTGCATATACTGATATGAAACTCGATAAACATGAAGATTATCTGGTTCACAAATTGGCAAGACTGCTCCGTCTCACCCATAAACAACTCATTGAAACCAAAGTAGAAGTGAAAAAACTAGTGTCGGATCGTCAGCAGTGAGGTGATCTTTCTCTTGGGCAAGAAAAAGTTACATGTCCGGTCTCATCATTCAAGGACTGTTGGCTTGTTGGATATTATTTTTTAGTGACTTTGGGCCTAATGCTGTCTTTGGAGGGATCAATATGAGCGTTATGAAAATCGGTAAGCTGACAGTCATGCTTCTTTGTGCGCTGCTTGTTCCGATAGCTGTTCTCCCTGGATCTGCCCGGGCAGAGACCGGATATGTGTCGGATGTGCTTATCGTCGGACTCCGCACAGGCCCAGGGAGGGGGTACAAGGTAATAAAATACCTGAAGACGAATACCCCTTTCAAGGTTCTTGAGGAATTGGACGGTTACATGAGGGTGGAGACTGAGGATGGCGAAGAGGGATGGCTGCAAAAGCAGTATATAAGCTTTAAGACGCCCAAGCCGATAGTCATAGCCGGCTTGGAAAAGGAGATAGCCTCCCTGAAGTCGAAGATTGTCGGGTTCGAAAAAGAGCGAACCTCGTTGCAGCATAAACTTGAATCCGCTGAGCAAGGCTATTCCGTAAGATTAAAGGATCTGGAGCAGAAATCCAAGGAGTACAGGGAAGATGCGGCCCTCAAGACCGGCAAGCTGCGTCAGATTACCAAGAAGTACAATAGCCTCGTGGATCGATCAAAAAACGTGGTCGAATTGATGGAGGAAAATGTTAAGCTCCAAAAGGCAACCAACAGGCTGAGTAAGGAGACAGCGCGCCTTTTGCAGGAGAATACGCGCCTCTTGCACACAGCAAATTTGCGGTGGTTTCTCGCGGGTAGCGGCGTGTTCTTCATTGGGTTGATCTTTGGAAAATTCTCAAGAAAGAAGAAATATTACTAGGCGTAACTCCGGGTCCTTTCATCACTGATAGCCTGACTTTTATGCGATTAGTGGCCATCGACTTTTCTTCATATCATGAATCGGTTGGCGCGGCACTTAATATGATCGGCGCCAAGGAAACGCTCGCCAAACAGACCTCGATCTTGTTGAAGCCCAACCTTGTCAATTCTTCGCCTCATCCTGTGACGACACCGGCAGAATGCTGTGAAGCCGTGGTCGAGTATGTACGCTCCTGCTCAAAGGCAGACGTTGTCATTGCCGAGGGGGCCGGCCATCCGTCTCTTGAAACCGAAGAAATCTTCGACTTGCTGGGATATGGAGACCTATCAATACGCCGTGGGGTTACCCTTGTCGATTTAAACAGATCGCCGATTAAGAGATTGGAAAACAAAAATTGCTCTTTTTTCCCCGAAATCTATCTTCCCGAGATTGCATTTACTCATTTTATCATTTCACTGCCGGTGCTCAAGGCCCATACTCTGTCCGTCATCACCGGGACCCTGAAGAATATGATCGGTTTTGCCCCTCCGAAGCACTATTCAGGAAGATTCGGGGGGTGGAAAAAGGCGGTATTTCATGGCAATATTCACCAGGCGATTGTCGATCTGAACAGGTACCGAAGTCCGGATCTGTCCATAATGGATGCAACCGTGGGGCTGGCCGAGTCTCATCTCGGAGGTCGTCGTTGCACTCCTGGGGCCGGGAAAATTGTTGCAGGATTCAGTCCGTTGGAAGTGGATCGCAAGGCAGCAACGCTTCTTGGGTTCGACTGGAAAAGGATACCGCATCTTGTGACGGAAATTTGAACAGTCTCTTGCTTTGAGGTAAGTTGGCAACGATGGCAAAGGTGGAGCCTGATTTACAGACTTTCGGGAAGGGGGTTGCTATTGAAAACCTTTATAAGCATGTGGAATATCTCTCGGTCAAGATAGGGGATCGACATCTATGGAAGGAACACTCCCTGATCGAGACTGCGGATTATGTCGAATCTGCCTTTCAAGCCAGCGGATATACGGTAAAGCGGCAAACCTATTCATGCTACGGCAAGAGCGTGTCAAATCTGATTGCGGAGAAACCCGGCACTGATGAGGGGACAGTGGTGATTGGCGCCCATTATGATACCGTGCCCGGAACGCCAGGCGCAGACGACAATGCCTCGGGTGTAGCCGTCATGCTGGAGCTTGCAAGGTTGCACAAAGCAAGTTTGAACAGGAAGCATCTCATATTTGTTGCTTTTGTCAATGAAGAGCCCCCTTGCTTTGGATCTCGTAATATGGGTAGCATGGTTTATGCCAAACACCTCAGAGAGCGGAATGCCGCGGTGGACGTTATGATCGCGCTGGAGATGATCGGATATTTCCGCCCGGAGCCCATTCAACAATACCCGCTTCCGTGCATGCGCCTTTTTTATCCCAAGGCGGCCGACTTCATTGCGGTAGTGGGGAATCTTCATTCATCAAAATACGTCTCTTTTCTGAAAAAAGGGATCAAGAAACATTCGGCCATAAACGCGAGGTCCTTAACTGCACCCGAATATTTGGGAGGCATTAGCCTTTCAGACAATTCTTCGTTCTGGCGCCATGGATACAGGGCTGTCATGGTAACGGACACATCATTTTTCAGAAACAAGAACTACCACCAGGAGACAGATACCATCGACACCCTCGATTTTGAGGCCATGGCAGAAGTGGTCAAGGGTCTGCATTACACGCTCTTGAAAATATAGGCAATGTGGAACCGGACAAACGGCAGCGGCCAACCCTATTTTGCCCCTCAATTTGTTGACACGCCATTGTGTTTTTTGTATAATTGAATAGTAAAAAACCGAGTGCCTGTCAGTACGGCAGGTCGGGAAGCATAAGGGACATGATTCCCCGCCCTTTTTGAGTGTATTTTCCAGCGAGTGTCCATCCGGAAATGGCAAAGACAAGGACTGTTCGACTTATTGGCATCTGCCTCATTTTTCTTATGTCTGGCTGCGCAACGGGTATTTCGCGCCAGGCGCATTCCCGGGTTACCTACAGCGGGTCGTTCGCGCAGTTGCAAACGGCGCCTGATGATCACATGGGGGAGGTTGTGATGCTCGGTGGAATGATCATAGAAACCAAGGGTTCTCCCACGGCTTCTGAAATTACGGTGTTGCAATTGCCGCTCGGCAGGAGGGATCGGCCTCAAGAGGGCGACCGATCCGAGGGACGTTACCTGATTCGATCGGAACAATTTCTGGATCCTGCCATCTATCAAAAAGGAAGTCAGGTGACTGTAGTGGGGAGGCTCAGAGGCAGTGAGGTTCGATCTATCGGAGGTTTTCAGTATGTTTATCCCCTGGTGGAGGCAATTGAGATCAAGCTATGGCCGCGGGCACGGCGGATCTCGCCAAGCGTCCATTTTGGCGTTGGTGTCGTGTTCTAGGGGCATGCAACTCGTGGAGTCCCTAAGTGCTCTGTTTGGCAGGTTCAGTACGGAATCCTACTTAAAAATGCGGGTACTAAGTGATAATCGGAGCAATGGGTGCAAGATAGTTCTTTTCCTCCTTTTGTTGCTGACCTATGGCGGATTGGCCGGTTGTGCCCCTGCGCTTTCCAGGCAATTTCGCCAACAGGTGGGACCACCTGTCCCCTTCCAAGAGTTGCTTAAGGAAACAGAGGCACTCAAGTGCGAAAGGGTAGTTCTGGGAGGCTATATTCTGGAGACGGTGAACGAGCCAAGTGGCAGCCTTCTGACCATATTGCAGGCGCCGCTTGATTCCAAAAATGAACCGAAATCACAAGACCTGTCCGAGGGCCGATTCTTGGTGCGAACTGAGAAATTCCTTGATCCGGAGATTTACAGCAAGGGCCGCAAGCTTACCGTCGGGGGCAAAGTTTCGGGGGTCTTGCCGCAGCCATTGGGGAATCGCTTGTACCGCTACCCGGTCATCGAGGCCGAGGAACTCCATCTGTGGCCCAAGGAAGCACGTTATATCAGGCTTTACGATCCTTACTACTACGATTGGCGCTACCCCTGGCACCATTACCCGTATCACGCCTATCCGTGGTGGGCATGGTAATGTGCAAACCCCCGGCTTGTTTACCCTGTAGGGAGGAACGACCGTATCGGGGCTTGCCCTGTTGCGGCAGCTATACGGGGCCGGGGCCAAGGGAAGCTATCTGAAAGCGATGTCTTCCTTGCCGGATACACAAGCCGGCGGAGCGAACTCATGCCATTCAGGGCGGAAGAGGTTTTACTATGTACAATGGGTATGATGCGAAAATTTTGGAACAGGAGCTATGCCGGGACAGTCAAGGCCGCCGGCCATGTACGGTTGCTTGGCTCAAGTTGTTTGCCGCATACCTTTTGACGATCTGTTTGACGGCCTGCGGTGCGGGCAGGGTTTATCGGGCACAGCCTCAAGATATGGTCTGGTACCGGGAAGACACCTTAGGATGGGAGGTCAGTGAGGCCCTTGAGGATTGCATGTCCCTTGGGAGTGATCCGAAAGACATCAGCAGTTGCATGCTAGCCAAAGGTTACCTGCCGATTCCACGAACCGAGTCAGAACTGTTAGAGGTTAAGCGGCTTCAAAAGGAAGGCTTCAATGAAGAAGAAATTGCAGCATATCTCGACTGGGATAAAAAAAGGGTCACGAGCTACATGGATAGAGGCTACGAGTTGCCCCGCACCAATTCTCTCGGCAGACAGTCGGTTGAAATATTGACAAAGGTGGGCAGACCGGCAGTAGAGAATCTTATTGCTGAACTGAAGGGTGAAGATCCTATTGCCAGACGGCATGCAGTACGGTCCCTGGGCGAGATAAGGGATCCGCGTTCGGTAGGGCCGCTGATTGTCGCGTTGAACGATGCTGATTTGCTCATTCAAAGACACGCAGTCGAAGCGCTGGGAAAAATCAAAGATCCTCGTGCAGTAGAGCCCCTGATGGCCATCCTGGACGATGAAAACGGGCCGTCGCATGTAAGAATGGCCGCAGCAGATGCATTGGGGAGGTTCAGGGAACCCATCGCAGTACAAAGCCTCATTTTTGCCCTGTATGATGAGAATTGGAATGTCCGAAGCCGGGCGGCAAAAGCATTGGGAACAATAAAGGATCCACGTGCGGTGGAACCCTTGATTCGTGCGCTGGAAGACGAGGATGCAACAGTCCGAGGCTATGCAGCCGAGGCATTGGGCAAGCTCAAAAATGTATGTGCAGTGGAACCGTTGGGTGCTGCACTAAAAGATACGAACAGGGAAGTTCGCAAGAGGGCGGCGCAGGCGTTGAAGAAGATAACCGGAAGAGACTATGGAGAGCGATGAGACAAGGCGTTGCAATCATTATGGAAGCGTTGTCGACTGTATTGAATGAGTCTGATCGGAAAATCTTGGAACCGAGGCTATGCCGAGGGCAAGGAAGTCGGCTCTGTACACATGTGCGGCTCAAATTGTTCGCCGTAGGTCTCTTGACGATCTGTTTGACGGCGTGCAGTGTCGGCAGGCTTTTGTATCGGCCGCGGGCTCAGGGCAAGCTTTGGTACCGGCAAGACACCAAAGATTCCGTAGCCAAGTCCGACCTTGAGGCGTGCAGATCCGCTGCACGTGATACGAGAAACATCGGTTATTGCATGCAAGCCAAAGGTTACCTGCTGATTCCACGAGCCGAGGCTGAACTGTTGATGGTCAAGTCGCTTCAAAAGAAGGGGTTGAATTGGAAGGAAATTGCGGCACGTCTTGGCTGGAATAGAAAGAAGGTCTTGAGCTACATGGATGAAGGCTATGAGTTGCCCCGCAGCGATTCTCTCGGCAGGCAGCCGGTTGAAATACTGGCAAAGGTAGGCAAACCCGCAGCAGAGCATCTTATTGCTGCGTTGAAGGACAATGATCCGCTTGTCAGACGACATGCAGCACAGGCACTGGGCGAGATAAAGGAGCCTCGTGCAGTGAAGCCTCTTGTTGCTGCATTGAAGGATACAAATTCGCTCATTCGAAGACACGCAGTCAAAGCGTTGGGCAAAATCAAGGATCCGCGCGCGGTAAAGCCACTGATTGCCGTCCTGAATGATAAAGATGCCGCGCCGCATATAAGAGCGGCTGCGGCAGAGGCATTGGGGTGGTTCAAGGAGCCTAGAGTGGTAGAAAGCCTTGTTTCCGCACTGAAGGATGAGCATTGGAATGTCCGAAGCCGGGCGGCAAGAGCGTTGGGAAGAATCAAGGATCCGCGCGCGGTGGAACACCTGGTTTGTGCCATGAAAGACGAGGATGCAGCAGTTCGAGGCCATGCGGCTGACGCATTGGGTGAGCTTAGAGACGAACATACGGTAGAACCGCTAATTGATGCGCTAAGAGACAGGAACGGGGATGTTCGCGGGAGGGTGGCGCAGGCGTTGAAGAAGATAACCGGAAGAGACTGTGGAGAGTGATGAGACAAGGCGTTGCAGTGATTCTAAGGTGGAAAGATTAGAGGGCCTTGCCATTAGAAAGTGATCTTGTACGATAAAACCACAGCCGGGCTCTCTGCCAACCTGCCCGCCGATATCTCCAGGGTTGAATGTTTCTTCAGATATTGCAGGAAATCGCTTTTTTGTCTGCGGTTGTATTTGTGGGCGCTGCTTACGGCGCTGTAGATATTCCCGGCATAAAGCCCGATCTCAAAAAAAGCGATGAGGCCTCCAAGGGCGACATTGTCGTGATCAAAAGCCTCACAGGCCGCATAGACCATGGCGCCGTTAAGCAAGAAGGCTATCAAGGCATCCCGGTACCTTTCACAATATAAATGACCGGCCCCCGGCACCACGGCAAGCAAGCCTGCAGCGGTTGGATTCTTGGTTTTCAGGAGCTTCTTTTTATTGATGGCATCCGACAGCTTCTTGAGGCGGTAGGCATCCCTGTTCTTCGGACTGATCCTGTCAAAGGAAGCCTGCGCCTTTTCCCAGGCATCCATCTCAATGTGGACCCATCCCAGTCTGTAGCAGGCCTCATCTTTTGCATCTTGATCCTGTGCAATCTTCAGAACGTTGTCCAATACAGTGAGCGCCACGGCAAATTTCTTGAGCTTGACATAGCACTCGCTCATCTTGAAATAAGATTTTATTGAAAGCTTTGTGTCCTGATATTTTTCGATGAGGGCATTGAAGGATTTGATCGCCTGCCTGAACCGCTCGCCTTTAAGATAGGACAATCCCACCTTGTACATGGCAAGTTCCACGCGAGGATCTTGGGGGAAAAAGTAAATGAAGCGTTCATATTCGCTGATTGCCCGGAAATATTCTCCCTTCAAAAAATAGTTTTCAGCAAATTGGAACTGCTTGTCGGATCTTATGAGGGCCAAGGTCTTGCCATGGGCAAAACGCGGGCCGAGGGCAAACAGCAGAAGCAAAAAGACTGTGACAAAAGCCCTCAAGCGCCGGCTATTTCCCATTGCTCCACCAAAAATCGTTGTTTTCCACAGGGTCAGAGCACTTTTCTTGACCATTTAAGGCAATCTGCGGGGAGAGCCGCAACTCGTCACGCCCACACCGGTAAAGACGATCCCATGTCATGACCCACCCTTTGACAAAGCCGTGCTTTTCAAAACACTCAATACTGTAACGGGAGCAAGAAGGATACATGGGGCAATTACTCCCGTCAATGGGTGAGATGTACTTTCTAAAGGTCTTGACCCAAGAGGCCGCCGTATTCGCCGGCGCTCCCGGCTGCTCGCAGCGCCCGACCTTTACCTCTGGGTTCCCCCAAGGACCATTCATAGGGTTATCCTGGGCCATAGCCGTGCCGGCAGATACAAAAAAATATATGATCAGTATTATTTTGATCCTTGTCATGTGTGAAATCAGTCGGCCCATCTGAAAACCCCTTAAATTCCTTCCTCGTCCTTCATCATCTTGAGGAGCTTGTCAAACGCCACACGGTCGTAGTCCCTCAGGAGGAGGAGTACAAGCCCAAAGCATGAGCGTTCAACTTCGTTGATCGACCTTGCTTCCTTCACCCTGTCCGCTATGGTGCACATGAAGGTCTTGACACCCTTGAGCACCTCCTCGCTCAGATCGATCGCCTCGGCTTCAGCCGCAAACTTTGCCCCGGACCATTCGAGTTGCTTTCTGCCTCGTTCTGCCTCCTCCTTGCGTCTTTCCTGCTCAAGCAGCTTGCCGGTACGCCGCTTTAACAGGTCGATTGGCTCTTTGTTCTTATCTGTCACCGTCCCCCCTCCGTAAAATCCGGACTAGTCTTGCCGCTCATTGATGGTCCCACAAGCACGGGGCGGGAGAGCTTTTCCCGCTGAATATACCCTTGGTCGGACAACGACAAAACCTTTCGGATAAACTACAATCACCGGAGGCCCGTGTCAACGAAAGGGTCTGCATAGCCATAAGAATGCACACCTTATGACGGTCCCCCCCGGGCATTAGCGGCCGGCTGTGTCCCTCCTTTGTCCCAAGTGATTGACAAGCCTTGTGATTTCAATTAGAAATCCATAACAAAATCGTTTGGTTCATAGATTTCACATAGGCAAGATATTTGTAGAATAAAAACTTCCTCTTTTGATGTCAATGTTGGTGGTATGCAGAAGTTTTTCTGGCTCTCGCCCTGATATTGGTGATATCAAGAGGGCGGATTCCAAGACCGTCACGTCTAGCCCGCTTTTTTCAGATGCGTCGCCAGATTGCACGCTGCAAAATGGCAAAAGATCAGATAAATGGCTAACAAGGAGGATGGATTCTATCACGCATGAAAGAGATAGCTTGTTTTCACTGTGGCAACCGGGTGACCTGGGGTGAAGAGACAATTTACAGCGAAAATGGAGCCCTCATCTGCTTAAATTGTTTTGAACTAGAAGCAGAAGAGAAAGGGATAATCATACAAGATGGTCAAATAGTGAGCAATCACCATGCTCCCTCGGTGCAGCAGGAAGTATGCCTGGATTGCCTGGGCTGTTGCCGGGAGATAGGCTGTTCATTGGTGCATCCAGAAAAGGGGTGCCTGATATATGATAAAAGGCCAGGCGCTTGCAAGGATTTTTTCTGCAAGTCCCTCAATCAGGTATAACCAATGGCATCGATCAGCCTAACTGACAGCCCGTTTCTGAAATTGCCGACCCGCCCGTCAGTTCATGTCGCGGCAGGAGACGGGCCATATGCCAACACCCGCGCGGCGCTGGCTCAGGTGGATCTTTCACCTTCCCGCGGTAGGCGAGTGCTGCTCAAGCCTAATGCCGGCAGGGTTGCCCCTGCCGGGGCGGGCATCACCACAGATCCGCAAGTTGTGGCCGCGGCTATCGATGCGTTCAGGGAGGACGGTGCAGAAGTTGCTGTCGGCGAAAGCCCCATAGTTGGCGTAAAGGCGCAGGAAGCCTTTGACGCCGGCGGTATCACGTCGATAGCACGTGAGCGCGATTGCATCCTGATCGACATGGATGCCCGCCGCTTCATCAAGGCGCCGGTCCCCGCCGGCATTGCGATCGATTCTCTCAAGGTTTGCCCTGAAGTGTTCGAATACGATATTGTCGTCTCTATCCCTGTCATGAAGATGCACATGCACACCGGCGTGACACTGTCGGTCAAGAACATGAAAGGCTGTCTGTGGCGGCGCAGCAAGGTTGAACTGCACATGTTGCCGCCGGTCGAAGGGCGCGACGAAAAACCGATCGACATAGCCATCGCCGATATGGCCGGAGTGCTACGGCCGCATCTTTCCATCATCGACGGCACCGTTGGCATGGAAGGGCTGGGGCCCAGCGCCGGGGAAGCCAAGCCTTTCGACGTAGTCGTCGTGGGCGCTGATGCCTTTGCGGCAGACGCAGTAGCGTGCAAGTTGATGGGCACGCAGGCACAAAATATTCCCCATTTGCGCATTGGCGCAGAGCGCGGCTACGGTGTGATCGACCTTGACTCCATTGCGGTCACACCAGACAACTGGCGGGACTTGAGTTCTGCGTTTGCTCTGCCGCCGGAAAATCTCTCGATCGAATTCCCGAATGTCAATGTTTTGGACGAGAACTCATGCAGCGCGTGCCAGTCGACCCTTCTTTTGTTCCTGAAGCACTACGGAAATCGCCTTTTCGACTACCTTCCTTCGGATACCGGCGTGCGCATTGCCATAGGCAAGGGCCACGCGGAAGTGCCGGATGGCACGCTGTGCATCGGTAATTGTACTGCCCCCCACCGCGACCATGGAATCTTCATTAAGGGGTGCCCTCCGGTCAGCAGCCAGATCCTCACCGCCATTTCAGGCAAGCCGTCGGTTGACAGTATGGATGGCCATATTGGAACATCGGGCGAACCAAAAGAATAGTAAAATATAGTTGAGCAGCCTGAGGAATCTTTTATGGTACATTTTCCTTGACACCGGGCGGCCTTTGACATAGGAAAAAACCGTGGCGCCCCTCTTTGTCTTTGGGGCTTAAAAGGGAATCCCGTTAAAATCGGGAGCGGGCCCGCCGCTGTGACCGGGGACGAAAGCCGCAATGCCACTGTCTTGTTCGAGGGGATGGGAAGGCGCGGCGAGTAGGGCGATCCGGGAGCCAGAAGACCTGCCACAAAGAACAGGTGCCTTTTTGATCTCTCGCGAGCGGAGTTGAGGGCACAAGGACAGTTTGAGGGTAAAACAGGGACATCCCCAGGCTGAATGGTCAGTCTGGGGATTTTTTTTGCTAACAAGTTAGGCAGTTGAAAGGGCGACAGCTTCAGCGAGGATCAAATTTTGAACCGTGTAAAACTCGGGCCTAAGTGAGCCTAAAGAAAGAACGGCAGCCACTTGTTAAATTGTACCGGGAAGGTTCGCTGTTTGTTGAGCATTTAAGTACGATACGCCCAACTCCCCGTTCTTTCTCAAGGCTCACTAAGCCCCTCAGACAGTTACCCGGTTCAAAATTTGATCCTCGCTGAAGCTGCTTCGAACCTGTTTGTTTCAAAGGGCTAAGATGATACTTTTTTTGAATGCGAGGTCTGAGCCGTGAAGGTTGTCAGCCTTTGGAGCGGGGGCAAGGACAGTTGCTTTGCCTGTTATAAGGCAATGGCCGCCGGATATGAGATCGTGAATCTGTTGAATATGGTCTCGACAGACGGGTTGCGCTCCGTGTCCCATGGGCTGGATGCAGGGATCTTGAGCGCCCAGGCGCAGTTGATGGGCATTCCTATTCTTCAAAAATCAACTTCCCGCAAGGCTTACGAACAGGACTTCAAGAATGCCGTTCGCACATCAAAAGAGCGGGGCGCAGAAGGGGTCGTGTGTGGCGACATTTATCTCCAGGGCCACAAGGACTGGATAGACAGAGTGTGCGAGGAGATGGCCGTTGAGCCGATCTTTCCACTTTGGGGCATGGACGTCCGAGAGGTTCTCATCGATTTTTATGCGGCAGGTTTTGAGGCGGTTGTCGTCAGCACGAAGGCGGAGATACTCGGACAAGAGTGGCTGGGTCGCAAGATTGACGGTAGTTTTGTCTCGGACTTGGACAGACTCGACGCCCCTGTTGATCACTGCGGTGAATCAGGGGAGTATCATACCGTTGTTACTGCCGGGCCTTTGTTTGAAAAGAGGATCAAGATTGCCGAAGGCCGGAAGATCCTGGAAGGAGACATATGGTATTTGCGGATAACGGACTGGCAAATCTTATAGGGAGGTTTGTATCTGCCCTCACCCCGTCAACAAGCTGCCTGCTGTCTTGGTCGTGTCTGGAGAGTGAAGATTGAACAGGAATCCTAACCACTTGCCTCTTGGCAAATCATGTAAGGATGCCTTTCCATTCAGGATAGGAACCACCTCTTATATCTATCCGGACCATATTGTTCCCAACGTGGAAATGCTCGCCCCGTATCTGGATGAGATAGAGCTGGTGCTTTTTCAGAGCCGGGATGCGAGCAATCTGCCGACAACTCAAGAGATCGAGCAACTGGCCTGCATTGGCCGGGAGCAAGGCATTTCCTACAACGTGCATCTGCCCATTGATATCTTTTTGGGAGATCCCGATCCCGCCGTGCGAGATAGCGGGGTGGCCACGGTTCAAAAGACTGTGAAATTGACAAGCTCCCTCAAGCCGTCCACTTACACGCTCCACCTGCCACTTGCGGGCAACGACGGCAGCAATGATACAAACCTTGGCCAATGGAAAAAGCGCCTTTTGACAAGCATGGATGAAATCCTAAAAATCGGCGTGGCACCAACAGAGATTTCTATTGAGACCCTCGACTACCCCTTTGAACTCATAGAAGATATCCTTGAAGGCTTTGGCCTGTCGGTTTGCCTGGACTTCGGGCACCTTCTTCTTTACGGCCATTCGGTTGCCGATTATGCCGAACGATACCTTGCAAAAACAACAGTCGTCCATCTGCACGGTGTAAGGGACGGGAAGGATCATGTATCTCTTGGTTCACTCGGAAAAAACGAGGCAAGAACGATCTGTGAAATCCTCAACAATTTTTCCGGCACCGTATCTGTTGAAGTTTTTTCTTTTCATGATTTGAAAAATTCGCTCAGCTGTTTGGAACAATGGTGCCTGTAAGGTTCTCTTTAAAATAAGGGATTCTGCAAGGCGCTGTTTTTCCCCCTTGACATCAGCAGGTACTTTTGCATAAAAGGGCCATGGTGCCCTGATGGGCTTAATAGGGAATCCCGTTAGAATCGGGAGCGGGCCCGCCGCTGTAACCCCGCCCTTTTTTATCAAGAAAAGGGAACCCTTTTAGCATTTAATACCACTGTTCCAATCAATCGGGATGGGAAGGTCGCTAAAAGGGCGGGGGAGCCAGAAGACCTGCCACAACATAGTCGTGTATCACAATCCCCGGTTTCGTGTTGTGGACACAAGAAAGTTTGAGGATAAAACAGGGAAATCCCCAGGCTGATCCGTCGGTCTGGGGATTTTTTTGCTTTTCAAAAGGCTAAATTCTTACATCAAAAAAAGGAGGTATTCATGAAACGGGAGCTAATTCTCAGGGAAACAAGGATCATGGTTTTGACGGCCGTCTTTTTGATGGCATTTGTGACCACTGCCTTTGCGATGGGAAAGAAGGAAGGCAAGACAGCTATTGTTCTGGCCCAATTTGGCACAAGTTATCCTTCCGCGCTTGTGGCCATTACAAATATTCAAAAACAGGTTCAGGATGCCTTTCCCGGGGTGAAGGTAAAACTGGCTTTTACCTCTTACATTATTAGAAACATCTGGCATAAAAGGCACAATGACAAGAAATTCCTGGAGGAAAACAAAGATATCCCCAGAGATGTCCTGCGCGTTAAAGGACCCCTTGCTACCATGGCTGACCTGCAAGACGAGGGGTATACCACAATCATTGTACAGCCTACCCATGTTTTTGAAGGTGAGGAGTATCTTGATCTAAAATCCTGCGTGGATGGCCTCGATTCTATTGCCGCAATTAGAACCAAGCATAAGCCTTTCAAGAAAATAGTTCTGGGAAGACCTTTATTTGGGGAAAAAGGGGTCGAATACCTTTATCATGAAGATCTGCGAATTGCCGCAAAAGCAGTTAAAGCCGATGTAAGTTTGGCCGCGAAGAATAAAGCGGCCCTGGTTTATATGGGGCACGGAAACAAATGTTTATCTACCGGTGCGTACATAGAATTTCAAGAAACTTTAAGAACGATGCACCCCGAGACACCTGTATATGTAGGCGTGGTTGAGGGGTTCCCATCCCTTGATTATGTTGTCTCAGGATTAATCAAGGACAGAATAAGAAAAGTTGTATTAAAACCTTTAATGATCGTTGCAGGCGACCATGCCGCCAACGACATGGCCGGTGACGAGGATGATTCCTGGAAGATGACTTTCAACTCAAAAGGGATAGAGGTTACCCCCGTACTTCAGGGAATGGGCGAAAATTCTCACATTGCGAACATCTTTATTCAGCACATCAAAGATGTTGCCCGGGATAATCAGATTAGGTTGTAGCCTACGATGGAAAAGAAGAAGCTTAGGGTCTCTGTGGGGGGCCAAACCGTTTTATTGGCTGTACTGCTTTGTGCGGTTATTCTTGCTTCGACCGGGATGGGATATATGAAAATACCCTGGCTCGATGTTATAAGAATTATAGCTTCAAAAGTAAGCGGGCATCAAGAACTACTGGCTGCTATGAACCATATCTTTGCCTATGTTGTCGTAGATGTCCGGCTGCCGCGCATATTGACCGCAGCCATTGTCGGGGGAGGGCTTTCCATTGCAGGGGCCATTTTTCAGGGAATCCTCCTGAATCCTCTGGCTGATCCTTACACACTGGGAATATCTGCCGGCGCGGCCTTTGGGGCATCGATTGCCCTGCTTCTGGATATCGGCTTTTTGGGTATTTATTCCGTCCCTTTTTTTGCCTTTATCGGTGCGGTTGCCACCCTTTTTTTTGTCATATATCTTGCTTCTTTCGGCGGCCAGGTCTCCTCAAACAATCTTATTTTATCAGGGATCATTGTTGCGGCTATTTTGTCGGCAGGTATCAGCTTCATCAAGTATATGGCCGATGAACAGGTCTCGATTATTATTTTCTGGTTGATGGGAAGTTTTGGATCAAAGACATGGACAGATGTTTTTTTGACTTTCCTTTTTGTATTGCTCGGATTTCTTATCTTTATCTTCTTTGCCCGCGACTTAAATATCATGTCCCTCGGCGATCGCTCTGCGAGTTCCCTTGGAGTTGAGACCAACACGGTCAGGGTAATTCTTCTTGTAACAGCCTCACTCATCACGGCAGTGTGCGTTTCCGTCTCGGGCATTATAGGCTTTGTCGGCCTGATCGTCCCTCACCTGATGCGGTTTTTAGTGGGGCCGGATAACAGAAAATTGATTCCTGTATCGGCCCTGGCCGGGGCCACTTTGCTCCTTTGTGCAGACACCATAACAAGGGCTGTTCTACCAATGGAAATACCCATCGGTGTTTTAACGGCTCTCATTGGGGGGCCATTCTTTTGTTATATCTTTCGGCAAAGACAGATCGCCGGAACTATGGGATAGAAAATGGGATTTGCGATCAGCCATATAAATTTTTCTTATGGCGGGGACGGGGTCTTCAGTGACCTTTCACTCAACATCGAGCCCGGAAGGTTCTATGGAATCATCGGACCTAATGGGTGTGGCAAGACAACACTTGTCGACATGTTGGTTAAAAATAAAAAGCCGGAAAGCGGAACAGTTGAATATAAAGGGAAAGATTTAAACGACTACACAAGAAAGGACTTAGCTAAAGAAATAGCGCTTGTCCCACAGGACTTCTATATTAACTTCCCTTATACTGTAAAGGAGATAGTCCTTATGGGAAGACATCCTTATATGCCGAGGTTTTCCGCCCCTTCATCAAAAGACATGAAAATAGCGGCCGCCGTGATGGCCGAGACCGGAATTGAACGATTTGCGCACAGACATATTACCGAACTAAGCGGTGGTGAAAAGCAGAGGGTTGTTTTTGCAAGAGCCCTGGCACAGGACACCCCGGTTTTGATTTTAGACGAAGCCACATCGAACCTGGATATCAAGTATACATTAAACCTCCTAAATCTTGCGGCAGATAGCGTCAAGACCGGGAGAAAAACAGTGATTGCCGTGATGCAAAATCTAAATCTTGCTGCATTATATTGCGATTACTGGATCTTTATGAAACAGGGAAAAATCGCAGCCCATGGAGATATTGATGAGGCTCTGAATGAAAAAAACATAGAACAAGTCTTTGAAGTAGAATCGAAAGTCTATTTTGAACCGTATTCAAAGGCAAAGCGGGTGGTATTTAACCCGCGTGCCTGATACGTGATTCGCACAGGTCAAAATTTCATCCCCATCGACGCTGCTGTATTTTCAAAGACCTAAATTGTTACCAAAAAGATAAATTCTTAGGAGTTTGTGTAAGTGAGAAAAATCGTAACCTCTTTGCTGCTATTGACCTTGTTCCTGATAGCAGGTTGGGCCTTTGCAGGCTCAAAGATTATCATTGACAGGTCCGGCAATCAAATTGTCGTCCGAAAATCGTTTACAAGAATTATTTCATTATACGGCGCCCATACGGAGAAC
>JABXJW010000312.1 GCA_013375395.1 Desulfobacterales bacterium
GGCATAGCTCGGGGCCGGAGCGGATCGCTACCCCTTACTCCGCAGAGGACTTGGCTCTAAAGCCTCACCTCCTACTTAATGCCGGTTTTAACCGGCGCTTTCTGGACGTCCCCATAATTCTCCCATCGATAAAGAGGCCAAGCAAGGGGAAGCCAAGCTGGACGGTTGTTATGTATTGAAAACGGATCTGACGAAAGAAACAGTGAATAAAGAAACGGTGCATGCCCGCTACAAGGATCTTACTCTCGTGGAATGGGCATTTCGCACAAGCAAGACGGTAGAGTTGGAGATGCGCCCTGTTTATGTTCGACTAGCTGACCGCACGCGTGGCCATGCATTTATTGTAATGTTGGCCTATTGTATCGTCCAGGAATTAGCACGACGATGGCATGACATTGAACTAACCGTTGAAGAAGGGATCAAAGAACTTACGACATTGTGTGCGACCGAGATGGCAGTAAATGGCAGGCCCTGCTGCAACAAGATACCAGAACCCCGACCAATGGTTAAGCAACTTCTGGAAGCAGCAAAAGTCCAACTCCCAGATGTTCTGCCTTGCAGTGGCGTCCGCGTAGCCACGAGAAAAAACTGGTCGACCAAATAAAACACTCTTAATTTTCAATGGGTTGCACTCTACTGATATAACCGCTTCGTTTGGAACATCCGTAGGAAGCGCACCGCGAACAAGACGGCTGCAGGCGACCGCTCTGGTTTTTTTCAAAGGGCTAAAGCATTACAAAAAGATAAATACCGACTTGACAATCCAGCACGATGCGTGATAGTTTAATTTTCAATATTCAATTTACACGGGTTGTGCTGTGATTAAACGGGTTCTTGAAAATAAACTGAAAAAAGCGGCAACGCAGTATCCTGTCGTCACCCTGACCGGGCCGCGTCAGTCAGGAAAAACTACACTGGTTCGTGTGGTTTTCAAGAATTACGATTATGTATCACTGGAAGATCCTGAACTTCGTTCTTTTGCCCTTGAAGATCCGCGTGGTTTCCTGCAGCAATTTAGAAAAAACGTCATCCTTGATGAAGTGCAACGGACACCGGAACTCTTTTCCTATATCCAGACAATAGTTGATGAAGAAAACAGGGCAGGGCAATTCATTCTCACCGGTTCTCAAAACTTCCTTTTATTAGAAAGTATCAGTCAAACCCTGGCTGGTCGTTGCGCTATTTTCCATTTATTACCTTTCTCTCGGGATGAACTTGCCGGAGTTTCATCTTTGCCGGCTGATCAGATAGGTTTGACTCTTCCGACTGACCGGAAAATTCCGGATTTAGACCTGAACAGCCAATTGTTCAAGGGGTTCTATCCGCGTATTCACGATAAAAAACTTGATCCTCAGGACTGGCTGAAAAATTATTACCAGACTTATCTTGAGCGTGACGTTCGCGAAATAATTAATGTTGGCGACCTGGAAACGTTTCGCAGATTTACTGCTCTTTGTGCGGGCCGCACCGGGCAGCTATTGAATTTTTCTAATCTCGCATCAGATTGTGGCGTTACCCATACAACAGCAAGACGCTGGTTATCTGTTTTGGAAGCAAGCTTTCTCGTTGTACTTCTCAGGCCACATTATCGGAATTTCCGAAAAAGGCTGGTCAAGACCCCTAAGCTCTATTTTTTAGATACCGGGTTGCTCTGCTACCTGTTGCGCATCAGAAAGCCCGATGAATTGGCATTCCACGCTGCCCGAGGCGCTATTTTTGAAACATTTGTAGTTTCAGAACTTTACAAAAGGGCTTTTAGTGCGGGGCAGGATCCTGATTGTTTTTTCTGGCGGGATTCAGCCGGACACGAAATTGATATAATTCTTGATCTGGGCAGCACATTGGTTCCCATAGAAATAAAATCAGGGGTCACAATAAGCAAAGATTTTTTCAAGGGTCTTGATTATTGGCAAAATCTTACTGGGACTAAAGTCAAAAGTCGGTCTGTATTAATATACGGAGGCAATAACTCTGTGATACGCAATAAAGTTCACGTTTATGCCTGGTGGAACTTTTGAGATCAGACTGGATCAACCCTCCAGAGGCTGGCAAGCAAGGATGAACAAGACAAAAAAACAAAAAGTTTGAAAAGTTGAGAACATCCCGGTCTATCATTTATTACAAACGAAGAAAATCAAACCCTTAAAGAGTGGTTTGAAGTCCTTATTAAAGGCCCTTTATTCTTTGAGCTGAAAAAACTAATGATTGACATCTCTAATCTGCAATGAAATCGTTTGGCTGACGAGTGTCAATTATGGCAAGACATCTTCAGCCACCTATCTCAGCGGAAGATTTGAAGAAAGGCATGTGAAGAGCTTCAGGTTTGGCGAAATTTTCTGGTAGGTGAAGAGGAAGAGCTAACGATTGAAGCCACCGAAGAACAGATGCGGGTATGGACTCGAAACAAGTTCAACTGGTCTGTAGCCTTACTGGGTTCGCGAATACATGTAGATGCCCTTAGTAAGAGCCAAGAAAGAAAAAACGTAATTGCCTAACCTTAACTCTTGCAGCCGACAGCTTTCGCTGCGGCTGAAGGGCTCGTTGGGCGTCAAGTAGGTACACGTGAATGATGGGAATTGTAGTCTTACACCATGGTACAGGGGCTCAGGATTTTACGATAGAAGGACCCTCTTTTCCATCGGACGAAGCGGAAGAACCCTTTGTTAATGCACGACGATTACTCGCCGCGCGTCGCCAAGAAGGTGCCCTTGATCTGCTTCGCTCAGTGCCGTTCGAGATCTACCCTGCTACAAACTTTTTTAATGATGAATTCCATGTCCTTTATGCCGACGTGCCTTTGATGGAATACGAGCGCTTCAGAGATACCAGACAGTCTTTAAAATTGCCTGCACGCCAGCTTGCCGAGACTATCGCGGAAGCTGGAGGTCCTTACATTCGATTTGTGGCTGTGGGTTTTGAAAGAGTTAAACCCACCGAATGGGAAGTTTTCATATGCCACGCGAGTGAGGATAAAAATTTAGTAGCACGCCCATTAGTTCAGCAGCTAGAGGCAGCAGGTGTACGTTGTTGGTACGACGAAGCAGAAATAGGCTGGGGTCAAAGTATCGTTCAAAAGATACACGAAGGTATAGCACGCTCCAGGTATGTAATAGTCGTGGTGAGCAAATATTTGGTTAAGAAGCCATGGGCTCAAAAAGAATTACGGACGGCATTAACTTTGGAGATTGAAGCGGGAGAAACGAGGGTGCTTCCTCTTTTGGTTGGGCATCCCCATTCCCTTCTGAAGGAAGTGCCTTTTTTGAAGGAAAAGCGATACCTTGTCTGGAAAGGTGATGCTGAGGCAGTTGTTTTAGAATTGGGGAAACTCGCACGACGGCCTCAATCTTGAGTTGGAGGACGCCCGACTATTCGCTTCAGCGGACGCTGTAAAACGAGGCGAAAAGGGGACGTCCATTTGTAAATAAGTAAGGCATCCGGGCAATCTGTAGATTCTCTCTTTAGCTGCCTTTTCTCATTTCGTTACTGGGCGCATCGCGTCACAAAAAGGCAATATCATCAATATGCTA
>JABXJW010000313.1 GCA_013375395.1 Desulfobacterales bacterium
GATACACCCTACGGCCAAACTGGAACTACTCGATTGCTCCATCAAAAATGTGAAATTATTTTTGAGTGAGCCCTAAGACTCAGGAATGGCCTAGCGGTATCAGTAGTCCTTTCCCGAAGCTGTGCCCTAGCAATTTCGATTTGGAGGAACATATTTACGAACTCAGGAATGGCAAGATTTCTATCTACGGTAATCTTGTTACAATTCTGCGACAAAACAGAAAGCGTCAGGCTGTCAGGTATTATTGCTGCTTGACCAGAAGAACCAACAGCAACAACCACAATATCTCCGGGATATGCAGTGCTTCTCTCTAAATTTCGGGCTTTCCCCGCGGAAATGTATACAAAGTTCTTAGAAGTGAATTTTCCGTTTTGTATGTTTTGTCCCCTAACAACAGGTATTCCCTTATCTTGATAATCCTTTCGTCCCAGTACCGAACCAAATGGCCCGCTACTCATCGAATATTTCTTTACAGACGCGACGTCTTTAAACGAAGTCCAAAACCATGTATCAGGTATTCTAATACCGTTCCCAGCATAACGAATCTTCGGTTCAAGGTTTATTGGCTTCCTCGGCTTTGGACTGCCTTCAATTCGTGCTGTAACGCACTCTCTTTCATACAACTTTTTTCTATGCCCCCCTATTCGCTTCAATAGGACGTCAGCAGGTTCAACGTAAGGATTCCTTTTTCTCCAATCAGCGGTAATTTTTCCAGAGCAGGCGGCGGCGAGGACGGACTGGCGGAAGCGCTTGAGGATTTCCGGGACTTTGGCCAGACGCTCGCGTGCAGCGTTGACTCGCGCGAGCAATTGTTCGACCTTTGCTACGATCCGCTTTTGTTCCGCAAGTGGGGGCAGGGGTATTTCCAGCCGCTTAAGCTTAGATGCGTTTACGTTTGGAATTGCGATACCCGCTGTCTCGTCAGCAATCGCGGCCCAGTATTGCGGTGTCTTGAGGAACAGTCCTATGAACTCACTTTCCATGGACGGAACCGCCCGAAAGCGAATAAGGTAAGAAGCAAAAATTGATCTCGGGCACTCCCTCACCACGTAGCTCAAACCGACAGAGCCAGCTCGTGAGACGACAAGGTCACCCGGTGACAGCAGGTATTTTTCGGGATTATCAGGCTTCTTTTTGCAATACGGCACCGTGGACCAATCAACAACTCCCTTTGATATATCTGTCGTACGAAGCAGTCTTAGGCCCGTCCCATTCTTGTTAGCACTTGTGGTCCAGCCATATTGAGGCGCTGTGCAAATTTGTTCAAGCCGTGCGATTGTCCAACCCTCGGGAAAACTTTCTTCATTCTGGCTATTGCTTTTTATTGGGTTTTGAATGCAACCGGCTCTCATTTGCCTCCCCTAGCCGCAGTAGGCAAGTCAGCACCAGCGTTGTTTTCCAGCGCACTGATAATTGCATTCAGTTCCTCAATTGCCCCTTCAAGTTCAGCAATAGCATCAACTGCTAATTCTTCTGGTTCCGGCAGTTCATCGCTATTGTCGAGCGACTCATCCTTGAGCCACTTAAGACTGTCGATCTTGAAATCTCGCTCCTTCACCTCGCTGATATGAAAGGATCGCCACCGGTCTTCTTTTGACTTCTTGGGATCACGCTTGCCCCTGCCATTGGGGCTGCGTCCATAGCAGGTCTCAAATTCCGCAAAGTGCTGTGGGGTGAGAGGACGGTCTTTCTTTGTTATCCTCGGAACATTGGTGCGGGCATCATAGACCCAGACGTTTTCCGTGGAATAACCCTTGGTAAAGAAGATCACGTTAGTCTTCGTACCGGGACTGTAAGGAGTAAAGGTGCCGTTGGGAAGGCGCAAAACAGTATGCAGGTCGCAGTCCTCGGTGAGGATCTTGAACACCTCACCGGCTTGGTCTGCAAAGAGGACATTGTCGGGAACAACAATGGCTGCGCGACCGCCCGGCTTTAGAATACTCATCACGTGCTGGACAAAATTGAGCTGTTTATTGCTGGTGGCAATAGTGAAATCATCGCGGGTGGGCGCCTGATTGGCCCCCTTGGTCCCAAAGGGAGGATTGGTCATAATGCACTCATAGGGGCCTCCCTTTTTCGGCTCATAAATGGCATCTCCCAAATAGATGTTGGCCTCAATGCCGTGAAGATAAAGGTTCATCAAGGCGAGTCTTCTGGGGCGGGGGACAAGTTCGGTTCCGGAGTAGGTAGAGGTCAGAATGAGTTTGGCATCCGCACGCTCAAGTGCGCCTTTTGCTTTTTTCATCAGCCATTCATATGCGCAGACCAAAAAACCGCCCGTCCCGGCTGCCGGATCGTGGATGGTAAAGTCTTTGATCTTGCGAGGATCGGGCTGCATGCATCGAACAATCGATTGGATTAGGATACGCGGGGTAAAGTATTGTCCTGCGCCTTTCTTTCCCTCGGAAGCGGACTTTTCGAGCAAGCCCTCATAGGCCGCAGCTTTTACGTCTACCTTGAGGGCGGTCCATTCAATCTCGTCAATGAGATTGACCAGGCGTTTCAGGTTGACCGGGTTGCTGAACCGGGACATGGCCCCGCCGTAGATGTCTCCCAACATATTCGACAGCTTTCCAAGCCCCCGCAGGGTTGCCATGTAGTGGTCCGTCAGATCAACACCCGATTTTTCCTTTAAAACAGACCAGGCATATTCGGAAGGTATTTCCGCCCCTTTCTCCTCGATCATCTTGAGAAACAAGAGGTAGGTCAACTGCTCGATGTAATCGCCGTAGTCGATGCCGTCATGCCGCAGGGTGTGACAGAATCCCCAGAGTTTGCTTACTATGTCCGCCATAAACCTCCTATGAATATTCTCACTACAGGATTCTCACCGCCCGTTCTCTCTGCTCACTCAAGACGCGGAGTACGCTAAGACAAACCTTTTTTCGAGTTTCTCATCTATACGCATCCTTACGATGCCTGATCCGCATTACCTTCACAGCCTTGGCCCGCGCATCAATCTCATAGATGAGGCGATAGTCTCCAATCCGGATGCGCCAATCATTCTTCGAGCCCGTGATCTTACGGCAACCTGAAGGCTTGGGATTTTCAGACAGGGCTTTAAGGTGTGGAATAATCCGATGAAATGTTTCCTCCGGCAGCTTCTTAATATCCCGTTCCGCCCTCCGTTCAAGAAGTACCTCATACACCGGGCGAATACTCCTTCAGAAAATCATCAAGGGGCCTAAACTTGAGAGGCTTTTTCCTCATGTCTTCCAACATCTTAAGATCTTCCATGTCTTCCAGCCGCTCCAGCATCTCCCGATATTCGTCAATATCGAGGATGACTGCCGCTGGTTTGCCCCCACGAAGGACAACCTCGGGAGGTTTCTTTTTGCGTTTTCTTCTCATGGTGTCACCTCAACAATCTTGATCTTTTTTAAAATCCCCCCTATCCCCCCTTTTCCAAAGGGGGTACCTCAAAGTCCCCCTTTATTAAAGGGTAATTTAGGAAAATTTCTTAGCTGCTTCGAGTTTAGACTTTGATGGGGCCCTGGGCCGTCAGGCCGCAATGGCCTG
>JABXJW010000314.1 GCA_013375395.1 Desulfobacterales bacterium
GGGAAGGATGCTGATACTATAGATACACTCCACGCTTCCAGTACTGGAGAAGCAGGGAAGTTAATCAGAGCAGATGAGGTTGATAGTAAAATAACAACTCACGAGAACGATGCTTCGGCTCATCACACAAAGACTACAGATCACGGAAGTTTGGGTGGATTAAGTGATGACGACCACGCTCAATACTATAATGCAGCTAGACATACAAAAGCTATTCACGACTCACTTGCATTAGACCACGGTTCATTGAGTGGGAAAGGCGATGATGATCATAGCCAATACTATAATTCTGCAAGGCATACAAAGGCACTACATGATGCTTTGGACATAGATGCGGGCACTTTAGAGGAAAGCACAAAAACGCAAGTTAGAAACCATACTCCTAAGTCTCACGCTCTTAGTGCTCATACGGCAGCCACAGTAGACCTTAATATGGGCACAAAGAGGATTCGCTACCTATTTGCTACTCCTGAGTATGATGATGAGGCTGTTAGGAAAGACTATGTAGATGCCCAGCGCCCGCCAGATTATGATAGTAATTGGACAAATATCAATCAGGGTGAAGATAAATTATTTACACATAATCTCGGCACTACCAACCTTTTAGTAGATGTTCAAGGCAAGCACACTACAGAGGAATTTTATGGAATAAGTATGAGTGGATTTGGAACGCTTGGAACAGCTGGGTGGAGTTGGAAAAAATTGACTACTACACAACTTACTGCCGCACGGGGCAGCACAAATATTAGTATCAATCAAGTCCGTGTTCGCTTATGGAAATTATAAGGGAGGTGATGTAAATGGCATGGGAACCTTTTGATATAAATCAAATTCCTTGGGAAACTATAGCTGGTATTTTTGGTAGAGGGGCGGGAACTGCAACTTGGGACCCCTTTGCCCAACCTTATCCTGGATTAACACTACCCCGCTATACACCTTATGGAGCAGAATATCCCTCTGCACAACTAGGTGTTTATGAACCTTTTGGTGGCTTTCCAACGCTTGAGCTTCCAAGGTATGAAAGGTTTGGAGAGGCTTATCCAGAATTAGGCGAGCTTTATCCTGAAGCTGGTGAGTTGATATCAAGACTTCTGAGGGGAGAAGGTGTTGGTCTGCCAGTCGAAGAAATAATGGAAGCTTATAGAGCTGAAGAAACCAGAGCCTTAGAAGAGTACATGCCTGAGTTGAGGGAAGCCTGGGCTGAGAGAGGAGGTATGGGCTTTTTGTTAAGTGGAATGCTTCGTAAAGGGGAAAGGGAAGCAGTAACAGAAGCAGGAGAGAGAAGGGCTACCTATCGTGCAGGGTTAGAAAAAGAATCAGCACTTATGCAACAGCAAGGTATGATTCAAGGTTTGTCACTTGCTATGCAACATGTTGGAATGGGATATGAAGCTCAAACAGGTGCTTGGACTGCAGCTCAAGGTGAATATCAGAGAGAGTATCAATCAGCGCTACAGGCTGGCTTATCTGAAGGTGAGGCAAGAGAAAGAGCTTGGACTGCAGGAATGAATGAATATGGCAAAGTGTTTGCTTCACAAATATCCGCCACTAGATTTGGCCAAGAAATTGCGGAAAGAGCCTTTACTTCAGCACAGAGCGAATACAGAAAAGCATATGATTCTGCCATAGCAGCAGGTCTTGCTGAGTGGGAAGCTGATGTAAGAGCCCGAGAGGCAGCTCAAGCAGAATACGCAAGAGTCCAGCAGATGAGTTTCCAAGAGTATATGTTTGACCTTGAAGCAGAACTTAGAAGAGAACTGACTCAAATGGGGATAGATGCAGCAACTCAGCAAAGCATATGGGGTGCAATCGGTAGTATTATTGGTGGAGCTCTTGCAGGAGCACTGGGCCCAAAATAGACATAAATTCAAAATTTGAACTTATGGAGGTGAGATAAGTATGAACGGTAATGTAATTTCAGGTTTATTAGGTGGATTTGCGGGAACTCAAGCGCCAGGGCTGATTGGGAAACGGATGTTTGAAAGTGAAGTGGATAGGTTAGTGTGGGCTTGCAAAAGAGAAGGCTCATTAGCAGATGTACAGAAAGACCTTAGAGATTATGCACAATTCAGTTCAGCAACTGCTCAGTATATGGTTGGCATAAACTACGCACAGCGTCCTGCAGGAGCACAGCTGTTAACGGCTTTGCTAAAACAGATGACACCGCCTAATCTCGCAGCAATGAGTACTAAGGAAAGAGAGGAGTTCCTTACTGCACAGTCTAAGATTATTGTTGAGCACTTAAACACTATGGTAGGCATGCCTGGAGCAGAAGTTCCTACTGGTGCAGCTAGAGCAGGAATGGTAGAACCTTTAAGGCAGAAATATGGTCCAGAATTTACTAAGGAGGTTCCAACACCCACAGGATATGAGAAGTGGGCACCAGAAACACAAAGGGGATTCTTTAAGGGATATCAAGCACCTAGAGGTAAACCAGCTACTCTTGAAGAAGCTGTGGGTGCTCGATTAGGTAGGAGACCTATGCCAGAGGCTGCACCTGAGTATGTGGAGTTTATGAAAAATAGGGATACCTGGTTTAGGGAGTTGCCTGCAAATGACCAAATAGTTGTGGCGCTCCTTGCTGCTGGTTCAACAGCAGCTGAGCGTGTAGGAAGACAGCAAGGCAAAGCAGACTGGTGGGGGGAAAGCAAAGAGGCATTTCCTGCTCTTAAATCTAAAGAAGATTTAAAGAACATACTCTACATGGACAATCCCGAAGATTATGATTCTTCTGTTATAGAACGAGCATCACCAGAAGAGAAACTTCAAGCTCTCGCTTGGATTGCAGATAATGTAAACCTGAGTCAAAAAGCTCTAAGATGGCTTCTAGATAATTGGTGGTTTGGCCGTCCAACAAAAGAGATAGAAGATGTTGAAAGAATGCCTTGGGAAGAGCCTAGGTGGTGGAGTTGGGCAACAAAAGAGGAGCCAGGAGGAGAGAAGGGACTTTTGAGTAAGTGGGGATTCTAAATATGAAACCTTATAAACAGGACTTAACAGGGGCTCTTAGTAGCCTAAAGGAACACTTTGGGTGGAAATTTACTCCATTAACTAAGCCTCTTCAATGGCACGAAAAGGCGTGGAATTTGATTAAAAAGGTGTTCAATCCAGAGAGTGACCTTTGGACTCGTAAAAGAGAAGAAACTACAGCGGAAGGAAAAGTGGAAAAAAGGTCTATCCGAGAGGATGCCTTAAAAATTTTGACATCTAATGTGGATATATCTACAGAAGATATGGTTAAAGAGCTGAAGAAGCTTGGGTGGAAAATAGAGGAAATACGCAGTCTTGGAGGCAAGTTGAGAGAGGTTAAATAATGTGGTGGCGTTGGCAAGATAAAGACTTTGAGTCTGCTATTGCTACACTTGAAGCAGGAATTCAAGCGTGGCACAAACAGGCTTATCCGTATGCTGAAAAGGAACAGCCTTTTGGTATGCTTCGTAGGGAAGACATATTAGAGGCTGTTCGTATGCTTCCTGGAAATGAGGACTTGCCTGAATGGAAGGATATGGATG